>CAVGTD010000003.1:0-79956 GCA_963632215.1 Clostridiales bacterium
TCAGATTTATTTGATTGTCCGAATGTGGGTGTCTAAAAACGGGGGAGTATTATATATACATAGGGCGGTGTTCCTCGGCTTGCATTTCGGCGAAGTCAAGATACAGACTTACGATGCGATTCAAAGAATTTATCTCTTCGTGGGTAAGATAGTTTTTGGCTATTTCGGCTTCGGGCTTTGACGGCATAGCTCCAGACCACGTTGTCAATCCCATAAAGTCTTTCTCGGCATCGGCTCTCTCGTAGATTATTTCCGCCGCCGTATGGCCATGAACCGAATAGTGTATTTTGTTCTGTACTGTCTTGAAGAACTTTTGTGTCATTTCCACTCGTGGGTCATAGTCGATACTGAGGGCGTAGATCTCCAACACCTTACGATAGAACACCTTTTCACTGGAGCGTATATCACGTATTCTTGCAAGCAATTCGTCAAAGTAATTGCCGCCTCCAGCTCGCTTCAATAGGTCATCATTCATGGCAAAGCCTTTCACTATATACTCCTTCAATACCTTAGTCGCCCAAATACGAAACTGAACGCCACGATAGGAATGAACACGATAACCCACGCTGATTATCATGTCGAGGTTGTAGAAAGTTATACCCCTTTCAACCTTGCGAGTTCCTTCGTTTTGAACTGTTGCAAAATTCGCAATAGTTGCTTCTTTCTTTAATTCCCCATCCTCCATCACGTTCTTTATATGACGTGAGATAGTAGATTTGTTACGCTGAAACAACTCTGCCATTTGGTCAAGCGAGAGCCAGACCGTATCGTTTTGGAGCTTCACCTCAATCTGTGAATCTCCGTCAGGAGTTTGATATAATAGAAATTGCCCTTTATCCATATACTATAATAATGTGGTTCTGCTAGAAGAGTGTGGATTAGTACAAATAAAGACATAACCCTACAAGTCATTGACTTGCAGGGTTATGTGGCGGAGAGAGAGGGATTCGAACCCCCGGTGCCTCTCAGCACGGTAGTTTTCAAGACTACTGTAATCGACCACTCTACCATCTCTCCTTGCAGGGTGGCGGGCATTGCTGTCCGTTTGCGGTTGCAAAGGTATGCATTTTTTGCTTTCCTGCAAACTTTTTGGGCGAGAAATGCTTTCCGGCTTGCGAAAGTGGGCAATGGGGCTGTGTTTATTTGTCGGCTACGGGGCGGATGTTGAAGCCTCGATAGACTGGTGAGTTGGTTAAATAGTATCTGAGGCTGCCCGAACTGCCGTCCATAGCGTTTAGGAATACGGCCTCGCGTGTGCTGGTTGTGGAGCTGCTAATTGCCGTGCTTGTCCAATAGTATGCTTCGCTATCGGTACCCTCATTCTGAGCGGCTGAGATAACGCTTCCGTATTTTACTCCGCTTGCCGGCAAGAAAATGTACTGCTGATTTTCGTTGCTGTTGTTGTAGATACGTATTCCGTATCTGTTCCTTGGACTTGGAGCCGATTCAACATATTGGTATGTCCACTTGCACAATGTTCTGTCTCCGTTCAATTCCTCGAAATCCTCCTGTGTCGGTATGCGTATGCCCGACCCCCAGTTGGCTGTGGCAGCGTCATCTTCGGGGCGCAGTGTGGTTTGGGGGTAGGCGGTGCTGCCCCAGGTGGCGTTGTCCTCCGTACAGCTTGACTTTACTTCCGTCTCGCCCCAGGCGAAGTAGTCGCCGGGTAGGTAGGGCGATGTGGCGCCTATGTTCATCTCAGCCCAGAGCAGTCCGCTTTCCAGACCGAGGTCCATGAAGCGGCGGTTGTTCACGAGGTATTCGTTGTTGCCCAGCGAACGGATGTTGCGCAGCACGCCCTTGGTGTTGGTAGTGAGCGAGATGGCGTGGATTTCGCCGCGTCCGATGGTAAGCGAACCGTAGGGGATGGTGTAGTTGATGTCGCCGCCGCCGCTGTGATGGAAGCCAATTGTCAGATTGTTGTACGTCCCCGTGGCCAAGGGCAGGAAGAACACGGCGGGGCTGCCAACCTTTGTGCCGCCGAAGCTGATGTCGATAAGGCTTCCGCCGCCCGTGCCGCTCGCTGAGCTGATTTGCGCGTCGGCGGACGAGAGGTCGCTCACGGTGTAGGTGTCCCAAAGGTGATCGTCGGCGGTAATCTCTATTTGCCCGTCCAGGCACGGCATCTTGTCGATGCGCAATACCGCCAATCCGCCCAGATGCCTGAACGTGACGTTGTCGTCGGCGATAGTGCCGACCATAGGCATGCCAGTAGAATGCGCGGGGTAGATGGTTGTGCCGTCCACGGTCTTGGGGAAGTAGAGAGTGTCAGGCACCCCAAGTTCTTCGTTAAAGGTATAACTCCCCGGCAAGGGCAGTTCAATAGACTTCTCAGTGATTGTAAAAGCACTCGAAGCCTCGTAGTAGGGGTATACGGCGTACTGCTGCAACACTTCGTCCTCGGCCACTTGCCCCTTGAACGTGGCGGTTGTGCTTCCTGTCTCGTCGTCGGTGGTGAACTTCGTGAGGCCGTAGTTGCCGTTGTAGTATTTCGTCAGAATGCCGATGGCGTCGCCCTTGTGCCAGTAGAACGACACGTAGCCGTCGCCGTCGTTCTTCATGCCCGTGCGCAGGTTTTGCCCAACTGTGGCTGTGAGCGTGACGGTGCGTGTGTGGATGCTGTCGTTGTTCTCTTTGTTTCCGTTCGTGCGGTCGCCGTTCGCCAAATCGTCGGCCGACGAGCAGGAGGCAGCCAGCAGAATTGCTGCGGCGCAAAGCGCGAGTTTCAGGAGTTTCTTCATCTTCATAAGGCTAATCTTCGTTGACGGTCGTTCTGGGGTCGTCAAATTCAAAATCCACAAGTTTTGCCCTCTCTATTGATTGCGCATTTCGCGTCTCGCTCTGTGCGAGCAAGCCTTGGGCTTCGAGCGCGACGCTGTGGAGGGCGGGCTTTTCGTAAAGTCTTTTGCGTTTCATTGGGTTGGGTTTGTTTTATAGATTCTTTCGCATGATAAGGACGTTTTCGCCGTCGAGCCGGTCGTAGGCCAGTTCGTCCATCATTTTGCGTATAAGGAAAATGCCCAGACCGCCGATGGGGCGTTCCTCGATGCCGAGCGTGAGGTCGGGCATTTCGTTGAGCAGCGGGTTGTACGCCTTTCCGCCGTCGCGCAGTTCAAAGCGGATGTGCGTGCGTGCGGCGTCGGCGCGTGCGGTCAGCGTGATTGGCCCTTTTGCGCCCTCGGGGTAGGCGTAGAGAATGACGTTGACCAGAGCTTCTTCGAGGGCGAGGTTGACGGAGTCCTTCGTCTCGTCGGAGAGGCTGAGCGCATTTGCCATGTCGTCGACAAAGGGTGTCAGCTTCACTGACTCCTTCATGTCGTTCGTGATGCGGAGCGTATTTTCGTACACGCCGGCCGATTCCTCGTTGAGCCTTACGCAGAGCAGCGTGAGGTCGTCGCTTTGTTCCGCGTCGCCCACGAACTGGCCTAATGCGTCGGTCATGCCGTTGACGATACCTCGGGCGTTCTGCCGCGAGAGCGAGCGTGCCGCTTCGAGCGTACGGTCCTCGCCAAAGAGTTCCTTGCCGGCGTTCTCGCCTTCGGTCAGGCCGTCGGTGTAGAGCAGCATGGCACTGCCCTTGGGCAGGTCTATTTGCTGGTTGCGGAATTGGTATTCCGCCACGATGCCCAGTGGCAGGTTCGAGTCCATCGTCAGGTAATAGCTCTCGCTGTCCTTGCCAATGACTATCGGGGCGTTGTGCCCGGCGTTGCAAAACGTGAGGCGGCCCGTGGAGAGGTCCAGCTCGCCGCAGAAGAACGTGACGAACATGCACGCCTCGTTGTTTTCGGAGATGGCGTTGTTGAGCCGGCTTACGATTTCGGCCGGCGAGTCGGTGCTGTTGGCGAACACGCGGAAGAGCGTGCTGGTGATAACCATGACGAGCGAGGCCGGAATGCCCTTGCCCGACACGTCGCCGATGACGAACTTAAGCCGTCCGCCGCGCAGAATGAAGTCGTAGAAGTCGCCGCCCACCTCCTTGGCCGGTTTGAGCGAGGCGAAAATTTCCAGCTCCTCGCAGTTGAGGAAGGGCGAGAACATCTTCGGCACGAGGCTCATCTGTATGTTGCGCGCAATGTGCAGTTCGCTTTCTATGCGTTCCTTGGCGCGGGTGGTTGTTTCGAGTTCGCGGGTGTATTCGCCGAGCGACTGCTGCATATGGTGGAACGCGTCGTGCAGTTTGCGGATGTCGTCGTTCGTTTCCACCCGTGGCAGTTCCACGTCAAAGTTGCCCCGTGCAATGAGGTGCGCCGCGTCTGTCAGTTTCTTCACCGGGCGGAGCATACTTTTGATGAGCATACGTACGCACACAAGCAGCACCAGCAGTCCGCCAAGCAGCAGGAACAGCACCGTGTAGGTGGTCGAACCCAGTTGGCTCGTGATGGAGCGGTAGGGGTTGACGCTTCCCACGTACCAGCCCGCTTGCGTCATGGGGGCGAAGCAAATCATTACGCTGTCGTCCTCGATCGAGGTGCTTGCCGTGCCGGTTTCCCCGGCCGTCATGCGGCGGCCCACGGAGTCGAGCATGGGGCGGTCCAACTCGTTCGCCCGGTCGTAGATGCTCGTGCGGAGAATAAGGCCGCGGTTGGGGTGCGCCACGTATTTTCCCTCGCGCGATATAATAAAGGAGTAGCTCCCGTCGTACGGTTGCAGGCGGTTGAGATCGATGGTAAGGTCGGTCACTTCCACGTCGGCGAGCAGCACGGCGTATACCTCGCCCTGGTCGTCGAGACAGGGAAGCACGAACGACGTGAGGCACTCGCGGCGGTCGTCGCTGTCGATGTAGGGGTCGCGCCACGATTCCTTGCCCGTCTTGAGGGCGTTCCGGAACCATTCGCGCTGCGTGTAGTCGTTGGCGGACTTGGCTTCGTCGATGTACTCAATCCGCTTCGTGGAGTCGTTGCGGTAGAAGTAGTCGAAGTTAAGCCGCCTTGCCCCCTGCCCGTAGTAGTCGGGGCGGAAAGCCACGCCCACGCCCTTGAGCAGTTGGTTGCTCTCGAGCACGCGGCGCAACAGACGGTCGACTGACTGTGAGTTGTCCACGTGGCGGCCCACCTGTGCCTGCACAATATGCATGGCCTCCTCTACGTCGCCCAGGTCGTTGTCTATTTTGAGGATGATGTTCTGCTGCAGTGCCGAGGTGTACCGCTCCGCGTGCTGCGCCTCGTGCTTGGTGTTGTACGAGTTGAACACCAGGACGATGCCCAGAAAAATGAGCGTGGTGAGCAGAAGCACGTAGAACGTGAGGCGTGCGGAGAATGAGGTGAAAATCTTTCGCATAGGCAGATGGCGTGTGCGCTTTTCGCTGCAAAAACGCTTTGGGTCGCAGATACTTGCGTCCTAAACTATTGCAAATTACGGCAAATCGCCGCAAATACGCAAAACGGGACTGATTTTTAGCCGAATTGAGGAAATAATACCGAATAATTAACGTACAGGCACGGCCGTGGTGGACTTTATCTCGCCGATGACGAACACGCTGTTAAGGCTGCCGAGGCAGTGCATTTTTCCTAGCGTGTTGAGCATAAAGTCCTGGTAGGCCTCCATGTCGCGCGTGTGTACTTTGATGAGGAAGTCGAAGTCGCCGCTCGTGTTGTAGCAGTCCGTTATCTCCTCAATGTCCTGCACGGCGTCCATAAACTCCTTTATGTAGTCGTGCGTGTGTTGTTTGAGCCTTATGTTGCACCATATTATAATGCTGTTGCCGGCCTTGCGCGAGTCCACCAGAGCCACGTACTTGCGGATGTACCCCTCGCGCTCGAGCCGTTTTTGTCGTTCAAAGGTAGGGGAGGGGGATAGGTGCACCTTGTCGGCCAGCTCCTTGGTGGTGAGTTTTGAGTTTTCTTGCAGCGCACGGAGTATGGCGCGGTCGGTTTTGTCGAGTTTTTCCATTCTGCAAAATGTTTTATACGAAGGATGATATTTTGCGCCAATGGCTTTTCGCTGGCAAAGATAGCATAATATCCCGTTCTTTTCTGAGATATTGTTCGGGAAAAACGCTTGCCATACCTTTGCAACCGCAAACAAGAAACAACATCAAAACACAAGCAAAATGAGTACACTGAACAAAGCGAACGCACCTTTCCGCGCAGACATCGTGGGCAGTTTCTTGCGCCCTCAGGAAATCAAGTCAGCCCGTGCAGCCTTCGCCGCCGGCGACATCACCGCAGCCGAGTTGAAAGCTGTTGAGGACAAATGCATCACAGAACTTATAACCAAACAAAAGGCCGCCGGCCTCAGGGTGATTACCGACGGGGAGTTCCGCCGCAGCTATTGGCACCTCGATTTTATGTGGGGACTGAAGGGCGTAGAGCACATCGAACTGCCCCACGGCTACCAGTTCCACGGCGAGGAGACCACCAAGGGATCGTGCGCCGTCACGGGCAAAATTTCCG
Source organism: Clostridiales bacterium (assembly GCA_963632215.1). GTDB lineage: Bacteria > Bacteroidota > Bacteroidia > Bacteroidales > Bacteroidaceae > Alloprevotella. The sequence continues at coordinate 6,393 of CAVGTD010000003.1, forward strand.
GCGAGGGGCATCCATTCGTCGAACACTTTAAGTTTGTGAAGCAGTTCGAGACCGACGGCGTGGTGGCCCGTCAGACAATCCCCGCCCCGGCGCAGTTCTACGCCGAACTCTTCCGCGGCGAGAGCAACACCGCCAATACGCTCAAGTTCTACCCCGACCACGCCCGTCTCATCGAGGACATAGCCGCCGCCTACCGTCAGGTAATCAAGGAACTCTATGCCGCCGGCTGCCGCAACATACAGCTCGACGACTGCACTTGGGGTATGGTTTGCGACACCCGTTTCTGGGAAACGATGGTAGGGGGCGGCTACGACGTGGAGGAACTCAAAAACGCCTACCTCACCGTCAACAACCTCGCCCTGCTCGACCATCCTGCCGACCTCGTCATCAACACCCACGTGTGCCGCGGCAACTACCATTCCACCTGGGCTTCGCAAGGTCCCTACGACGCGGTGGCTCCCCTGCTCTTCGCCAAGGAGAACGTAAGTGCCTACTACCTTGAATTCGATGACGAACGCTCCGGCGGCTTTGAGCCTTTGGCCCACGTGCCAGCCGACAAAAAGGTGGTGCTCGGCTTGATAACCACGAAAAATCCCACGCTGGAGGATCGCGCCGCCGTCATCGCTCGCATACACGAGGCCTCGAAGTACGTACCCCTCGACCGTCTTTGCCTCAGTCCGCAGTGCGGCTTTGCATCCTGCGAAATCGGCAACAAACTCACCGAGGAAGAGCAATGGGCGAAGATAGCCCTCGTGCAGAGCATCGCCAAGGAAGTTTGGGGATGAAAGGTTGGCGAACAATCCGCCATCCGCACCTATATATTATAGAGGAAAGGGCTGCCGCGTAATCTGAACTACGTGGCAGCCCTTTCTACGTTACGTCTCGGTCGGCAGCAGGTAAATCGGTGAGTTCTTCGCCCCGGCTTTTCTCAGATTTCCGTTTTCCGCAAAGCGTTTCAGCCGTTTCAATGCCTCTGTCCTGCCCAGGCCGAACTCCGTCTCGACGTGTCGCCGCATGATGTAGCCGTTTTCGGCTATGTAGACGCAAATCCGTTCAAGGAGTTCCTCGTCCGTATACTCGGGCGGATTAGGCGTGGCAGCCGCTCGCTCGAACCGCGCCCGCTGGCGTATCTCGCTGAGCAGTTTCGCTTCGGGGCGGAAACGGATGCCGCGTACACTTATGTAGTCCGCGCGAACCTTGTCAATGGATTTCCCCTCGGGCAAGTTGAGTTTTGCCGATAGGTAGAAGTAGCCCACGCCGGCGATGTGGAAACTGCTGCCGCGCATAAGCTCGTTCATCAGGCAGCGCATGATTGCTGTTTGCGAGGCGTGCAGGTCCGCTTCGGTCAGCGAGCAGCTGTCCTGTATCTGTGCGCTTATCTGGCGATCGGTCAACGCCGTCTCCGTGCGCAGATGGACATACTCCTGACTTGAACTCGTGATTTTTGAACGCTTGATGCGTTTGATTTCATATTTGATAGCCATGGCTAAAATATTTAATGACACAAAGTTAATAAAATAATCAATATGAGTCAACCGCATACGGCGGATTGTTAATGTAGCCCGTACGAGTCACGCACGTCCGCCGTGCGGGCTACGTGCGTGAGCCGTACGCCCGACACGTGTCACCCGTACGGTGTACGGCAAAAACCTCCCATACCGTGAAAATTTTCTGCCGTGCGCTTGCCAAGCGGCTTTGCCGAAGAAAATTTTTCGTCCAAAAGCCCCAATTTGCCGCCGCTTGTGTAAAAATCGCTATATTTGCCGCCGAAAGCGAGAGGGCTTGCATTTCATTGCCCGGTCCGGACGGCGGATTTCCGCCCCGTACCTTATTTATATATAGGCGTGCTTCACGGCGCAATATCGGGCAAAGAAATATTTTAGTGGGGGAAATATTTGGCGCAAAAAGAATAATGCGTAAATTTGCAACCGCTAACGAGTTCGACAAGTGTTGACTCGCCGGTGAATGGGCAAATACCAGAGTGGCCAAATGGGGCAGACTGTAAATCTGCTGGCTTACGCCTTCGGTGGTTCGAATCCATCTTTGCCCACCCACTTTAATGCGGAAGTAGCTCAGTTGATAGAGCACTAGCCTTCCAAGCTGGGGGTCGCGGGTTTGAGCCCCGTTTTCCGCTCTCGTTTTTTTTATGCTGTTATAGCTCAGCGGTAGAGCACTTCCTTGGTAAGGAAGAGGTCGTGAGTTCAAGTCTCACTAACAGCTCTTTTTAGGTTTCCGCCGTCGGGCGGGAATTTTTTACATGATATCTCATTAAAATAAATAATCAGCTATGGCTAAAGAGAAATTTGAGCGTACCAAACCGCATGTTAACATCGGTACGATTGGTCACGTTGACCACGGTAAGACTACTTTGACTGCTGCCATCTCTAAGGTGCTCCACGAGCGTCTCGGCACAGGCGAAGACGTGAAATCTTTCGATCAGATCGATAACGCACCTGAGGAGAAAGAGCGTGGTATCACTATCAACACTGCTCACATCGAGTATGAAACTGAGAAGCGTCACTACGCACACGTAGACTGCCCGGGTCACGCCGACTATGTGAAGAACATGGTAACTGGTGCTGCTCAGATGGACGGTGCTATCATCGTAGTTGCTGCAACTGACGGTCCTATGCCCCAGACTCGTGAGCACATCCTTCTCGCTCGTCAGGTGAACGTTCCCCGCCTCGTTGTGTTCTTGAACAAGTGCGACATGGTTGAGGACGAGGAAATGCTTGAACTCGTTGAGATGGAAATGCACGAACTTCTCGAATCTTACGATTTCGAAGAGGATACTCCTATCGTACGCGGTTCTGCACTCGGTGCTTTGAACGGTGTGGCTAAGTGGGAAGACTCTGTAATGGAGCTCATGAACGCTGTGGACACTTGGATTCAGGAGCCCGTTCGCGACGTAGAAAAGCCTTTCTTGATGCCTGTTGAGGACGTGTTCTCAATCACTGGTCGTGGTACTGTTGCCACTGGTCGTGTTGAAACTGGTGTCGTTAAGGTTGGTGACGAAGTTCAGATTCTCGGTCTCGGCGAGGACAAGAAGTCTGTTGTAACAGGCGTTGAAATGTTCCGCAAGATTCTTGACGAAGGTGAAGCTGGCGACAACGTAGGTCTTCTCCTCCGCGGTATCGACAAGGCTGAAATCAAGCGTGGTATGGTTATCACTCACCCGGGTGTAATCACTCCGCACAAGAAGTTCAAGGCATCTATCTACGTGTTGAAGAAGGAAGAAGGCGGTCGCCACACTCCGTTCGGCAACAAGTACCGTCCCCAGTTCTACCTCCGCACAATGGACTGCACGGGTGAGATCCACCTCCCCGAAGGAACTGAAATGGTAATGCCCGGTGATAACGTTGAAATCACTGTAGAACTCATCTACGCTGTGGCTATCAACGTAGGTCTCCGCTTCGCTATCCGCGAAGGTGGCCGTACGGTTGGTTCTGGTCAGATCACTGAGATCCTCGACTAATATCCAGCAGATACAATACAGTTCTTGCACCCCCGGGTGCAAGAACTACTTACGGGAATAGCTCAGTTGGTAGAGCACTGGTCTCCAAAACCAGGTGTCGGGAGTTCGAGCCTCTCTTCCCGTGCTAAAAGATAAAGACATGTTCAAGAAAGTTATTGCATATTGCAAGGATTCTTACGCAGAATTATCACATAATACTACTTGGCCTACAAGAAAGGAACTGACGCACAGTGCGATTGTTGTTCTGACTGCTTCCATAGTTATAGCAATCGTTGTGTACCTTATGGACACGGTGTTTGAGTCAGTTATGCAACTAATATATCCTCAAATTTGATTTGTTTATGGCAGCGGAAATGGCATGGTACGTTTTGCGTGCTGTAAGCGGCAAGGAAGCAAAGGTAAAAGAGTACATTGATGCTGAGATTAAGAATGGCCGCCTTGGCGGTCATGTTTCTCAGGTACTTATCCCTACTGAGAAGGTAAAGACAATCCGGGGCAACAAACAAGTTGTTAAGGAGCGTTTGTATCTTCCCGGCTATGTGCTTGTAGAGGCGCGTTTAGTTGGAGAGACGGTACACGAGTTGAGGAACACGCCCAACGTGTTGGGTTTCCTCGGCGGCATGGACAATCCCACGCCGCTCCGCGAAAGCGAAGTGAACCGTATCTTGGGTAAGGTTGACGAGCTTGAGGACGAACCTCAGGAAATCGAGATACCTTACGTTGTAGGCGAAAGCGTAAAGGTTATCGACGGTCCGTTCAGCGGCTTCTCCGGCGTTATCGAGAAAATAGATGATGAGAAGAAGAAGGTAACTGTCAGTGTGAAGGTCTTCGGACGCAGCACAGGACTCGACTTAGGCTTTATGCAAATAGAGAAGGAATAAACGCCCGTAGTGTTACGTGCGGACGTTTTGTTCTCAACCAATTCTAAATTAAAATTACAATGGCAAAAGAAGTTGCTGGATTAATCAAATTACAGATTAAGGGCGGTGCTGCCAATCCATCTCCTCCCGTAGGTCCCGCTTTGGGTTCCAAGGGTATCAACATCATGGATTTCTGCAAGCAGTTCAACGCCAGAACCCAGGATAAGGCGGGCAAAGTTTTGCCTGTTGTCATTACTTACTACAATGACAAGTCTTTCTCGTTCATCGTTAAGACTCCTCCTGTCGCTATTCAGTTGCTCGAAGCAGCAAAGAAGAAGAGCGGTTCTGCAGCGCCTAACCGCACGAAAATTGCTGAAATCACCTGGGATCAGGTAAAAGCAATCGCAGAAGACAAAATGCCCGACTTGAACTGCTTCACGGTACAGAGCGCAATGCGCATGGTTGCCGGTACGGCTCGCAGTATGGGTATCACAGTTAAGGGTGACTTCCCTGATTAATTTTAAACTTCAAATTTGAACAATGAGTAAACTGACAAAAAATCAGAAGTTAGTCGCTGACAAAGTTGAAGCAGGGAAAGCTTATTCTTTGAAGGAAGCTTCTTCACTGGTGAAGGAAATTTCCACAACTAAGTTCGACGCTTCTGTTGATATCGACGTTCGTTTGGGCGTTGACCCCCGCAAGGCTAACCAAATGGTTCGTGGCGTGGTGTCTCTCCCCAACGGTACTGGTAAGACGGTTCGCGTGCTTTGCCTCTGTACTCCCGAGGCCGAGGCTGCAGCCAAGGAAGCCGGTGCTGACTACGTTGGTCTCGACGAATACATTGACAAAATCAAAGGCGGTTGGACAGACATCGATGTGATCATCACCATGCCCGCTATCATGGGTAAGATTGGTGCTCTCGGTCGTGTACTCGGTCCGCGCGGTTTGATGCCTAACCCCAAGAGCGGCACTGTTACGATGGACGTAGCCAAGGCTATCCGCGAAGTGAAGCAGGGTAAGATTGACTTCAAGGTAGACAAGAGCGGTATCGTTCATACGTCTATCGGCAAGGTTTCTTTCACTCCCGACCAGATCTTCGGCAATGCTAAGGAGTTTATGGCAACTATCATCAAGTTGAAGCCCGCAAGTGCGAAAGGCACATACGTTAAGAGCATCTATCTCTCTTCTACTATGAGCAAGGGTATCAAGATTGACCCCAAAACAATCGAGGAAATCTAAACCGGAATAATCATGAAGAAAGAAGATAAAGCTATCGTCATCGAGAAAATCGGTGCACAACTTAACGAATACGCACACCTCTATTTGGTTGACGTGACCGGCATGAACGCTGAGGCAACTTCTGCTCTCCGCCGCAAGTGCTTCGGTTCTGAAATCAAGATGGTGATTGTGAAGAATACTCTTCTCCAAAAGGCTTTCGAGGCTTCTGAAGTTGACTATTCTCCCTTGTATCCTTGCCTCAAAGGCACTACGGCAGTGTTCTTCTGCCAGACAGCTAACGTTCCCGCAAAGCTCATCAAGGAAATGGGCAAGGACGGAGTTCCTACTCTGAAGGGTGCTTACGCTGAGGAAGGTTTCTATGTTGGTGCAGACCAGCTCGAAACTCTCTGTGCAATCAAGAGCAAGAACGAAGTTATTGCAGAGGTTGTATCTCTTCTGCAGTCCCCCGCCAAGAACGTTATTTCTGCACTTTCAAGCGCAGGTCAGACTATCCACGGCGTACTCAAAACTTTGGGCGAACGCCCCGAGTAACAACAGCCCGGCCGCAAGGCGGGTGGCATAAATCCACAAAGAATAAAAACAAAAAATACATTTAAAGAAATGGCAGATATCAAAGCTATTGCTGAAGAATTGGTAAATTTGACAGTAAAGGAAGTAAACGAGTTGGCAACTATCCTCAAGGATGAGTACGGAATCGAACCCGCTGCTGCAGCTGTTGCTGTTGCTGCTGGTCCTGCTGCTGGTGCAGCTGCCGCTGAGGAAAAGACTTCATTCGACGTAGTCCTCAAGAGCGCAGGTGCAGCTAAGCTTCAGGTTGTTAAGGCCGTTAAGGAACACTGCGGTCTCGGCTTGAAGGAAGCTAAGGATCTCGTAGACGGCGCTCCCAGCAAGGTTAAGGAAGGCGTTGCTAAGGAAGAAGCTGAAGCACTGAAGAAGGCTCTCGAAGAGGCTGGTGCTGAAGTTGAGCTCGCTTAATTGATATTCCCTTATAAAGGGTATGGGTTATGAATCTTCTGGTAGAAGGTTCATAACCTTTTTGTGTCTACACTGCACAAGCCGGCGGCTCGAAGGCCGCACCCTTTTACCGCCCGGACGGAACGTGCCGAATACCCGTTCAAGCCCGAACAACCATATATCCTCTCATCTAAATAAAGAAGAATGTCTTCCAAAGTAATAAATAATCGTGTAAACTTTGCGTCTGTAAAGAATCCGATGCCCTATCCTGATTTCTTGGACGTACAGTTGAAGTCTTTCAAGGACTTCCTTCAACTTGACACCCCAAGTGAACTGCGCAAGAATGACGGGCTTTACAAGGTTTTTGCGGAGAACTTTCCCATTGCGGACACGCGCAACAACTTTGTTCTCGAGTTCATTGACTACTACATCGACGAGCCCCGTTACACCATAACCGAGTGTTTGGAACGCGGCTTGACGTACAGTGTGCCTCTCAAGGCTAAGTTGAAACTCTACTGTACCGACCCCGACCACGAGGATTTCGACACCGTGGTTCAGGACGTGTTCTTGGGCGCAATCCCCTACATGACTGAAAACGGCACATTCGTGATCAACGGCGCGGAACGCGTGGTTGTATCGCAGTTGCACCGTTCTCCGGGCGTGTTCTTCGGTTCAAGCGTTCACGCAAACGGCACGCAGCTCTACTCTGCACGCATCATCCCGTTCAAGGGCTCGTGGATTGAGTTTGCTACGGACATCAACAACGTGATGTATGCCTACATTGACCGTAAGAAGAAGTTGCCCGTAACCACTCTGCTCCGTGCTATCGGTTTCGAGAGCGATAAGGACATTCTCCAAATCTTCAACCTTGCCGAAGAGTTCAAGGTAAACAAGACAAACTTGAAGAAACTCATTGGCCGCAAGCTTGCCGCCCGTGTGCTTTCCACTACACTCGAGGACTTCGTAGACCCCGATACGGGCGAAGTGATGTCTATCGAGCGTAACGAAATCCTTCTCGACCGTGAGAGTGAAATCACGGCAGAAAACTCCGAAACAATCCTTTCTTCGGGCGAGCAGACAATCCTTGTACACCCCGAAGAAGGTGCGTCGACGGACTATTCCATCATCTTCAACACCCTGCAGAAAGACCCCTCGAACTCCGAGCAGGAGGCTGTGAACTACATCTACCGCCAGCTGCGTAACGCAGACCCTGCCGACGATGCCTCTGCCCGTGAAGTTATCAACAACTTGTTCTTCTCAGAGAAGCGTTACGACCTTGGCGAAGTAGGTCGCTACCGCTTGAACAAGAAGCTCAACCTCGACACGGAAATGGACGTGCGTGTGTTGACGCGTGAGGACATCATTGAAATTATCAAGTACCTTGTAGAGCTTATCAACTCCAAGGCCACTGTCGACGATATTGACCACCTTAGCAACCGCCGCGTGCGTACAGTTGGCGAGCAACTCTCCAACCAGTTTGCTATCGGTCTGGCTCGCATGAGCCGCACTATCCGCGAGCGCATGAACGTCCGCGACAATGAAGTGTTCACTCCGACGGAATTGATTAACGCCAAGACTATCTCGAGCGTTATCAACTCGTTCTTCGGTACGAACGCCCTGTCGCAGTTTATGGACCAGACAAACCCGCTCGCCGAAGTTACTCACAAACGCCGTCTCTCGGCTCTCGGTCCTGGCGGTCTTTCCCGCGAACGCGCCGGCTTCGAGGTGCGTGACGTGCACTATACCCACTACGGCCGCCTCTGCCCCATTGAGTCGCCGGAAGGCCCGAACATCGGTCTTATCTCCTCGCTCTGCGTTTACGCGAAGATTGACGGTCTCGGCTTCATCGAAACCCCGTACCGCAAGGTGGAGAACTCGATGGTCGACCTCAACAACGACCATATCGTTTACCTCTCCGCTGAGGAAGAAGAAGGCAAGATTATCGGTCAGGGCAATGCCCCGCTCAACGACGACGGTTCGTTCATCCGCGACAAAGTGAAGTGCCGCCAGGATGCCGATTATCCCGTTGTCCCCCCCTCGCAGGTAGAACTTATCGACGTGGCACCGCAGCAGATTGCCTCAATTGCCGCCTCACTTATCCCGTTCCTCGAACACGACGATGCCCACCGTGCGTTGATGGGTTCGAACATGATGCGCCAGGCCGTACCCCTTATCCGCAGCGAAGCGCCTATCGTAGGTACAGGCATTGAGAAGCAAGTGTGCGAAGACTCTCGCACAATGATTACCGCCGAGGGCGATGGCGTTGTGGAATACGTAGACGCTACGACCATCCGCATCGCTTACGAACGTACAGAGGACGAAGAATTTGTCAGCTTCGACAGCAATGTCAAGGAGTACGACATTCCTAAGTTCCGCCGTACGAACCAGAATATGACAATCGACCTCCGCCCCATCTGCAACAAGGGCGACAAGGTACACAAGGGTCAGATCCTCACTGAAGGCTACGCTACCGAAGACGGCGAGCTGGCACTTGGCCGCAACCTCCTCGTGGCTTACATGCCCTGGAAGGGTTACAACTACGAGGACGCCATCGTGCTTAACGAACGCGTAGTTCGCGACGATATCCTTACATCAGTCCACGTGGACGAGTACTCACTCGAAGTACGCGAGACGAAGCGAGGCATGGAAGAGTTTACCAACGACATCCCCAACGTCAGCGAAGACGCGACGAAGGACCTCGACGAGAACGGTATCGTACGCATCGGCGCACGCATCACTCCGGGCGACATCCTCATCGGTAAGATTACGCCGAAGGGCGAGAGCGACCCCACGCCTGAGGAAAAACTCCTCCGCGCCATCTTCGGCGACAAGGCCGGCGACGTGAAGGACGCTTCGTTGAAGGCTAATCCCTCTTTGGCCGGTGTCGTGATCAACAAGCGACTGTTCTCGCGCGTTCAGAAGAACCGCAGCGCAAAGGCCGCCGACAAGGTGACGCTCCAAAAGCTCGACGACGAGTTCGACAAGGAAGTTGCATCCTTGAAGGCAATCATGGTGGACAAGCTCCTCTCGCTCATCAGCGACAAGGCTTCGCTCGGCGTGAAGGACAACATCGGCACGGAAGTGATTGCCAGCGGCGTGAAGTTCAACAAGGCCGTACTCTCCGCCCTCGACTACGCTTCGGTAGAGCTTCAAGGATGGACCGACGATGACCACGCCAACAAGCTCATCCGCCAGCTCGTTATCAACTACTTGAAGAAGTATAACCAGCTCGACGCAGCCCTCAAGCGCAAGAAGTTCTCTATCACTATCGGCGACGACCTGCCCTCCGGCATCATCCAGCAGGCTAAGGTCTACATCGCCAAGAAACGTAAGATTGGTGTGGGCGACAAGATGGCCGGCCGTCACGGTAACAAGGGTATCGTGTCGAAGGTGGTTCGCCAGGAAGATATGCCTTTCTTGGCCGACGGTACTCCCGTCGACATCGTGCTCAACCCGCTGGGCGTGCCTTCGCGTATGAACATCGGTCAGATATTTGAGGCCGTGCTCGGTGCCGCAGGCAAGAAGCTCGGCGTGAAGTTTGCCACTCCTATCTTCGACGGTGCAAAACTCGAAGACCTCTGCGAATGGACCGACAAGGCAGGTCTGCCGCGCTACTGCTCTACGCAGCTCTACGACGGCGCAACCGGCGAGGCGTTCGACCAGAAGGCAACCGTGGGCGTTACCTACATGCTGAAACTCGGCCACATGGTTGAGGACAAGATGCACGCACGCTCCATCGGTCCGTACTCACTCATCACGCAGCAGCCCCTTGGCGGTAAGGCCCAGTTCGGCGGTCAGCGTTTCGGTGAGATGGAAGTCTGGGCAATCGAGGCATTCGGCGCATCGCACGTGCTTCAGGAAATCCTCACAATCAAGTCAGACGATGTAACGGGACGCGCAAAGGCTTATGAGGCCATTGTCAAGGGCGACGTTATGCCCACTCCCGGCATTCCCGAGTCGCTCAACGTGCTGCTGCACGAACTCCGCGGCTTAGGTTTGAGCATCACGCTCGACTAATCATGTTGTTCCGCAGTGCCGAAGCACACCTTGCGCCGCACAAAGCCTAAAGGCGGCGGTCTGGTGCAATGGCACGGAACAATCAACTTCTTACATTCTCAATCTTATCCTTGAAACATGGCTTTTAAAAGAGAAAACAAGATAAAGAGTAACTTTACGAAGATTACCATCGGTCTCGCTTCGCCCGAGGAGATACTGGCAAATTCGTGTGGTGAGGTGCTGAAACCTGAAACCATCAACTACCGTACCTACAAGCCCGAACGCGACGGCTTGTTCTGCGAGCGCATCTTCGGTCCGACCAAGGACTACGAGTGCCACTGCGGCAAGTACAAGCGCATCCGCTACAAAGGCATCGTCTGCGACCGTTGCGGTGTGGAAGTAACCGAAAAGAAGGTGCGCCGCGAGCGTGCCGGCCACATTCAACTCGTTGTACCCGTGGCCCACATCTGGTACTTCCGTTCGTTGCCCAACAAGATGGGTTACTTGCTTGGTATCCCCACCAAGAAACTTGACTCTATTATATATTATGAGCGTTACGTGGTAATCCAGCCGGGCGTGCTTGGCGAGGAACTGGCCGTTAACGACCTCCTCACCGAGGACGAATACCTGGAAGTCCTTAAGAAACTCCCTAAGGAAAACCAGTACCTCGAAGACAGCGACCCCAACAAGTTCATTGCCAAGATGGGTGCCGAGGCCGTTTACGACCTTTTGCAGCGCATCGATCTGGACAGCCTCTCGTATGAGCTTCGCGACCGTGCGAACTCCGACTCGTCCATGCAGCGCAAGAACGAGGCGTTGAAGCGTCTGCAGGTTGTGGAATCGTTCCGCGCAAGCCGCGACCGCAACAAGCCCGAATGGATGATCATGAAGGTCATTCCCGTTACGCCGCCTGACCTTCGTCCGCTCGTTCCCCTCGACGGCGGCCGCTTCGCCACGTCCGACTTGAACGACCTTTACCGCCGCGTGCTTATCCGCAACAACCGCCTCAAGCGTTTGCTCGAGATTAAAGCCCCCGACGTAATCCTCCGCAACGAGAAGCGTATGCTTCAGGAAGCCGTTGACAGCCTCTTCGACAACTCTCGCAAGTCGAGCGCCGTGAAGAGCGACAGCAACCGCCCCTTGAAGTCACTCTCCGACGCATTGAAGGGTAAGGCTGGCCGTTTCCGTCAGAACCTTCTCGGTAAGCGTGTCGACTACTCTGCCCGTTCGGTAATCGTTGTTGGTCCTGAACTCAAAATGGGCGAGTGCGGTCTGCCCAAGCTCATGGCAGCCGAACTTTACAAACCGTTCATCATACGCAAACTTATTGAACGCGGCATTGTGAAGACGGTGAAGAGCGCAAAGAAAATTGTTGACCGCCGCGAACCCGTTATCTGGGACATCCTTGAACACGTGATGAAGGGACACCCCGTGCTCCTCAACCGTGCGCCGACACTTCACCGACTCGGTATTCAGGCGTTCCAGCCCAAGATGATTGAGGGCAAGGCCATTCAGCTCCACCCGTTGGCATGTACGGCGTTCAACGCCGACTTTGACGGTGACCAGATGGCTGTGCACCTTCCCCTGAGCAACGAGGCTGTGCTCGAAGCGCAGATGCTCATGCTCCAGAGCCACAACATCCTCAACCCCGCCAACGGCGCGCCTGTCACTGTGCCTTCGCAGGATATGGTGCTTGGTCTGTACTACATCACCAAGCTTCGTCCGGGCGCAAAGGGCGCAGGACTCACGTTCTACGGTCCTGAGGAAGCCATCATCGCATTCAACGAAAAGCACGTCGATATCCACGCTCCGGTCAAGGTGCTTGTGGACGACATCGACGAGAGAGGCATGAAGATAAAGCACCTCGTGGAAACTTCCGTAGGCCGTGTCATCGTCAACGGCGTAATCCCCGACGAGTGCGGATTTGTCAATAAGGTAATCTCCAAGAAGTCGCTCCGCGACGTTATCTCCCTCGTTATCAAGAACGTGGGTATGGCCCGCGCCTGCGAGTTCCTCGACGGCATCAAGAACCTCGGTTATCGCATGGCCTACGAAGGCGGTCTGTCGTTCAACCTCGGCGATATCATCATCCCGGCAGAGAAGGTAGACATCGTGAAGAAGGGTAACGACGAGGTGGAGCAAATCACCATGAACTACAACATGGGTTTCATCACCGACAAGGAACGTTACCAGCAGGTTATCGACACGTGGACACACGTGAACCAGGAAATCAAGGACACCTTGATGAAGCAGATGACCGAAGCCGATCAGGGCTTCAACGCCGTGTTCATGATGCTCGACTCCGGTGCCCGTGGTTCTGCCGACCAGATTGCACAGCTCGCCGGTATGCGTGGTCTGATGGCCAAGCCGCAGAAAGCCGGTGCCGAAGGCGCACAGATTATCGAAAACCCGATTCTTTCGAACTTCAAGGAGGGTATGTCCGTGCTCGAGTACTTTATCTCTACCCACGGTGCCCGTAAGGGTCTTGCCGATACGGCCTTGAAGACAGCCGATGCCGGTTATCTGACCCGCCGTCTCGTAGACGTTTCGCACGACGTGATTATCAACGAAGAGGACTGCGGCACGCTTCGCGGCCTTGTATGCACCGCCCTGAAGGACGGCGACAAGGTAATCTCTTCGCTCTCCGAGCGTATCCTTGGCCGTGTGTCCGTTCACGACATCATCAACCCCGTTACGGGCAAGCTCATCGTGGCTGCCGGCGAGGAAATCACCGAACCCGTTGCCGCCGCTATCGAGGCATCGCCCATCGAAAGCGTGGAAATCCGCTCTGTGCTTACCTGCGAGAGCAAGCGCGGTGTCTGCATGAAGTGCTACGGCCGCAACCTTGCCACGAGCCGAATGGTTCAGAAGGGCGAGGCCGTCGGCGTCATTGCAGCGCAGTCTATCGGTGAGCCGGGTACGCAGCTTACGCTCCGTACGTTCCACGCCGGTGGTATCGCCTCCAACGCCGCCGCCAACGCCACTATCAAGGCTAAGAGCGACTGCCGCGTAGAGTTTGACGAACTCCGTACGGTAGAGGCTGTTGACGAAGAGGGCAAGGCATGCAAGGTGGTTGTGAGCCGTTTGGCCGAAGTCCGCTTCGTGGACGAGAACACCAACATCGTGCTTTCTTCGCAGAACGTTCCCTACGGTTCGCAGCTCTTCGTAGACGAGGGTCAGCACGTAGACAAGGATACCGTCCTTGCCAAGTGGGACCCCTTCAACGCAGTCATCGTTACGGAAAACGCCGGTACTATCCAGTTCGAAAACGTGACGGAGGGTATCAGCTACCGTGTGGAAGAAGACGAAGCTACGGGTCTGCGCGAGCGCATCGTGATTGAGTCTAAGGACAAGAGTCACGTGCCTACAGCCAACATTCTCGACGAAAACGGCGAGGTTATCCGCACATACAGCTTCCCCATCAATGGTCACATTGTGGTGGAAGACGGTCAGAAGCTCAAGGCCGGCGACATCCTCGTCAAGATACCGCGCGTGGTAGGAAAGGCCGGCGATATCACCGGTGGTCTGCCCCGTGTAACCGAACTGTTCGAAGCACGCAACCCGAGCAACCCTGCCGTGGTGAGCGAAATCGACGGCGAAATTAGCATGGGCAGCGTGAAGCGCGGCCACCGCGAAATCATCGTTACCTCCAAGCTTGGCGAAGTTAAGAAGTACCTCGTCCCCCTGTCTAAGCAAATCCTTGTTCAGGAGAACGACTTCGTGCGCGCCGGTACGCCCCTCTCCGACGGTTCTATCACGCCGGGCGACATCCTTGCCATCAAGGGTCCCACGGCAGTGCAGGAGTACATCGTCAACGAGGTGCAGGACGTATACCGTCTGCAAGGTGTGAAGATCAACGACAAGCACTTCGAGGTTATCGTCCGCCAGATGATGCGCAAGGTGCAGATAAACGATCCGGGCGATACTCGTTTCCTCGAACAGCAGATTGTCGACAAACTCGACTTTGCCGAGGAGAACGACCGCATTTGGGGCAAGAAGGTGGTAGTGGACGCTGGCGACAGCGAAAACATGGTAAAGGGTATGATTGTTACAGCCCGCAAGCTCCGCGACGAGAACTCGCAGCTCAAACGCCGCGACCTCAAACTCGTCAAGGTGCGCGACGCACAGGCTGCTACCTCTACGCAGATACTGCAAGGTATCACGCGTGCTGCACTGCAGACGAAGAGCTTCATGTCCGCCGCCTCGTTCCAGGAAACCACTAAGGTTCTCAACGAAGCTGCCATCAGCGGTAAGACAGACTACCTCGAAGGCATGAAAGAAAACGTAATCTGCGGTCACCTCATCCCGGCCGGTACCGGCCTTCGCGAGTTCGCCAAAATCGTTGTCGCTGACAAGGACGAATACGAACGTGCCCAGGCGGAGAAAGCCCGTCAGGCAGCTGAGGAAGCCTAAGGCAACAACAATCAGCTTCGGCTGAAATGTGATAACACTCCCAAGGGGCTGTGTCGCAACGAACAGGTTGCGGCGCAGCCCCTTTTCCATTGCCAAACTAAAACGTTTGAAAACGTATTACGTAATTCATACAATAATCCTTACCTTTGCAAGCAGAACACGTAGCAGCATGAAAAACGACTCCACAGACGCAGGTCGGGCTAAGTGCGGACGAGGCGGCGCACGCCCCGGGGCGGGACGGCCGTCAACGGGCAGCAAACTCTACGCATTCCGCGCGCCCGACGACATGGCAAGGGTAATCGATGCGCAAAGCAACAAGACGGACTACATAAAGGACTGCATTGAGAAAACAATCCGCGAAACAAACGCCCTTTCCCGATTAGGCACCATCTACCCCGCCGGTAGGGTAGGGGACGTGCGCTTGCCGCTCTTCAACATCGGCGTGAAAGCCGGCTTCCCCATTCCTCTCGACAACGACGAAAAGAGTCAGGACATCGAACTCCTGAAAATGCTTTGCCCCAACCCCGAGGCAAGCTACCTCATCCGGGTTGAGGGCGACTCCATGATAGAGGCCGGCATACACAGCGGCGACATCGTCATCGTGGACAAAAGCAACCGCAATCCCTCGCCCTCCGAAGTAGCCATGTGCGAACTCAACGGCGAATACACCCTAAAACGGGTGGAAAAACACCGCGACGGCGGCTGGCTCGTTCCCGCCAATCCCGCTTACCCCAAGATTCGCATCTCAGAGAACGACGACTTTTCCGTGTGGGGTGTAGTAACCTACGTTATTCATCGCCCTAAGTGAACTTTGTCTGCATGATACAGGAAAAACAAAATGAGAGAGTATTGACTTCAACGCTTCTAAACGAGGTTGCTTACTGAAATAGCCCCTTTTGATGTTTTCTGGCTTTATTGGGCAAGGCTCTTGTGCAACTCTCGATGAGTATTCGTAACTTCACAAACAAAATCAGCAATGCCAATGTTCAGCGTTAAGGATATATCGGAATATATAGTGTCACTTATTTCTTCCTTTGCCAATCATTACAACATGACTGACGTTGAAGCATATAAGTACCTCAACAAGTACGGTGCTATCAAAGTGGCACACGACTTCTATGACGTGATGCACACGCAGCCGATGGATGATATGGTACAAAGTATGTCAAACTATTGCCACAGGAAAGGGGGTTCATTATGATACATCTCTATCATGGCTCTACGGTCTCAATAGATTGCATCGACTTGCAGAAATCCCGTCCCAACAAAGACTTTGGTCGTGGCTTCTACCTTTCTGCTGACCGCGAACAAGCTTGGCGTATGTAGTCTCACTTGTTGTTTTCTTCCTCCTTTCTCCTATAATAATGTACGCCCTAATAGACTGTAACAGCTTTTTCTGCTCGGTGGAGAAAGCCTTCCATCCGGGACTGAACGGCAAGCCCGTCGTAGTGCTTTCGAGCAACGACGGCTGCATTGTCGCGCTCACGCCCGAGGCGAAAGCCCTGGGGCTGCACCGCGGCGACCCGCTGTTCAAGGTCAAGGACATTGTGAACCACTGCGGCGTACACGTGTTTTCGGGAAACATGATGCTCTATGCGGCCATGAGCAAGCGCATTGTGCAGATTATGCGCAAGAGCGTCAGCCACGTGGAACAGTACAGCATCGACGAAAGCTTTTGCGACCTCCGCAACAACAGCAGTTTGCAGGACCCCGTGCAGATGATGAGGCAACTCAGGGAACGCATCCGTCTCTATACCGACATCCCCGTGAGCGTGGGCATTGCCCCTACGAAGACGCTCGCAAAGATGGGCAGCAAGTTTGCCAAGCAGTATCGCGGTTATCAGGGCGTGTGTCTGATCGACACCGACGAGAAGCGTCGCAAAGCCCTTTCGTTGTTCAAACTTTCCGACGTGTGGGGCATCGGCTCGCGTACGCTCTCCAAACTCTTCTACTGCGGCGTGCGCACGCCCCTCGAATTTGCCGACAAAAGCAGCGCGTGGGTGTGCGCCCATCTGGCCAAGCCCGGACTGCAAACGTGGCTCGAACTCAACGGCACGCCCTGCATCGACACCTCCGAAGCGTTGCAAAAAAAGACCATCTGCACCAGCCGCAGCTTTGGGGAGATGGTGAAAGACCTTGATGCGCTCAAATCCAGCGTAGCCTCTTTCGCCGCCAGTTGCGCCAACAAACTGAGGGGGCAGCGTTCGGCGGCCGGTATGGTAACGGTGTTCGTTATGAGCAACCGTTTCCGCGAGGAATTGCCGCAGTACGCCAATTCTGCCTCCGTTCCCATGCTCGTTCCCACGAGCGATACGCTCGAAATCACGCAAGCCGCCCTTCGTGCGCTCGAATCAATTTGGCGCGAGGGCATTCTCTACAAAAAGTCGGGCGTGGTGGTGAGCAATATTGTTCCCGTCGAGGGCATTCAAGGAAACCTCTTCGACCCCGTCCCCAACCGTCCGCAGCGGGCCAAACTCATGCAGGCAATGGACAGCTTGAACCACCGCTACGGGCTGAAAACTCTCCAGCTGGCAGCCGAAGGCGAAACCTGTCAGCCGTGGAGGGTAAAGTGCGAACACCGAAGCGGAAACTTCCTGACCAACGTCAACGAACTTCTGACGGTCAGGGCTTGAATGCTCTCTGTTCGATCCAGTCCCGAGAGTAGACGACGAAGGACTGCTTGATGCAAAGGGTGCCCTTTTGAGTCCGTATGAATACAACAAGGGCATATACGCACGGCTTTCCTGCCCTTATGCGTATATGCCTGCAATATAGTGACTACCCCTTAGCTGTGGATGTGTGGGGCGACTGTTCCTTTCTTATTTCTTGATAACCTTCTTTCCGTTGACAATGTTGATACCTTTTTGCAGCTCTGTTTGTTTCAGGCCAGTGATGCTGTAGATTGTGGACTTTGCATTGTCTGCATGAACCTGCTTGATACCTGTTATGTTGCCGGTGATGGTAAGAGTTGCCGACTGCTCGTCGTCTGCCACTACGAGTTTTACGTGGATGTCATAATTCTGTCCCTTCTCGCCGACGGTGAAGTTGTTGTAGTTGTCAGCGCGAGCGCAAGTGTAAGCCTCTCCGAACGGGAGTGCCGTAACGGTGTCGTTTGCCACGAAGCAAGTCCAGCTGTTGTCAATGGAAATTTTGAATTGTTCCCCGCCGGGGAACTCCTTGACGTCAGCGGTCCAACTGCCGTCTTCCTGATGAGTTAAGGGAGTGCTTTCAACCCTCCATTCATTAAATGCCCCGACGAGGCTATAAGTGTGTTCTACCGTTATTTCCTCTATTTTGATTGTGACGTTGTCCTCGTCTGTAACGGTAAGAGTGAACTTGGCATTCTTCAGAGTTGAAGCGAATTTGGCGTTTGAGGCACTGTTCTTACAAGGCTGTATGTTTGACCGGACACCATTTCTGTGCCGTCGCCGCCATAGTTGATGTCCCAACTGCCGTCCTTTACGATTTTCCATTCTCCGGAGATTCCATCAATGGAGGCTGTGTAAACGCCGTTTCCTTGATCGACAAAATCAAGGGTAGATTCTGTGAGCGACCATCCCTGCCAAGTGCCAACCATAGAGTAGGTGCCGCCAGCAAATGCAGTTGCGATAGAAGTGAGTAGTGCTGTTAAGAAAGTAAAAAAAGTTTCATACGCTTTTGGTATTGGGTTAAGTAATGTTTGAAAATAATTGTTGCGAGTAACTATTTAGCACTGTCAAATAGCTTCAAAACACTTCAAAAGTACAAACTTCCCTTAGATGTAAGGCGAATAACATCATAAAAAATCTCGTATTGCTGTCATGCTACGAATGAAAACTTGCCAATAACTTAGGAAACGTGTGTTTTCGCACTGTATAAAGTCTAGGATTCGTGTAAAATGGGCTACTGAAAAGTCTAGGAATCGTGTAATGTGCAATTGAGAGTAAGTTATGAAGCGGAAAATTTACGAGCAGATGTTCAGATGGAAAGAGGAGTGCCAGGGGCAGAACGCCTTATTGATAGACGGGGCTCGTCGTGTTGGCAAAAGTTATATCGTGGAGCAATTTGCTCGCAACGAGTATGAGACGTACATTTTGATTGATTTCAACAATGCGATGCCGCAAGTCCTTGATTTGTTTCGGCACTATTTGTACGACCTCGACTCATTCTTCATGTACATTCAACTCTATTTTGGCGTAAAGCTGCTGCCCAGAAAGTCGCTTATAGTCTTTGATGAAGTTCAAGCGTTCCCCGAAGCGCGAGCGGCAATCAAGTACCTTGTGAAAGATGGACGGTACGACTATATTGAGACGGGTTCGCTGGTTTCAATCAACAGGAACGTGAAAAACATCATGATACCTTCGGAGGAAATTAGGGTTGATATGCACCCGATGGACTTTGAAGAGTTTCTTTGGGCCATGGGCGAAGAAACTATAATGCCGCTCATAAAGATGCAGTTCGAAAAGCGGAAACCGCTTGGGGCGGATATGCACCGAAAGATAATGACGCTGTTTCGCCAGTACTTGATAGTAGGCGGTATGCCAAAGGCGGTAGACACGTATACCGAAACCCGTGACTTTGGCAAGGTGGATAACGTGAAGCGTGCTATAATAGCCCTTTATCGCAATGACATTCAGAAATATGCAGAGGGCGAGAAGATAAGAGTGACAAACATCTTTGACCAGATACCCAGTCAATTGCAGAAGCACGAGAAGAAATTCCGCCTTTCGGAGATAAGCGCAGGTGCTCGGATGCGTGAGTACGAGACGGCTTTCTTTTGGCTAAGCGAAGCTATGGTCGCAAATATTTGCTATGGAGCGACAGAACCTAGCGTGGGGCTTAACCTGAAGATGGAAAGTTCTGCTCTCAAGTGCTATATGGCTGATACGGGTTTGTTGGTTAGTATGGCGTTTGGCGAAAACCAGATTATGCAGGACTCTCTCTACAAAAAGTTGATGATGGACAAACTCGAAGTTGACGAAGGGATGCTGGTTGAGAATGTGGTAGCACAGATGCTGCGGGCTAATGGTCACAAGCTGTTCTTCTACTCCAATTATTCGCGAGAAGCGAAAGAGCGGATGGAGATAGACTTCCTGATAGCAAAGCCAGTTGTGACAAGCCGTCACAACATATCTCCCATAGAGGTGAAATCAACCAACCGTTACACGATTACATCGTTGACGAAATGCATCAATAAGTACAAGAACTATTTAGACACCCCATACGTTATTCATACGTCCGACTTGGAGGAAAAGGAGGGTATCCTGTATTTGCCAATTTATATGACTCCTTTGTTGTAGTCTGACATAGTGGGGCACTATTAGTATGCGATTCTGTCTGTTGCGAGCAAACTATGGAGGAACTTGCTTCTTTGAGAACAAAATAGTAACATAACGAGACAAAGGGCTGAACCCCGAGAAAAGGAGGTTCAGCCCTTTGGTATTTGCCGGTCCTGTCCGGGCGGACGGGAATTACTTGCTTTGACGTTCCTTGTACTTCTCGATTTGGCGGAGCAGGGAGTCAACGCAGAGGTCTACGCCTTCTTCGAAGGTGTCGCATACCTTTTCGGCGTGGAGGTCGGTGCCGGGGAGCGACACGTTGAGGGCTGTTTCCTTGTTCTTGGCGGTTTCGGGCTTCACTACTTTCAGCACAAATTCCGCCTTTATGATGGCGTCGCAGGTCTTTTCGAGCTTCTGTGCCTTCTTGCTGATGAATGCGTTGAGTTTCTCAGTGGTGTCGAAGTGGATTGCATGAATTTTCAGTTCCATAGTAGTTGATTTTTATGCTCTGGGGTGAGCAAGTTTGTATTCGTTTTTCAAGTCTTCAAAGGTCGTATGTGTATAGATCTCTGTCGTCTTTATGCTTTCGTGTCCGAGGAGTTCCTTGATGGTTTCGAGGTCGGCTCCGTTGTTGAGCAGGGCGGTGGCGTAGGTGTGGCGCAGCACGTGCGGACTCTTTTTCTTTTGCGTGGTCACCAGCGTCAGGTAGTTGTGTACCACGGTATAGGCGTACGACACGGAAATCCGCCGTCCCCGGTTGCCCGTGAAGAGCGCGTTGCCCGTATGGGGGTGTTCGGTGCGTTGTTGCAGGTAGTTGTCCAAGGCCTCTGCCAGTTCTTCGCCAAAGGGGATGATGCGCTGCTTGCTGCCCTTGCCCGTTACGGTCACTTCGCGGCGGCTGAGGTCCACGTCCTGCACGTTTAGCCCCACAAGTTCCGACACGCGCATTCCGGTGTGGTAGAACGTGAGCAGGATGGTGCGGCGTTTAGTCCCCTCGAAGTCGTTGCTGAACTCAACATCGTCGAACAGGCGGTCTACCTCTTCCTTTTTTAGGAATGTAGGCAGCTTTGCGTGTGTCTTCGGGCTGCGGACGAGGCGCACGGGGTCGTGGCTGACCCTTTGCGTGCGGAGCATGTATTTGTAGAAACTCCGCAAGGCGCTTAGTCCCCGGCAAATGGTCCGCGGGTTTTCGCCCCGTTCCATGCTGAGCGACATCCAGTTTCGCACCGTGTCGGTGTCTACCGCTTCCCAGCTCATGTTGTCGTCAACGCTCTTCGCCCACTGCGCAAAGGAGCGGAGCGTGCGTTCGTACGTTTCGGCGGTTCGCGGGGAACAACCTTTGTCGGCCGCCATGTAGTTGAGAAAGTCGTCAATGTACGTTTCCATACCTTAGTTTGCGCTTCCGGCCGGCGGCTTGCGCGCTGCCCTGCGCCTTCTGTAAGCGAATATCGTAATAATTTGCCGGAGAGCAAAGAGCCGCCCCGATTTTCGTTCTCCAATCACAAAAAACAATCGCTATGCGCAAGTTTCATGCACATAGCGATTGCTTATGCGGGCGTAAGCCCAAGAGGTAGACGGGAACTTAGTCGTCGTTGCGGTGGAGCTGCTGCACGTAAACAGCGTGTTCCTTGGCCAGGCGCTTCAATACGCTGGGCTTGTCGAACTGCTGACGGGCGCGGAGTTCCTTCACTACGCCTGTTCTCTCGAATTTTCTCTTGAACTTCTTAAGGGCGCGTTCAATGTTCTCGCCCTCCTTGATAGGTACTACGATCATTTGTAAGTTATTTTGTTTATTACTAATTGCGGATTGTCTTGCGCAAGCTCCGTACGGGAAGCTCTTTGTACATACTGCTTGCGGACTGCAAAGTTAGATATTTATTTCAGCTTTTGCAACTTTGCCGCTTTTCTTTATGCGCTTGTGGTCTGTTCGGAGCGCATTTCTGTGAAAACGTGCCTGCCCATACAAAACAAACAACGTCCGTCGGCTTGTTTGTCGGATGGACGTTGTTTGTTCGTTTGCGTGGATTTCGCCTTAGTTTTCAACGATTCGCCGTGCGCCGATGTAGCGGCGGCTGTAATAGGGCTCGTTCGATTTTGAAACCTTCACGCCGCCCGACGCTGCGTGGACGAACGAGAAGTTGTTGCCCCAAGGGTCTACGTCGGTAACAATCCCCACGTGGCCTACGGAACGCGAGCTGCCACGGCCGCCGAAGAACACGAGGTCGCCTTTCTTCATGTCGGTAATGTTGGCGATGGGCGTGCCTTGCGTGTATTGCGAGCGCGACGAACGCAGGATGGACACGTTTTGTTGGCGGTACACGAAACTCGTAAATCCGGAGCAGTCAAAGGCGTAGGGGCCGGACATGCCGGAGCGGTAGCTCGCTCCCAGATACTGCAGTGCCGTCTTCACCACGCTCTCGCCAAAGTTGGCGTTGTAGCCAACCGTTTCCTTGGCGGCGTTTTCGCGGAGCGTCTGCACGCTTGCGAGCGGTGAAACTTCCTTTACGATATTCTCAGCTTTGGTGTGTGCGGGCATCTTTTCCGGCATAATGTCCTGCGCGCTAACGGAAAGGGCAGAGCCGATGCACATGGCGGCACACAATAATATCTTCTTTATGGGTAATTGCATCAAGTGTAGGGTGTGATTTACAATTAGTCGGCAGCTCATAACGTAGTGGCGTGGTATAGCGTACAACCCACTATTCTGCCAAATCAACGAAACAAAATTACAAAATATATCGTGCAAAAGCAAGTTTTCTTCTGTTTTTCTTTCAGGTTTGCTGCTATAGCGTGTTCAAACAAGCTTTGGCTATCATAATATCACTTGCCTTGAAAACTTATTATTTGTAAAATCTTATGCCTTAAGGGCTTGGGCTTATGGCATTGAATGCTCTTAGATGTACAAATGCTTGAAACAGAGCCTAATGCTTTCTCTCATTACATTTTTATGAGGGATATTTTGATGAATGCCTACACTTTTATGAGGGACTTTTAGGTGGATGGCTACACTTTTATGAAGAACTTTCGCTCCTGTGGGTGAAATATGTCTGTCTCTTTTGTGTATTGACGACATCTTTTAGCATTGAACTGTCTCGGTATTGCGCCGTGCATACCTTTGGGGAAGTGGTTCTTTTCCCGGGGGTAGTTGAAATTATCTCCGAGGTTGTGATCAAATACTTGCAAGTATTCGATATGCTTCTTGCCAAGTATTCAATCTGCTTCTTGTCAAGTATTCAATGTGTCGCTTGCCAAGTATTCGTTGACTGGTTCGGGGATGCGAATGACTGGCTCGGGGATGCTGATGGAGGGATTGGGGCACTAATGGGGTGTATGGGGGAGGTGATGGCCTGTGTGGCGGAGAGCTTGCGCTTTGGTTCTGCTGAAAACGGCAACGGGCTTTGCAGAACATCAACTTCTGCAAAGCCCGTTGCGGGGAGTGGGGGAGGCTGGGGTTAGAACTCGTAGCGGTGGTCTACGATCTTAGCCTTGTGTGTGTAGAGGTAGTTGAACACGGAGCGGAACGCGGTCTGGCCGTTCTGCTGCGAGAGCTGGCTCATTTCGGTGGCTGCGTCGAACTTGCCGTCGGCTTTTGTTTCGCCCGTTACCTTGGCCACGTAGATGGCGGCGGCACCCTGAACGAGGGCGGTGTTTTGGTTTACCTTGGTCTTGGCGATTGCGCCGGTGAGCTTGGGCTCGGGAACGTTCACGCCCGTTACGGTGGCGTAGCCGGCCATTGCCTGGTTGGTGAGCGTAGCCATCACTGCGCCCTTCACCTTCTGCATGTCGGCGGGCGATTTCACGCCCTTGGCCATTGCGAGGGCTTTTTCAGCCTTCTTCTGCTGGCGTACGGCGGTGGTGAGGAATGCCTTCACGTCCTTGTTGTCCCAGGGGAGGTAGCCCTTGTCGTTGGTGGCGGTTACGGCCACTACGAGGAGGTGGTCGCCGTTGCGTCCGCATTCGTAGAGTTTCGACACGTCGCCGGCCTCAGCCTCGTCGAAAATCCAGCGTGCGCAGTCCTTTGCGCCGCTGCCGCCGATGTTGGTGGCGATGAGGTTTTGCATCGGGCTGTATCCGGGAACGTCAGTCACCATATAGCCGTTCTTTGCGGCGTTCTTCTCGATGGAAGCCAAGTCCTTGTTCTGGGCGAGGAAACGGTTGAGGCGGCTCAGCTCGTTCTCATAAGTCTTCTTGGAGAAGTTGAGCGGGCACTTCACTACGGCCACGTTGTACTTAGTCTCCATCTTGCGGCGGTCGAGCACCTGTACCACGGCTGCGCCCTGCTCGTTGGAGATTACCTGCGCCGTGTTGGCGGCGATGTGGTAGAGCTGCGTGATGTAGGCAGCTTGGTCGTCGCTCATGCCGAACTGCTCAATCTGGTCGGCCGTCAGCCAAACAGAGTCGGAACGCTGGCCGTACTTCTTTGCCAGTTCGGCGAACGAAGCTCCGCCGTTGAGGGCTTTAAGGATAGAGTCGGCTTGCGTCTTGCGAGCGTCTGCGTCGGCAGCCGTTGCGTAGATTTGGCGGCAGAGGATAGAGTCGGGAGCCTGTTCCTTGCCGATGAGCTTGAGGGTGTTGATGGTGTTGTCCTGCGCGTTGTAGTAAGCCGGCTTCACGCTGCCTACCGCCATGGAGTCGAGGGCGGACGAAACGTCGTTCATGCGCTGGAAAGCCTTCTTGCTCATGGGGATGTTGGAGTAGGCCACGGCTGAGTTGGACGAACGCACCACGTTTGCTGCGTCCGTGCCGCCCTGCAGCTGCTGCTGGAAGCCTTGAACCTTCTTCATGAGTTCGGCGCGGTCGCTGGCGCTTGCCGTTACGTTCACGTCGATGAGTTTGAGGTCGCGCGTCTCGGCGGGCGAGTAGAAGTTCTCCTTGTAGTCGTTGTAGGCGGCTTTCAGCTCGTCGTCAGTCACCTTGATGTCCTTGTCGTTGATGACGGAGTAGGGCAGAGCTGCCACTTCGGCGTTCTTCTGCACGGTGCGGTCGTTGAAGCTTGCCTTGGCGGCGATGGGGTTCGAGGTGAAGCCCATCGCGAAGAGCATCTGGTACTTGTTGGCAAGGAGCTCGTCGCGGAGCTGCTTGTCGGTGTATTCCCAAAGTTTCTTCACCATTTGCAGCTGTTCCACGGCTTCGGCGTTCTGAGCCTGCTGTGCCTGCGAGATGGTCTTGTTGTAGTTTTTGAGGAAGTCCTGAAGCTGTGCAAGGTCGAATGCGCCCGTCTGCTGGTTGCGGAAGATGGTAGCCATCATCTGCAAGCTCTGCGCATTGCCGTTGCGAAGGGCTTCCTGCACCTCGCCGTCGGTCACGAACAAGCCGAGCTTGTCGCACTCGTGGGCGATGATTTGCTTCTGCACGTACTGCTGCCACACTTGCTCGCGGATTTGTTCCGTCTGCTCGTCGGTGAGGTTGCCGTCCTGTCCCTGCATCTGCATTTGAATCTTGGTGATTTCGCTTTGTTCCTCCACCATGGCTTGGAAGTCCTGAATGGAGAGTTTCTCACCGTAAACCTGGCCTACTTGGTTCTTGTCCATGTTGGACGTAGTTTCCAACGAACGGAAGAACTCTTCGGCAATGAACGCAAAAAGGGCTAAACCAAGCACGCCTACGAGGAGTGCGCCTCTTTTCCTGATAGTTCCTAATGCTGCCATTTAATGTATGTTTTTGTTTTATTGTTATTCGTTTTACGACAAAATGTGTGCAAATATAACGAAAATAATGCACCGCTTGTCTCCCCCGGGGGCTTTTTTGGCTTCGCTACCTCGTTGAGAATAATATGTTTATGCCTTTCCGCACCGCTCGGCATGGGGGCGGCGGACGGGGCTTATTTCGTTTTCGGGCGGCTTTGCGGCGCGTCGCGCAGGGGCTGGCGGGCAGTGCTGTCGGAGGCTGTGGCGGTATCGCCGGGTTGGCTGCCGGTTGCGCCTTGTCCGCCATCGGCCATGTCGCCCATGGGCATGAAGCCGCTCGACTGCTTCACGTGGTACTTCGTGGGGCGGCCGTTTTGCAGCGTTGCCCTGAACCATGTACCCTCGATTTCCTGCTGCGGCTGTTTGAGTGCGGTGTATACGTTGGACCACATTTCGCCCGTTTGCATATCCCAGAAAAGCTCCTGCGTGCGGAGTCTGGTCTGCGACGTTTTGTCCTCGAAAGCCACGTTGCCCCGCATCTTCCACACCTTTTGCTGGTAGAGCCAGGCACTGTCGGCCGAGAAGCGGAGGTCCACCTTGAACTGGTTGTCGTAGCGTTCGAGGTAGAGGCCCTTGGGAAACTCCCAGCGGGGCGGCTTCGTGCGGTCGAATATGCGCCACTCCTCCGTGATTATCTTGTAGCGGATTACGCCCGAGTCGGTGATGAGTTTCGATACGCCGCGCGTCACCATCACGGGCAGCGAGTCGCGTCCTACCACCGTGTTGCCCATCGGCGGAGCGTCGTTGGTGCAGGCCATGGGGGCAAGGAGCAACAAAAACAAAAGCAAGCCGCAGAGCCTACTTTTGTTCTTGTCTCTTATTATGTCCGGGAGTTTGTTCATTGCGCGGGGTACGGTCTTACTCAGCCTTCCACTTCATGAACCAGCGTTCGTTGAACGTCAGGCCGATGCTGAAACGGAAGTAGTTCTCCGTAATCATGTTCGACGTTTTGGGCTTCACGCGCTCGTACTGCGCGGAGAAGTTGATGTAAGTTCGGTTGTTGTACATCGTGACGATGGGCAGAGCCACGCCGAGGCTTGCCTGAAAGTCGGACGGACCTTTGGCGTTGTTGTCGAGCTTTACGTACGAGTTGGCGTACGAAAGGCCGGCGCGGTAGCGTATGCGCTGCCGCCAGCGAAGTCCGTCGGGGTTGGGGATATATTCCGCTCCGACGCTCACCTTGTGGAGGTCGTTGAAGTGACCCTTTTGGCTAATGTAGTTGAGCGTTGTTCCGTCGCCGCTCATTCCCACGCCGGCGGGAGGGGCTTTTACGCTGCTCCACTTCTGCCAGGTGTAGTCGGCACCAACCCGCAGCGAACTCTTGTAGTTCCACGTAAGGCCGACGCCCAGTGTGTGGGGCATTTGGAAGGCGTTGTGGCAAGCCACCGTGTCGACGCTCGACGAACTGTTGTTGTAGTAGTAAGCGGTGCGGTTGATGTTGTGGCCCAGACCGTAGGCAAGACCTAGCACAAGGCTATGCTTCGCGTTGATGCGCTGCTCGTACTGCAAGCCGAAGTCAACCTTGTAGGAGCGGATGTCCGTCTCGTAGCTTTGCGAAGTGCTGGATATGCTCGACGAGCTGAAGCTCATGCTCGACGTATGTTCGATGTCGCCCCAAAGGTATCCGACGTTCACGCCCACCGAAAGGGGCTTGACCGGTGCCCAGCCTACGCCGACGTAAGCCGTGTGCAGGCCGCCGTCGCCCGAGTAGGTGTTGGTGCGGGTATACGTCTGCAAGTCCTCGCTGCCCACGGTGCGCGACGTGCTCATCTCGTAGCCTATGGTGCTGTAAGGCGCAAGGCCCAGCACCATGCCGAGGCGCGGCGCCATGCGGAAGCCAGCCGTGAGGTAGTCCACCGAGGTGTTCTTCGTGTTGGCGTGGCTGCCGTTTTGCGAGAGCCGTCCGCTTTCGAGCGACACGCCGAAGTCGAAGATGAACGAGAGGGAGTCGATGGACGCATACGAGGCAGGGTTCTTCGTGTTGAGTTCCGAACCGCTGCGCATACCGTAGGCTGTGCCGCTCATGCCTTTGTTGAACGCGTTGCCGCCGTCGCTGAGCAACCCGAAGCCGAAACGCGAGTAGGGCGAGTTGCTGCCGTTGGTCTGCGCCGTTGCCAAAAGGGGCAACAGCACAGCGGCGAGGGCAAGTAAGTATTTACGGGAAAAAGTCATCTGTTGTGGTATTGCAATATACAGTTGAGGCCGGTTTCGACGAGCGCGTCGCTGCGTTCCACCTCAAAGCCCTTGGCAAAACGGTAACTGTTGCCGCCGGTGAGAAATATGTGCGTATTCTTGTGCGTGCTTTTCATCGCCTGGATGTAGCCGCAGATTTCGTAGTCAATCCCCTGGATTACGCCCGTGCGTATGGCCGTCTCGGTAGTTGTGCCGATGGGGGGCATTTCGCCGTCGCTCGCCACGAGGGGCAGCTTTGCCGTTTGGCGGTTCAGGGCGCGCAGCCTCATGCCAAGGCCGGGTGATATGTTTCCGCCCAAGTAGTGTCCGCTTTCGCTCACGTAGTCGTAGGTGATGCACGTGCCCACGTCGATAACCAGCAGGTTGCTCCCCGGGCAGATGTGCGCCGCCCCCACTGCCGCCGCCAGGCGGTCGGCTCCGAGCGTTTCGGGCGTGTGGTAGTCGTTAGTGAGCGGCGTGGGCGTTGTTCCCTCTACATATAAAGGTGTGGTCTTGCAGATTTTGTGGAGCAAATCCGCCACGTCGCGCCCTGCATTGCCCACTACGGAGTAGGCGCAAGCGGCGATGTCAAGTCCCTCGGTCATCTGGGCGATTTGCGCCGCGGCATCGTCGCGCAAACGTTTGCGTAGCCGCATTTCGCCGCCGCTGAACAGCGCAACTTTCACCGACGAGTTTCCAATGTCAACAATCAAGTTCATGCGTAACTACGTAAAATTCGGCGACAAAGTTAGTGCAAAGCGAATGGCGTGCAAAGCATTTAAAGTATTTTTTGGCTTGCGGCGACGTTGTCCGCAAGGGGCGCAGCACCGCCTTTTGTCCTTGCCTAATAGCGTATAATTCAAACAATTACGTATTTTTGCAAGCATAACCATGAAAAACGACAACCTAAGATGAACCTGTTTTGCCCGTTGTGCGGCGGTGGCCATGCGCCTTGCCGTCCGGTTGCGGCCGGCTATTGCTTGCGCCGTGCCTGCCGTGCGGCTCGATATGCTCCTTTCCTTATATTCTTGTTCCTGACGGCACTTCTCGCGGTGAGTTGCGGCGAGAAAGAGCCTACGTTCCGCATTGGCGTGTCGCAGTGCAGCAACGACGCTTGGCGGCGGCAGATGAACCACGAGCTGCACCGCGAGGCCACGTTCCACAAGAACACCGTAAAGCTCGACATCCGTTCGGCCGCCGACGACAACGGGCGGCAAATTCGCCAGATAGACAGTATGGTGGCCGAGGGCATCGACCTACTCGTTGTAGCCCCCAATGAAGCCCAGCCGCTTACGCCCGTCGTGGAGCGCGTGATGAAGCAGGGCATCCCCGTTGTGGTAATCGACCGCAAGATAAATTCGGACGACTATACCGCCTATGTCGGGGCAGACAATGCCGCGATAGGGCGCGACATCGGGGCGTACGTGGTCAATGAACTCCACGGGCGCGGCACGGTGGTTGAGTTTACCGGCGGCATGGCCGGCACGGCGGCGGCCGAACGCCACAAGGGCTTCCACGAGGTCCTTAGCCAAGCCCCCGGCATCAAGGTGACGGCCCAAGTGGAAATGGGCTGGGAAGGCCCGCGCCTGAAACAGCAAGTCGACTCCCTCGTGCGGAGCGGACAAATCCCCGACCTTATCCTCGCCCCCAACGACCGCACCGGCGTGCGCATCCACCACGAACTCCTTGCGCAGGGTTGCAAGGGAGTGAAGATAATAGGCGTGGACGGCTTGGCCGGCACTGGCGGCGGCTTGGAGAACGTGGAACGCGGCGAACTCCTTGCCACGTTCATCTACCCCACGGGCGGCGACCGCATCCTGCAAACCGCCCTGCACATACTCAAGGGCGAACCCTACGCCCGCGAGACGATGCTCCGTTCCGCCATTATCAACGCCACCACCTCGCGCATATTCCGCATTCAGGCTGATGAACTCAAAGAGAGCGAGGCACACGTCAACGAGATGGGCGTAGAACTCGAAGAGTATTTCTCGCGCTACACGATGCAGAATATGCTCCTCGCCGCCTGTCTCGTAATCATTGTGCTGATTGGCCTGTTGCTCGGCATCGGCATACGCTACTATCACATGGCGTTGCGCCGTTCCGAAACGCTCGCCCGGCAGAAGCAGAAGCTCGAAAGCCAGCGCGACCAGCTAATGGAGATGTCGCGTGAACTGGAACGCACCACGCAGGGCAAGCTCCAGTTTTTCACCAGCGTGTCGCACGATTTCCGCACTCCGCTCACGCTCATAAAAGCCCCGCTCGAACAGCTCAACGCGAGCGACAACCTCACCCGTGAACAACGCGAACTCCTTGCGCTCGTGGGCGGCAACGTCAACGTGCTGCTGAGGCTAGTGAACCAAACGCTCGATTTCAGCAAGTACGACGTGGGCAAGCTGCGGCTCAACTTGCAGCAGCTCACCCTTGCCGACGCCGTGGAGCAATGGACAGAGCCGTTCAAGCCCCTTGCCCGGAAAAAGATGATACGTTTCCGCGTGGACTGCGAATTTGCCATGACCGATGCCGGCGTGACAGTCCACGCCGACGCCCACCGTATGGAAAGCGTGGTGTACAACCTCTTGTCGAACGCCATGAAATATACGCCCCACGGCGGCCGCGTGACGGTCAAGGTGTACCTTACCACCGACAGTTCGCAGCGCAAGTGCTACTGCATTGACGTGGAGAACACCGGGCAGGGCGTTGAACCCGAGAAACTCGTCCACATCTTCGAACGCTTCTACCAAACCGACGTGACCCACGAGGGTTCGGGGCTGGGCCTTGCCACGGTGAAGAACTTCGTGGAACTTCATGGCGGCACTGTGCGCGCCGAGAGCCGTGTGGGCATGAGTACCCGCTTCGTCGTGACCGTTCCCTGCGAACCGCCCGTGCAGGAGCAGGACGCTGAAATAGCCGACGCCACGGCGGCCGGCAGGACCGCCCACAGCGAAGCCGCCGAACCAAGGCAAGCCGTCGGCGTGGTGCCGATGGAGAAGGAAGTGCCCGAAGGCGCGCCCCTCGTGCTGGTAATCGACGACAACGAAGACATACGTTCCTACCTCAAACTCCTGCTCGCCCCCGACTACGCCGTAGCCGAGGCGGTCAACGGCAGCGAAGGGCTCGACATGGCCGCTCGCTTGCAGCCCTCGCTCGTGATTTGCGACGTGATGATGCCCGTGATGGACGGCTGGACCTGCTGTCGCGAACTCAAACAGCGGGAGGAGACGGCCCACATACCCGTGCTGATGCTCACGGCCTGCGCCCTCGACGAACAGCACGTGCAGGGCTTCGACAGCGGTGCCGACGGCTACGTCACCAAGCCGTTCAGCGCCGACCTGCTACGAAGCCGCGTGCGCAGCCTCCTCGACAACCGCCAGCGCGTGAAGGACTTCTTCGCCGGTAGCGGCACGCTGGTCAAACCCGAGGCGAGCGAGGCCGACATGGGCTTTGCCGAACGCTTCAAAGCCCTGGTGGCAAAGCGGCTCTCCGACGCCAACCTGTCCGTCGACGAACTGGCGCAGGAAATGGGCCTGGGGCGCACGCAGCTCTACCGCAAGGTGAAGAGCCTCACCGGTTTCTCGCCCAACGAACTCCTGAAAATAGCCCGTCTGAAACGCGCCGCGCACCTCCTGCGCCAAAGCGACAAAAATGTGTCCGAGGTGGCCTACGAGGTGGGCTTCGGTTCGCCCAGCTACCTCACGAAATGTTTCAAGGACTATTTCGGCGTAAGTCCGTCCGACTACGGAAAATGACAAAATGCGTGGGCAATAGCGTGTTTAAGAACAAATTCGCTTAACTTTGCGCCTGTTAAATGCACGTTTAGACGGTGTATGCGCCGCATTGCATTTATCGGGAAACGAAACGCGTTGCAGAGAAAACACAATACCTTACAGAGAAAACATTCAAGATGGAAACAACCAAGCCCTACCCCGTACAGAACAACGATAAAGAAGAAGACGAGATGCAGCTCCTCCCCATGTTGCAGCTCTGCTTCCGCCTTTTCGTGCGCAACTGGAAGTGGTTTCTGCTGTCGGTCTGCCTTTGCGTGTGCATAGGCTGGTTCTACCAGCAGATTCAGCCGCGAGTGGTGCAGCGTCAGTCTGTCATGCTCATAGAGGACTCCGACGGCGGCAGCACGTCGAGCGTTCGTCGTTCCACAAAGCGCAACAGCATGAACACGCTGCTCGAACTCAACGGTGTGAGCGTGGGCGACAACCTCAAAAACGAAATATTCATCCTCTCCTCCAAGCGGCTGATGCAGCGCGTGGTGCAGAAGTTGCGCCTCGAAGTGGACTATACCGTTAAGGAGAACCTCCACGACGTGACGCTCTACGGCAAGACGCGCCCGTTCGAGGTACTTTTCCAGCGCGACTACAAGGGCAAGTTCGCGCAGAACATCACCGTCAGCAAGAAGAACGCCACCACGCTCACCCTCAGCGGCATGACCGACCGCATGGGCGAGGAAGTTGCCCCCATCGACGTGAAGCTCGGACAGATGGTGCAGA
This sequence comes from Clostridiales bacterium, assembly GCA_963632215.1. GTDB lineage: Bacteria > Bacteroidota > Bacteroidia > Bacteroidales > Bacteroidaceae > Alloprevotella. The sequence goes on from CAVGTD010000003.1 coordinate 38,946, forward strand.
CACCCTACGGCAACTTGTGCGTGGTGCGCGGCGAAGCCTTTGACAAATGGACCGGGGGCGAACCCGTCCGCGTGACGCGTCTTTCGCAGGACAATGCCGCCGCCCGTTTCCTCAGCACGCTCAGCGTGGCGGAGTACGACAAGGAGACCTCGCTCATTGTGCTTAGTTGCAACGATACCAACAAGGATCGCGCCGACCAGATACTCGCCACCCTCTTCGACACTTACAAGGAAGATGTGGTGGAGAACAAGAACCGCGTGGCGCAGAACACGGCAAAATTCATCGATGAGCGCATCAATATCATCAGCCGCGAGCTGAGCAGCGTGGAGAGCCAGTTGGCCAACTTCAAGAAGCGCAACCAACTCGTCGACTTCGAGAAAACCTCGCAGGAGGTGCTGTCGCAGACGAGCAGCGCCCGCCAGCAAACGCTCCAGACCGAGACGCAACTCAACGTGGCGCGCTATCTCGACGAATACCTCCATTCCCACTCAAACAGCCACGACCTCATTCCCGCGCTGAGCATATCCGACGCGTCGTTCAACCAGCAAATTGCCACGTTCAACGACCAAATGAACAAGCGCAACCAAATGGCGGCGAACTCCAGCGAGGCTACCGCCATGGTGCGCGAACTCGACCGCCAGCTCGCCCAGATGCGCCAGGCCATCGTGTCGTCGCTCCGCAGCTACGTCAGCTCGCTCGAAGTGCGCTTGCGCGACGCCAAGGCCAACGAGGCGCAGCTCACCGGTCGCATAGCCGGCGCGCCCGACCAGGAGAAGCAGGGGCTCGACATCCAGCGTCAGCAGTCGCTCAAGGAGGCACTCTACACCTACTTGCTCAACAAACGCGAGGAGGTGGCCTTGCAGCAAGCCATCAACGAGGCTAACGTCCGCCTCGTAGAAGGTCCTGTGGGCAACAAACAGGTAAGTCCGCGTAGCCTTATTATTATAGGTATCGGTTTCCTCATCGGTTTGCTCATCCCGGCTCTGATTATCTGGCTTCGTCGCTCGCTCGACGTGAGCGTGCATAGCCGCCGTGACGTGGAGACCGCCACCACGATACCCGTACTTGGCGAAATCCCCAGCATCGACAAAAAGGAGAGCGACCGCACGCTCATCACCGACTTCGACAGCGACGCTGCAATCGTCGAGGCTTTCCGCATCTTGCGGTTCTCCTTGGGCTATATGCGCCACGCCACGCAGGTGATGATGACCACCTCCACCACGCCCGGTCAGGGCAAGAGCTTTGTGGCGCGCAACATGGCCATCATTCTCGCCATGGCGGGGAAAAAGGTGGTTGTAATCGACGCCGACATCCGCAAGCGCACGCTGAGCAACACGTTCGGCCACGCTTTCGGCCTTACCACGTACCTTGCCGACGACGATACGGTTCTCTCCGACATCATCAAGCGCGACGCGTTCGCACAGGGCGTTGACTTCATTCCGGCCGGACATATGCCGCCCAACCCCTCGGAGCTGCTCATGAGCGACAACCTCGAAAAGCTGGTCGACGAACTTCGCAAGCAGTACGACTTTGTAATCTTCGACACTACGCCGATGTTCGCCGTGGCCGACGCAAGCATTGTCAACCGCGTGGTAGACATCACGCTCTTCGTCATCCGCGCCGGCGTGCAGAACCGCGACTTCCTTCCCGATTTGGAGGCAATGTATCAGGACAACCGCTTCAAAAAACTCTGCGTAATCGTCAACGACGTGAAGGCATCCGACAACTACCACACCGACGGCTATGGCTACGGTTACGGATACGGATACAACGCAGGACGCGAAAAGAAAAGCGGACGCGTAAAGCGCATACTCAACCGCCTCCGCCACTAACAGACTGGAAACACTGTACATAATCAACTCACACACATAAATACAACCCTACTATGCTCGACGTAAAAGAATGCCTCAGCGCTTGCGAGGAGAAAATGGACATGAGCGTTCTCCATCTCGAAGACACGCTCGCTCAAATTCGTGCAGGCAAGGCCAACGTACATATACTCGACGACATACGCGTCAACTCCTACGGCTCAATGGTGCCCATCAACAACGTGGCCGCCATCTCTACGCCCGATGCCCGTACCATCGCCATCAAACCTTGGGACAAGCAGATGTTCCGTGTGATTGAAAAGGCCATCATCGACTCCAACGTGGGCATCATGCCCGAGAATAACGGCGAGGTTATCCGTCTGGGCATTCCGCCCCTCACCGAGGACCGCCGTAAGCAGCTCACCAAGCAATGCTCCAAGGAGGCCGAGGAAGCCAAGGTGGCTGTGCGCAACGCCCGCCGCGACGGCATTGACAAATTAAAGAAGGCTATCAAGGACGGCCTGTCGGAAGACGTGGAGAAGGACGCCGAGAACGACCTTCAGAAGATTCACGACAAAAAGGTGAAGCAGATTGAGGACATCCTCACTGCCAAGAACAAGGAAATCATGACCGTCTAAGCCCAACGGCTTTGCGGCAATCACAAACAGGGAGTGAAGGGAAAACTGCATACGGCAACGAAAGCTTTCTCTTCGCTCCTGTGGCTTTAATCGGGCGGGGCGAAGTAGGGAAAAGAAGTCTCCGCCAGTCCCTAACAACGAAAACAGAAACGCATAAGTGCACGGGAAAGTAATCAAGAGTACAGGCAGCTGGTACATGGTGCGCACCGACGACGGGCGGCTGGTAGAGTGCAAGGTGAAAGGCAACTTCCGTCTGCGCGGCATCCGTTCCACCAACCCCGTGGCCGTGGGCGACGGCGTGACCATCCAAATCGCTGCGGCCGGCAAGGCTGACGGCGGCGAAAAGGCCACGGCCTACATCACCGAAATCGACGAACGGAGCAACTACATCATCCGCAAGGCCTCCAACCTCTCCAAGCAGAGCCACATCCTCGCGGCAAACCTCGACCGGGCTTTGCTGCTCGTCACCGTGGCCCGTCCCGAAACCACCACTACCTTTATTGACCGCTTCTTGGCAACGGCTGAGGCTTACCGCGTGCCTGTGACGATTGTTTTCAACAAGGTTGACGACCTCTCCGCCGACGAGCGCGCCACGGCCGACTACTGGAACGACCTCTACTCCGCCATTGGCTACACCTGCCTCCGCATCTCCGCCCTGAAAGGGCAGGGGATAGACGAACTCCGTGAGTTGCTCCGGGGGCAGACCACCTTGCTGGCCGGCCACTCCGGCGTGGGCAAGTCCACCCTCCTCAATGCGCTCATCCCCTCCGCCAAAGTCCGCACCGCGCATATCAGCGACGCGCACGGAACGGGTATGCACACCACCACTTACAGCGAACTCTACGAACTCCCGTCCGACGGCGGCGCGCTTATCGACATCCCCGGCGTGAAGGGCTTCGGCACGTTCAATATGGAGCCAGAGGAAGTGGCGCACTACTTCCGCGACATATTCGAGATTGGCGCAGACTGCCGTTTCTCAAACTGCACCCACACGCGTGAACCCGGATGCGCCGTCCTCGATGCCCTCGAAAACCATCGCCTCGCCCCGTCGCGCTACGCCTCCTACCTGTCGATGCTCTCCGACAAGGACGAGGGCAAATACCGCAAAGCGCCCGAATAGAAATCCGCCTCTTGCGCTGTTCCTTAAACCTAATTCCTACGCTATGACAATCATTATCATCCTCGCCGTCCTTGCCCTCGTTCTGGGGCTGCTCGAAGTGTTCATCATTCCCGGCTTCGGCATTTCGGGCATCAGCGCAATCATCTGCGCCGTGGTCGACCTCGTGCTTATCTACAACGACTACGGCTTTGGCTGGGCGTGCGCCGCGGTTGCCGTAGCCCTCGTCGTTTTGGGCGCAATGCTCTACATCGTTTCCCACACCCGAGCCATTGACAAAGTCAGCCTTCACGCAACAATCAGCTCTACCAGCGCCACCGAGGCGCAGCTCTCCGTATCCGTGGGCAGCGAGGGTAAGGCCCTTACCCGTCTTGCGCTCGTGGGCAACGCCGAGATTGGCGGCAATGTGGTCGAGGTGAAGTCCAGCGGAGCGTTCATCGAACCCGGCACGCCCGTCCGTGTCACGATGGTCAACGAGGCGACCGTTGTGGTTGAGGCTATTTCCTGAAAACCTCGCCTCGCAGCCGCTCGTGCAAGGAAACTTTACTGCGCAGGTTATACAATCGTAAGAAATATACAGAACAAAGAAAAATGAAAAAGTCAGCTATATTCTCCTTCCTTCTTGCGTTTTCCGCCCTTACGGCGAACGCTACTTTCCCCGTACGACGCACCATCACCCACCGCCAGCCCTCGGGCCAGACGGTCACGGTGACGGCGGTCGGCAACGGACGTTACACAATCTACACCGATGCAGCCGGACGCGTAGTCCTGCCTCAGGCCGACGGTCACTATTACTATGCCGAGCGCACCGCCGACGGCAACCTCGCCCCCTCAGCCGTTCTTGCTGGCGAGCGTGCGCGTACGGTTCAGTCCGCCGATGCCTCGTCTTCCGCCTACCTCACGGCGAGCGAGGCCGAGGATATTCTCAACGCCCTCAATCCCGTCCTCCCCTATGTGCAGACAGGCAATAGCACTCGCTCGTTCCAACCCGCCACGGCCGACGGTCTGGGGGCGTACGGCCGTTCCGCCAAGGGTGTGGTGTCGAGCATCGGCTCTCCCGTCATACCCGTGGTGATGGTCAACTTTGCCGACAAGTCCTTCCGCGAGGACCATACGGCCGAGAAGATAACTCGCTTCTTCAACGAGGAGGGTTATCACGACGAGACCAACAGCCGCGGCTCCGTAGCCGACTACTTCACGGCGCAAAGCTGCGGCATGTTCTGTCCGCAGTTCAAGGTGGTGGCCGAGGTCACGCTCTCCAATGGTTACGCCTACTACGGCAAGGACGGTTCAAACGGCAGCACCGACGCTAAGTCGTATGAGTTCGTCTCCGAGGCGTTGAAACTCGCCTCGGCGGTGGCAGACTTTGGCGAATACTGCACCGAGGGCACCACCACCGTGCCGCTCGTGGCCTTGATGTTCGCAGGTCCGGGCCAGCAATCGTCGTTTGAGGACGGCCACACCGACTATATCTGGGCAAAGTTCCGCCAGTCGTCCAACTCGCTCAACGACGGCAAATACACCTCCAAGAGCTGCCTTATGGGCAACGAACTGCTGCAAAGCTACGGCTCAACGCCCAACGACGTAAAGGGGGCTGAGATGGACGGCGTGGGACTTTTCTCGCACGAGTTCGGACACGCCCTCGGTTTGCCCGATTTCTACGACACCAAGTCGAGCGGCAAGTTTACCACCCTCTCGTACTGGGACATGATGGACTACGGGCAGTACACCTACGACGGCTACCGCCCCTCCGAATATACCGCCTACGAACGCAGTTTCATGGGCTGGCTTGACGTGGAAGAGTTGACCGACGAGCCCCTCCTTGCCCGCCTCCTGCCAATCAACACCTCGGACGTCGACGCACAGCCGACCGAGGACGACGCTACGGCCTCCGACGGCACAACCCAAAAGACGGCGCGAGCCTTCGTCATCCGCAACCCCGAAAACGCCAATGAGTACTATCTCTTTGAGAACCGCCAGCCCTCTACGTGGCACTCAAGCATCCTTGGCAAGGGTATGCTCGTGACACACGTGGATTACAGCAGTTCGGCATGGAACAACAACATCGTCAACATCGACGGTTCGCACCTGCGCATGGACGTTGTGCCGGCCGACAACACCAAGGACGGCAATTCCGGCTCATCCCTTTCGAAGCTCTTCGAGGGCTACCGCGGCGACCTCTTCCCCGGCACTACGGGTGCTACATCTCTGACCGACGACACCACGCCCGCCACAACCCTCTTCAACGGTACGAGCAAAAAGCTCTCGCGCCCTATCTATAATATCGAACTCAACGAAGAGACCGGCATTGTAACGTTCGGCTACCTCGATTCCGAAATCACCGGCATCCGCACCGCCCAAAACACCCAGACGGCCGCAAGCCGCACAAACGCCGTCTACACCCTCGACGGCCGCACAGTGCCCTCGCTGTCCGCCGCCCCCCACGGCGTGTACATCGTCAACGGCAAGAAAACCGTCAAGTAGCATACTCAGCCCCCGGGCCAAAAGCCACAGCCCCACGGGCAAATCAGCGTCCACCGTACGGCCTGCACGTGTCACCCGTACGGTGGACGCGTGTCATTCGTGCGTCCGACGTACGTAGCCCGTACGGCCGACGACACCTTTCCCCGTGCCAGCGGCAACCTCTTTGGCGGCAAGAGCGGCGAAACACTGCCGCGGAAAACAAAAAAGCCGTAACTTTGCCATATAGAACAAAGCACACAGAAACGATGACCGTAGAAGAACTCTATACAATCTTTCAGAAACACCCCGTTGTGACGACCGACACGCGCGACTGCCCCGAAGGCAGCCTCTTCTTCGCCCTGCGCGGCGAAACGTTCAACGGCAACCGCTTCGCCCTCGACGCGCTGGGCAAGGGTTGCGCCTACGCCGTGGTTGACGACGAGAGCGTGACGGGCGACGAGCGGCTTATCCACGTGGCCGACTGCCTCGAAACCCTCCAGCAGCTGGCTACTCTCCATCGCCGCACGCTCGGCACCCCCGTGGTGCAGATAACCGGCACCAACGGCAAAACCACTACCAAGGAACTCACGTCCGCCGTGCTTTCCGAACGTTACAACGTGCTTTACACCCAAGGAAATTTCAACAACCACATCGGCGTGCCGAAAACCCTGCTGAGGCTTCGCCCCGAACACGAGATTGCCGTCGTTGAGACCGGGGCTAACCACCCCGGCGAAATAGCCCAGCTGAGCCGCATCGCCGACGCCGACTGCGGCCTGATAACCAACGTGGGCCGCGCCCATCTCGAAGGCTTCGGCTCGTTCGAGGGGGTCGTGCGTACCAAGACCGAACTCTACGACTACCTGCGTACGAAGCCCCAGGCCTTTATCTTTCTCGACGGCGACAATCCCCATCTCGTCCCCCTCGCCGGCGGGCTGACCGCCGAGACATACGGCACCGTGGGCAAGGGGTACGGCGTAGAGGGCGAAGTGACGGCGTGCGACCCCTACCTCAACTTCCGCTTCCGCTATGCCGGGGAAGCGGAGTGGCACGAGGTGAAGACCCACTTAATCGGCGCGTACAACGTGACGAACGCCTTGGCCGCCATCGCCGTGGGCAAGCACTTCGGCGTATCCGCCGCGCAGGCCGCGCAGGCCGTGGCCGCCTACCAACCCACCAACAACCGCAGCGAACTGCTCACTACGGAGCGAAACCGCCTTATCGTTGACGCTTACAACGCCAACCCGACAAGCATGAAAGCCGCCCTTGACAACTTCGCCAAAATTGACGCGCCGCACAAGATGGCAATCCTCGGAGAAATGCGCGAACTTGGCGCAGACTCCGCTGCCGAACACCAGAACGTGGCCCGGCAAGCACTCGACGCAGGTTGCGAGGAAGTGTGGCTCGTGGGCGAGGAATTTCAGCCTTACAGCGAGGGCGCGCGCTGGTTTCCCGACGTGGAAGCCGTGAAAACAGCCCTCGAAGGAGGCGACTGCCCCAGCGACCGACTTATCCTCGTGAAAGGCTCGAACGGCACAAAGCTCTTCCAGCTCCCCCAGTATCTCTAACCCCCAAACTCCCGTACTATGAAAGTCCTCAAACGCATCGCCTACGCCCTCAGGGGCATCTGCACGTCGGTTGCCGTGCGACTCGTGGCCAACCTCGTGGCAATCTTCTACTTCCTCGTGGCTAACGACCTCTTCTGGCACTCCAACGCCGGTTGGCAGGGCGCGAGCCGCACCATCGTGTTCTACGTGCCGCTTTGCATCCTTGTAGCCGTGGCAGCAGTGTTCTTCGTCTACTACTTCATGCAGAAAAAAGTGGAGCAGGTGAGGGCTGAGGAGCAGCTCCGCTGCGAGCTTTCAAAGCAGGAGGCGGCCCAGGCTGGTGAAGAAACAGCCGAAACTGCCGAAGCCGGAAGCGAAGAGTAGCGAAAGGGCGGAAGCCGCCGCAACCCCGGACTAAACCCCGAAACACGGCGGCGCAGGGCGCTACCTCCGCATTTTTCTGTAATTTTGCACGCATACACAAACACACTTACCCCACACATATATTATGATATTGTTTTTCGACACTCCGCAGAAAAGCGTGATTGCCACTGAGGTAGACCACCAGCTTTCTGAGAACGAGGTAAAGGAACTTTGCTGGCTTTACGGCGAAGCTACGCTCAACAGCGCAGCCGAACTTAAGGGCTGGTATGTCGGTCCGCGCCGTGAAATGATAACTCCTTGGAGTACCAATGCCGTAGAGATTACCCAAAACATGAATCTCCACGGCATTGTGCGTATTGAGGAGTATTTCCCCGTAAAGGACGAAAAGGCCGACCACGACCCCATGCTTCAACGTATGTACAACGGGCTTGACCAGGACATCTTCACAGTAAACATCAAGCCCGCTCCCATAGAGCATATCAGCGACCTCGAAGCCTACAACGAGCAGGAAGGACTCGCCCTTTCGCCCGCCGAGATTGAGTACCTGCACGGAGTGGAGAAGCAGCTCGGACGTCAGCTGACCGACTCCGAAGTGTTCGGCTTTGCGCAGATCAACTCCGAGCATTGCCGCCACAAGATATTCGGCGGTTCGTTCGTTATCGACGGCAAGGAGATGCCCTCGTCGCTCTTTGCCATGATCAAGAAGACTACAAAGGAAAATCCCCATCACATCATATCCGCCTACAAGGACAACGTGGCCTTTGCCGAAGGTCCTGTGGTGGAGCAGTTCGCCCCGGCCGACCACTCCACAAGCGACTGGTTCCGCGTGAAGGACATTGAAAGCGTTATCTCCATCAAGGCCGAGACGCACAACTTCCCCACCACCGTTGAGCCGTTCAACGGTGCGTCGACCGGTACGGGCGGCGAAATCCGCGACCGTATGGGCGGCGGCGTAGGCTCTTGGCCCATCGCCGGCACGGCCGTGTACATGACAGCCTATCCCCGCCTCGACGGCGGCCGCGAGTGGGAGGACATTCTGCCCGTGCGCAAGTGGCTCTACCAGACCCCCGAGCAGATACTCATCAAGGCCTCGAACGGCGCGAGCGACTTCGGCAACAAGTTCGGGCAACCCCTTATCGCCGGTTCCGTGCTGACGTTCGAACATCAGGAGAACGGCGAAAAGTACGGCTACGACAAGGTGATTATGCTCGCCGGCGGCGTGGGCTACGGCACGAAGCGCGACTGCCTCAAAGGCACGCCCGAAAAGGGCAACAAGGTAGTGGTGGTAGGCGGCGACAACTACCGCATCGGCTTGGGCGGCGGTTCTGTAAGTTCCGTTGACACCGGCCGTTACAGCAGCGGCATTGAACTCAACGCCGTGCAGCGCGCCAATCCCGAAATGCAGAAGCGTGCCAACAACCTTGTGCGCGCCCTTTGCGAGGAGGACGTAAATCCTGTAGTGTCGATCCACGACCACGGTTCGGCAGGTCACGTCAACTGCCTCTCAGAACTCGTGGAGGAGTGCGGCGGCCAAATCGACATGACCAAGCTCCCCATCGGAGACCCCACGCTCTCGGCCAAGGAAATCATTGCCAACGAGAGCCAGGAGCGCATGGGCCTGCTCATTCAGGAAGAACACATCGACCACGTACGCAAGATTGCCGAGCGCGAGCGCGCCCCGATGTACGTAGTCGGCGAAACGACCGGCGACGCCCACTTCTCGTTCGTTCAGGGCGACGGCAAGCGTCCGTTCGACCTCGACGTGGCGCAAATGTTCGGACATTCGCCCAAGACCGTCATGGTGGATGAAACCGTGGAGCGCAACTATAAGAACGTGACCTATGACGCAACCCACCTCGACGAATACCTCAACCGCGTATTGCAGCTCGAAGCCGTTGCCTGCAAGGACTGGCTCACCAACAAGGTAGACCGTTCCGTGACGGGCAAAGTGGCTCACCAGCAGACGCAGGGCGAACTGCAGTTACCCCTGTCGGACTGCGGCGTGGTGGCCCTCGACTACCGCGGACGCAAAGGCATTGCCACCGCTCTCGGACACGCTCCGCAGGCCGGACTTGCCAATCCCGCCGCCGGTTCGGTGCTTTCGGTTGCCGAGTCGCTTACCAACATCGTTTGGGCACCGCTGAGCGAGGGACTTGACAGCGTGTCGCTCTCAGCCAACTGGATGTGGCCCTGCCGCAGTCAGAAGGGTGAGGATGCGCGCCTGTACCAAGGCGTTGAGGCACTGAGCGACTTCTGCTGCGCCCTCGAAATCAACGTGCCTACGGGCAAGGACTCCCTCTCCCTCTCGCAGCAGTACCCCGGCGGCGAGAAGATTATCTCTCCGGGTACGGTCATCGTGAGTGCCGGCGGCGAGGTGAGCGACATCCGCAAGGTGGTTTCGCCCGTTATGAAGAACGAGCCGAAGAGCGCGTTCTACCACATTGACTTCTCGTTCGACGAGCTTCGCCTCGGCGGTTCGGCCTTTGCCCAGAGCCAAGGCTTCGTGGGCAGCGACGTGCCTACGGTGAAGAACCCCGAATACTTCCGCGACGCGTTCAACGCCGTACAGACACTCGTAAACAAGGGACTTGTTCTGGCCGGACACGACATTTCGGCCGGCGGCCTTGTCACCACGCTCCTCGAAATGGCGTTTGCCAACACCGAGGGCGGCATGGACGTAAACCTCGACAAGTTCCGCACCGACGACCTCGTGAAAGCCCTCTTTGCCGAAAACCCCGGCGTAGTGGTGCAGGTTGCCGACAAGGACAAGAAAGCCTTCAAGGAAATACTCGACGAAGCTGGCGTAAGCTACGTGAAGATAGGCAAGCCCGCCGAGGAACGCCAGATTATGGTGACGCTCAACGACGCCACCTATCAGCTCGGCATCGACTACCTGCGTGACGTATGGTATGAGACAAGTTACCTGCTCGACACCAAGCAAAGTTTCAACGGCTGCGCCAAGCAACGTTACGAGAACTACAAGCAGCAGCCCCTTGAATACCATATTCACCCCGAGTTCAAGGGCAAGTTCTCGCAGTTCGGACTTAATCCCGATCGCCGCGAGCCGTCGGGCATCAAAGCCGCCATTATCCGCGAGAAGGGTACGAACGGCGAACGCGAGATGGCTTATGCCCTCTACTTGGCCGGCTTCGACGTGAAGGACGTGATGATGACCGACCTCATCACCGGGCGCGAAACGCTCGATGAAGTCAACATGATCGTCTTCTGCGGCGGTTTCTCCAACTCCGACGTACTCGGTTCTGCAAAGGGTTGGGCTGGCGCATTCCTCTACAACCCCAAGGCAAAGGAGGCACTCGACCGCTTCTACGCCCGTCCCGACACACTGTCGCTCGGCGTATGCAACGGTTGCCAGCTCATGGTTGAACTCAACCTCATCAACCCCGAACACAAGAAACGCGCCCGTATGCTCCACAACGACTCGCACAAGTTCGAGAGCAGCTTCCTCGGCGTAACCGTTCCCACAAACCGCAGCGTAATGTTCGGTTCGCTCTCGGGCGACAAGCTCGGCATTTGGGTGGCACACGGCGAAGGAAAGTTCTCCCTGCCTTACGGCGAGGACGACTACAACGTGGTGTTGAAGTACAGCTACGACGCTTACCCCGGCAACCCCAACGGCTCCTCGTACGGCGTGGCCGGCATTGCCAGTGCCGACGGCCGTCACCTCGCCATGATGCCTCACTTGGAGCGTGCGTTCTTCCCCTGGCAGAACGCCTATTATCCCGAGGACCGCATGGCGGACGATATCACCCCGTGGATGGAAGCCTTCGTCAACGCCCGCAAGTGGGTGGAGGCGCACAAGTAAGCACTCGCTGCATACTTATAATATATATTCATACAGAAAGCACGGTTCACCAATACGGCGGACCGTGCTTTTCGCCTTTTGCACGGGGCGCACGGCAGCCATTACGTGCAAAAGCCGTAAATTTGCCCTGAAAAACAGTTAACGCTTATCAGTAAACATATCGCTATGAAACTTTGGGAAAAATCTGTACAAGTCACTGACGAAATAGACAAGTTTACCGTGGGGCACGACCGCGAACTCGACCTTTACCTCGCGCCCTACGACGTGCTGGGTTCGATGGCTCACGTTACGATGCTCCACAGCATCGGGCTGATTGCTGACGACGAACTGCCCCAGCTGCTCAGCGAACTCAAACGGATTTACAAGATAGCCCAAAGCGGCGACTTCGTGATAGAGGACGGCATTGAGGATGTTCATTCCCAGGTGGAGCTGATGCTCACCCGCAAACTCGGAGACATGGGAAAGAAAATACACTCCGGGCGTTCGCGCAACGACCAAGTGCTTGTCGACCTCAAACTCTTTACCCGCGCCAAGCTGCGCGAGGTGGCCGATGCCGTGCGCGCCCTCTTTGCCGAACTGCAAAAGCAAAGCGAACGCTACAAAGAGGTGTTGATGCCGGGATACACCCACCTGCAAGTAGCCATGCCGTCCAGCTTCGGTCTGTGGTTCGGGGCTTACGCCGAGAGCCTGGCCGACGATATGCTCTTCCTTGAAGCCGCCTATCGCCTGACCAACCGCAACCCCTTAGGTTCGGCTGCCGGCTACGGCTCGTCGTTCCCCCTTAACCGCCAAATGACTACCGACCTGCTCGGTTTCGACACGATGGATTACAACGTGGTCTACGCCCAAATGGGCCGCGGCAAGATGGAGCGCAACGTGGCCTTCGCCCTTGCCTCAGTGGCCGGCACGGTGGCGAAGTTGGCTTTCGACGCCTGCTTGTTCAACTCGCAGAACTTTGCCTTTGTGAAGCTCCCCGACGAATGCACCACAGGCTCGAGCATCATGCCCCACAAGAAAAATCCCGACGTGTTCGAACTTATCCGCGCTCGCATGAACCGCTTGCAAGCCCTGCCGCAGGAGATGGTACTGATTATGAATAACCTTCCTTGCGGCTACTTCCGCGACTTGCAGGAACTCAAAGAGGCTTTCTTGCCGGCGTTCGACCGTTTGATAGACTGTCTGCACATGGCCACGTACATCATTGAGCGCATCAAGGTGAACGAACACATTCTGGACGATCCGCGCTACGATGCCATGTTCTCCGTGGAGGAGGTGAACCGCCTCGCCGCAGCCGGCACGCCCTTCCGCGACGCATACAAAAAGGTGGGACTCGACATCGAAGCTGGCAAGTTCAAACCCAACAAGCAGATCCACCACACCCACGAGGGCAGCATCGGCAACCTCTGCACCGAACGCGTCAAGCAGCTTATGGACAGTACCTACGGCCGTTTTGGTTTCGACAAGGTCGATGCCGCGGTTGAGGCTCTCCTCGGCAGTTGCAAGTGACGCTAGTTTGCTGGCGGCTTTCCCCTTTTCCCAAACACCAATCCCCCTCTTAGTTTTCACTCCCTATCCCTTAGCGCATGGTTTCCGACCCCACATGGATATTCCTCATCGTGCTGTCGATCATACTCTTCGCCCCGATGTTGCTCGAACGGCTTCGCATACCCTCTGTGGTGGGTATGATCTTTGCCGGCGTGCTTATCGGGCCGCATGGTTTCGGGGTGCTTGAACGCGACGGGAGCTTTGAACTCTTCGGCAAGGTGGGCATATATTATATTATGTTCCTCGCCTCGCTCGAGATGAACCTGCAGGATGTGCAGCGCATAAAGGGCAGGGCGGCGGCGTTGGGACTGCTCAGTTTCAGCATCCCCATGGTGCTGGGCTATGTGGTCAACACCGCAGCCCTCGGCTACGGAGTGGCGGCCGCCACGCTGATAGCCGCCATGTACGCCTCGCACACCCTTATTGCCTATCCCATTGTCCTTCGCTACGGCCTTTCGCGGTTGCAAAGCGTGAGCGTGGCCGTGGGCGGCACCATAGTGGCCGACACGCTCACGCTGCTTGTGCTGGCAGTGGTGGGCGGAATGTTCAAGGAACAGGTGACGGGACTCTACTGGCTCTTGCTAGTGGCAAAGGTCGTGGTGCTGGGTCTGGTTATTATCTACGCTTTTCCCCGTATGGGGCGGTGGTTCTTCCGCCGCTACGACGACAGCGTGGTGCAGTACGTGTTTGTGCTTTGCCTCGTCTTTCTCGGTGCCGGGCTGATGGAGTTTGTGGGCATGGAGGGCATACTTGGCGCATTCCTTGTGGGTATAGTCCTCAACCGCCTCATTCCGCCTTCGTCGCCCCTGATGAGCCACATTGAGTTTGTGGGCAACGCCCTTTTCATTCCTTATTTCCTTATAGGCGTGGGTATGCTTGTTAACCTTGGGGCACTGGTTGACCACCCGTCTACGCTCGTAGTGGCCGGCGTGATGATTGTCGTGGCCGTGGTGAGCAAATGGAGTGCGGCGTTCGCCACGCAGAAAATTTTCCGGATGCAAGCCGGCGAGCGCAACCTGATGTTCGGGCTTACCGGGGCGCGCGCCGCTGCCACGCTGGCTGTGGTGCTTGTGGGCTACGGCATTGTCCTGCCCGACGGTTCGCGGCTGTTGGGCGAGGAAGTGCTGAACGGGGCTATGCTCCTCATCCTCGTTACGTGCATTGTGAGTTCGTTTGTCACCGAAAGCGCCGCCCGAAAACTGGCGGTGGAGCGCGACAGTGCCACGGACAACGCCGCCCCCTCGCCCGTCGCCCCCACCGACGAGTGTCCCGATCGCATTGTGATTGCGCTGAACAATCCCGACAGCCTTTCGGGACTCGTCAACCTCTCGCTGATGTTCCGCACGCCCCATTCCGCCGCTCCGATTATCGCCCTCAACGTGGTTCTCGACAACAATCCCTCCACGCGCCAAAAAGGCGAAGAACAGCTTGCGCACGCCGTGAAAATGGCCGCCGCGACCCACGTGCGCATCCAAACGTACCAGCGTTGGTCGGTCAACGTGGTGAGCGGCATCTCGCACACGCTGAAAGAGCGTGCCGCCTCCGACCTCGTCATGGGTCTTCACCACAAGGTGCGTCTGTCCGACTCTTTCTACGGCAAACTCGGGCAAGACTTGCTTGCCGCCGTCGAAACGCAGATTTTCATCTTCCGTTCAATCATTCCGCTCAACACCGTGCAGCGCATCCACCTGCTCGTGCCGCCTAAGGCTGAGTTTGAGCCCGGTTTCGAGTCGTGGGCAAACCGCCTCTTCCTGCTTGCGCGCCAGTTGAGCTGCGGCATTCAGGCTTACTCCGCCGCTCCCACGCTTGGCGCATTCGAACGCTACGCCAAGCAGCGTTTCAACGGCGTTCCCCTCGGACTGAACGAGTTTTCCTCGTGGAACGACCTCATTCCCCTTGCCCATGCCTCCAACCGCGACCACCTCATGGCGTTCGTGTCGGCACGCCGCGGCACCATCTCGTTCCACAACTACCTTGAACGCTTGCCCGAACAAATCGAACGTTATTTCAGTTCGCGCAACGTCCTCATTGTCTATCCGCAACGGGGAATACGCTAAAACCGTTGCTTTTGCGTGCAGAATAGTTGCGTGCGTACGATTTTACAACCCTTTGCAACATATTTGCTACCCGTTCGCCTTTCTATACCCTTAACTTTGCCGATGTGAAAACGTTGGTGCGGACAGCCTGCGACAAAAGTAACGTTTGTGACAAAGGGCATCCACTCCATTAATCAACACAAAAACAGGCGCACGCCGCTTCTCGCCGACACTATGCCGGGACACGGGAAAGGCATAGTCCCTTACGCGGGCGATTAAATCCTTATTAGCGAACATCGCACCGCAGGGACAATTTGAAACACACAATCTGTGATGCCCTGCTCCCCATGTGGAAGCAACGCAGGTTCTCCTGCCACCAATGTTCGCACACACCGAATTAGCTCATAGATAGGTTTAGGTTATAAGTAAAGAGATACTCGGGTAAAAAGGTTGTTAAGGCACGTTTTCGACATATCTTTTCGGTTTTAGAAAACGTGAAATTGGTAAACGTAAAGGAGCGTCCGGGCATTGCAACCGAGTAGCAATCCCTGCTCCTGCAAGAATTCTTTCAGAACTCTTGCCAGATAGCCCCCAACGACGTGATGTCGGTGGGGGCTATCTGCGTCATGGGGGGTAGGCTGCGGCTCGGAATGGAAAATGCGAAAGTGTTTCGCATTTTGTTCGACTTTCTCGCGCCTTGCGCTACCTTTTAATAAGGTAGGCTGCGGCTCGGAATGGAAAATGCGAAAGTGTTTCGCATTTTGCCCTTCTCTCGCCTTGCACTACCTTTTAATAAGGTAGGCTGCGGCTCGGAATGGAAAATGCGAAAGTGTTTCGCATTTTGCCCTTCTCTCGCCTTGCACTACCTTTGCAGGACGAATGATCAACGAACAGTATCCCTCCAAACTTCTTGAACAGGCCGTGCAGGAACTCACGCGGCTGCCGGGCGTAGGGCGGAAGACGGCATTGCGCTTCGCCCTCTACCTGCTCCGGCAGAACAAGGATACGGTACACGGGTTTAGCCAGAGCATCACACGCCTTTACGACGAAGTGAAGCACTGCAGCGTGTGCCACAATATCTCCGACACCGACGTGTGCAGCATCTGCTCGAACCCGCACCGCGACCACTCCACCATCTGCGTGGTGGAGAATATCCACAGCGTGATGTCCATCGAGAACACCGGGCAGTACCGCGGCTTGTACCACGTGTTGGGCGGGGTGATATCGCCGATGGACGGCGTAGGGCCGAACGACCTTGAACTCGAATCGCTTTTCAAGAGAGTCGGGGAGGGGGGCGTAAGGGAAATTATCCTTGCCCTCAACCCCACCATGGAGGGCGACACCACCAACTTCTACATTTCGCGCCGTCTGGCCGACAGCGGCGTGCAACTGACCGTGCTGGCGCGCGGTGTGAGCGTGGGCGACGACCTCGAATATACCGACGAGGTGACGCTCGGCCGCTCCTTGCTCGGACGAACTCCGCTCAAGTGATTTTTACTGGCGGATTTATACGATAGAGCCGCCTTTTGCGTTAACATACCAAAAGCCTTCTTATTATATATGGCAACAGAAAATGAAAAACACCCGGACTGCGCCTCGCTGCGCCTGCCGCGGACTATATATACGCTCGTTTGGATAGTCGTAGCCGCCGTAACCCTCCTTTGGGAAACGGGCGTGCTGCCCGAAGGTTTCATCTCGGGCAACGCGCAAACCGACTATGCGCTCCACGCTCTCTGCATATTCCTCTCTCTTGGCTGCACGTGGGGCGCACTGCGCCTCTTCGCCATTAGTTCCGTGCGCAAGCGCATTCAGTACGGGGATGGGGCGTTGGCTCGGTGGAACGTAGTGCGGACGTTATTCCTCGCCGTGGCCATAGCCGCCAACCTTATTGTCTATTACGGCTTGATGAACAGTTCCACCCCTCTCTACTGCTTGTTCATCACTCTTGTGGGCTTCGTGTTCTGCTGGCCCAAACACAACGAAGTGTAACCGCCTTAACCGGAAATGCCTGTGGTCTTATCCATCATCATAGTCAACTACAACGTCAAGTACTTTGTGGAGCAATGCGTCAATTCCATCCTGCACAGCGAGGGGATTGACCTGGGGCGCGTAGAGGTTTTTGTCGTCGACAACGCCTCAAAGGACGGCTCGCTCAAATACCTTCGTCAGCAGTTTGCGCCCAAGCGGTTCCCCAACGTGCATATCATCGGCAACAAGCGCAACGTGGGCTTCGGACGCGCCAACAACCTGGCGTTGAAAAAGGCGCAGGGAAAGTACGTGCTTTTCCTCAACCCCGATACGCTCCTCACCGAACACACCCTTGCCGACGTGCTGGCGCAGGCCGAGCAAACGCCGCAGCTCGGGGCGTTGGGCGTGCGCATGCTCTTGGCCAACGGCGCGGTGGCCAAAGAGTCGCGCCGCGGATTGCCGTCCCCTTGGGCTTCGTTTTGCAAAATGGCGGGTCTGACCGCACTCTTCCCCAAGAGCAAACTTTTCGGCCGCTACTACATGGGGTATTTGCCATGGGACAAGCCCTCTCAAATCGACATTGTGTCGGGCGCGTTCATGTTCGCCTCGGCTGAGGCGCTCGGCAGGGTGGGGGCGTTCGACGAGGATTTCTTTATGTACGGCGAGGACATCGACCTCTCCTACCGTCTGCTCAAAGGCGGCTACCAGAACGGATACGTACCCACGTCAATGGTGCATTACAAAGGCGAAAGCACCACGAAAAACTCTTACCGCTACGTCCACGTGTTCTACGAGGCGATGCTCATCTTCTTCAAGAAGCACTACCGCCACTACGGCATGCTCCTCTCGTTTCCCATTATGCTGGCCATTGTGCTGCGTGCGGCTTTGGCTCTTGTGGTGCAGCAGGGGCAGGCGCTGCGCAAGTTTCTCTTCCCCCATCCCGACACCAAGCCCCGCCGAATGCTCTACATTGGCCGCTCCGCCGACATGGTGAAGCAAATAGCCGAGGAGTACGGCCTTGACATGGACTTCTACAACGCCGACGAACAGCGTTTGCCCGAGGGGCACCTCTCCTCGTGTCTCAAAAGCACGGACTACGAGCATATAATCTACGACACCGACGATTTTTCCCGCGCTTTTATCCTCGAACGCTTCCGCGAAAATCCCCTGCCCCGCGTGTTTATGGGCACGTTCAACCCTCAGCGAGGCGTTATCGTCACTGTGTCGCACGTCTACAACAGTTAACCGCCTTTCCTCCCCATGCGTCTGCGCCCCTTAGAACCCGAAGACCTCTCCCTGCTCTATACGATTGAAAACGACCCGGCGATGTGGGACACGTCCAACGCCGAAGGCCCGTACTCTCGTTTTCAGCTGAAGGAGTACATCGCCCGTGGCGACAGTGCGTTCAGTTCGGGCGAGCAGCGCTTCGTGGTCGAGACCGACGAAGAGGGGAGCGTGGGCGTGGTAGACCTTACAAACTTCACGCCTCTCCATGCCCGTGCCGAGGTGGGCATAGCCCTGCTTGCCAAGCACCGAGGCAAGGGCTACGCGACCGAAGCTATCCGCCTTGTCGAGGAATTTGCGAAAAAACGTCTCCGCCTTCATTGTCTCTACGCCGTAGTGACCGAGGGCAACGCCGCTTCCGCCGGGCTTTTCACGTCGCTCGATTATACGCTCGCCGCACGCCTTCCGGCGTGGCATTTTAGTGGCGGCGACTACCGCGACGCACTGCTCTTCCAAAAGATTTTAGGCAAAAAGTAGAGCGTTCCCTTGTTGGTTAATGATTTTGTAGTACCTTTGCACTCGCAACAAGGCAAAAAGGCTCGCCGAAGTGCTTGCAGTCTTGTCCAATTCCCCAAATGGTGCGTTAGTTCAGCTGGTTAGAATACATGCCTGTCACGCATGGGGTCACGGGTTCGAGTCCCGTACGCACCGCCCACATTTTTGGTACCCTGACCGAGTGGCTAGGTAGCGGTCTGCAAAACCGTGTACAGCAGTTCGAATCTGCTGGGTACCTCATTCAATTCCGAGGACATGCTTTTTGAGCGTGTCCTTTTCTTTTGTCCTTTTCGCCGCGCCGTTTTTGTCCGAAATGCGAAAATGCGTGCATTTCCTTTGCTTTTGCATACGCTTTGCATTAACTTTGCCGCATACTAATCCCCGAAAACAACTTTTTATGAAGAAAACGCTTCTTTTGCTCGTGCTGCTCTTGTCCACGCTGACGATGCACGCACAGTTCAGCCAAGGCGTGAAATACGTAGGCGCATCCGTTTCCGGTTTGGGCGTGTCGTACAGTTCCAACCAGAAGTTCCGCTTCGGTCTCGACGCCACGGCGGGCTATTTCATAGCCGACTGCCTTATGCTTCGCGGCAACGTGACCTACGACCATACCAAGGAGATTAACGACGTGGCGGTAGGTGCCGGCGTGCGCTACTACTTCGACCAGTGCGGCGTGTTCATGGGTGCCGGCGGCGAGTTTGTGCACTACACGCCGAGCGACAACGACGTGCAAATCCCCGTCGAGGTAGGCTATGCTTTCTTCATCAATCGCTTCATAACTATCGAGCCCTCCGTGTACTACAAGATGTCGCTCGACTCTTTCTCGCAGAAAAGTACCGTAGGCCTCCGCATCGGTCTGGGCTTCTATTTCTAAGGAGATTGCATAATGCCGTTTGGCTTTTCTGAAAAGCCAATGGTGTCCATTCATAAAAGCATAGGAGATAAATATCCGCTTGGATGTTTATCTCCTATGCTCATTTTTTTGTGGCTGTTCTTGGAGTACATTCCCGCTCCGACAGATATTTCCCGTTTAAATCCTTTCTTCAGAAACAAAGGATGCGCTAATCCGCCTCAAATCCTTCTTCTCTGACAATCTGTTTGAGAACGTTAGCTTTGACGGTGGACGCATCCTCTTTGTCGTAGATGAGCAGCAAAACGATCCTGCCTTCTTGCTCGTGCGCAAGGAGGGTGTACGTAATAACTCTTGCTCCGCCCGATTTTCCTTTGCCTTTAGACTTGATAGCCATCCGTATTTTCCGGATTCCCGGAGTTAGCTCTGCTCCTTGGACGGGGTTTTCAGCAGTTCGTCACGGAACTTTTTCAAGTCGTCCTTGAAACTCGGATATTTCTTGGCAAGCCGTTTTGCGGCAGCGTCAAAGTAGCTTGACGTAGAGATACTATAACTCATCTATCAGGCTGTCGAGTGTGTTGAGCTGTTTTTTTCCGGCCAGCATTTCCTTTAATTCGCGGAGTGCGCCCCTTAGTTCATGGGCTATGTCTTGCGTGCTTTCGTCAACCGTGTCGTTGGCTACTACGGGGACGAGGCGGAAATTTCCTTCGCGCGACTTCAAAATCACGTGTTCGCCAGAGTTGACCATCGAGAAGTATTTCCCCTGGTTGGCTCTGAAATCTCTTGCGCTTACTATGGTCATGGGTGCAAAGTGTTTGGGGTTACGCCGCAAAGTTAGCATTCTTTTTCTGATATGGCTACCAATTTGGCACCACGGATTGTAGCTTGTTCCGATGATGCCTTATAAGGGGCAAAACGTCATTTTCTTGCTTTGCCCTGCCTGTTCTTGCGCAAAAAGTGTTATGTTTGCCGTAAACCCTAAAACTAAATATAGTGACAGAAATATCCACTCTTGGCGAGTTTGGCCTGATAGAGCGGCTCACGCATGGCGTGACGCTCGGCAACGACTCCTCTCTTCTTGGCGCGGGCGACGACTGCGCCGTGCTGCGTTACAGCAGCGACCCGGCTGACGCGCGCCGCGTGCTTGTGACCACCGATATGCTCATGGAGGGCATCCACTTCGACCTCACCTACACGCCCATGAAACACCTGGGCTACAAGGCGGCGATGGTGAACCTGTCGGATGTGTACGCCATGAACGGTACGCCGCGCCAGCTCCTCGTGAGCCTTGCCGTGGGACGGCGGATGAAGCTCGAACACTTGGAGGAATTCTACGCCGGCCTGCGCCTGGCGTGCGAGCGTCACGGGGTGGATATCGTCGGCGGCGACACCACGTCGTCGCTCACGGGCTTTGCCATCAGCATTACGTGCATCGGCGAGGCTCAGGCCGACGACATCGTCTACCGTTCCGGTGCCTGCGACACCGACCTGCTCTGCGTGAGCGGCAACCTCGGCGCGGCCTATATGGGCTTGCAGATAATGGAACGCGAGAAGCGAGTGTTCGAGTCGCAGAAAGGCACGGCCGAAACCATGGCGCAGCCCGACTTTTCGGGGCGCGAGTATCTCATCGAAAGGCTGCTCAAACCCGAGGCCCGGCGCGACATCATAGCCCGTTTGCGCGAGGTCGGCATCCGTCCCACGTCGATGATGGACATTAGCGACGGACTTTCGTCCGAGGCCCTGCACATATGCAAAAGCAGCCACGTGGGTTGCCGCATCTACGAGGAGCGTATCCCCATCGACTACCAAACAGCCGTGGCCGCGGAGGAGTTCAACTTCAACGTATACACCGCCGCCCTCAACGGGGGCGACGACTACGAACTGCTCTTCACCGTGCCGCTCACCGACAATGAGCGCATCGCGGCTCTGGACGACGTGAAGGTGATTGGCTACGTCACGAAGCCCGAACTGGGCGCGAACCTCATCACCCGCGACGGCACGGAGTTCGCCCTCAAAGCGCAGGGCTGGAATCCCCTTGCCGAGGGCGGGGCAGAGTAGTCTACAAAAAGCGGCGGTTCGTCTATTAACGGCTCTCGGGGTTGCCCGATAGCACGGAATTTGCCAATTTTGCAACTGCGGAATACCGCAAATACGCATATAAACACAAATCTCTATACACTTAAAAATGAAGAAGTTTTCAGTATCGTTGGCTCTTGTGGCCGGCGCATTGGCTCTCACGAGCTGCGGCACTACGGGCGGCAGCATCGCCCAGAGCGTAGGCTCGGCCGTCCTCAGCGGCGCGCTCGGCGGCAACACCACCAGCGGTTCAACAAGCACAAGCAGCAGTTCGTCAAGCTCAATCCTCTCGGGCATCAGCTCTCTGGGCGACGTGTTGAGCAACATCCTCGGCAACAGCTCGAGCATCTCGCAGAGCGACCTCATTGGCACGTGGCAGTACACCGGCGCCGACTGCGTATTCGAGAGCGAGAACCTCCTTGCCAAGGCCGGCGGCGCAGCAGCTTCGGCCAAGATCGAGAGCGAACTCAACACGCAGCTCTCTAAGTTCGGCATCAAGCAGGGCGCATGCTCTTTCACGTTCAACTCCGACAATACCTATACGGCAAACCTCGGCGGACGTACCATCAGCGGCACCTATACGGTTGACAGCTCGAACAAGACGGTCAAGATGACCTACCTCGCCGGTCTTGCCTCGATGACTCCCCACGTGGCCAAGTCGGGCAGCAAAATCAGCCTCCTCATGGAGAGCAGCAAGCTCCTTTCGCTCATGAAGGGTGTTTCGGCACTGAGCAAGAGTACCTCTGCCAGCGCAATCAGCTCCCTCCTCGGCAACTACCAGGGCATGTATATCGGCATGCAGCTCAGCAAGTAACGAAGGCCAACGCCATAGCTATCAAAGCGGTTGCGGACTTGCCAACACCACGGCAAGGCTGCAGCCGCTTTTTCGTGCGATTGCCCAAACTCTGCGGCGTGCTGCCGGAATTTTCCGCGGCTAGGCCGTTTGTTTGCGCCGCTTTCCCGTCCCGATGCCCGGGCTTGTTGATAAATACTTGGCAAGCGACACATTGAATACTTGATAAGAAGCAGATTGAATACTTGGCAAGGAGCATATCGAATACTTGCAAGTATTTATCCACTACATCGGAGATAATTCTGACTACCCCGGAGATAATTCTGGCTAGTTCGGGGATATTTTCGGCTGCATCGGGGGCGTTTCCGGCAGCCTTGCCGACGGCGCGTGAAAATCTCCGTACGCCGCTGGTTTTGCCTCGTCCGCTCATGGCTATGTCCAAATCTGCTTATAAAACGTTAATGGACGGATGAAAGTCGTTGGAATTCAAAGAAATGTGCTATTTTTGCGGTGCTTGTGGAAATCGTGCGCTTTCGCTTTGGCAACACTTCCGTCAAGAGCCCTCGGGGGAGTGTTCCGCAAGTTCCCCCTCTTGACACCGTTTTCAGCCAAGGCTTTTCTTAGGTGCGCCTACACGAAATATTCAGAAAGACCAATGAATTTGCAAATACTTCGCCGCATGGCGTTGTCCCTTGTCGTGATAGGGGCGGGCGCAGCGGCTCAAGCCCAGGACTTGATTGCGCGCCAAGCGCCCGTTGACCGCCGCTTGCGTTCGGTCGACTCCATCTCCATTCAGCGTGCCGTTGAACGCGAACTCAACAACGACCTCAGTTCCGACATATACACTTCGTGGGTCACCACAAAGGCTCACCCCTACAAGTCGGCCGACGTGCCCGAGACGTACAAGATAGACCTCCGCGGCTTCTGTATGCCCACGCCGTCACGGCAGCTCACGTCGCGCTACGGCTACCGCCCGGCGTTTAAGCGCGTGCACAAGGGGCTTGACATCAAGGTACTTACCGGCGACACCATTGTAGCAGCCTTCGACGGCAAGGTGCGCGTGGTGCGCTACGATGCCGGCGGCTACGGCAACTACGTGGTAATCCGCCACAACAACGGACTTGAAACCATCTACGGCCACCTGTCGAAGCAACTCGTGGAGAGCAACCAGATGGTCAAGGCCGGCGAACCCATCGGCCTTGGCGGCAACACGGGACGCTCGTTTGGCTCGCATCTCCACTTCGAAACGCGCATTGCCGGCGAACCAATCGACCCCGAACTGCTCTTCAACTTCCCCATGCAGGACGTTACGGGCGACTACTACACCTTTCATCGCAACTCCGGGACGCAGCGCAACGAGGCTCTGCTGGCCAGCAAGGGCGTAAGCGACGAAGATGCCGTGGCCATGACGGCCACCCACTTCTACAAGGTGTCGCAGGGCGAGACTTTCACGTCCATCGCCTCCAAACTCGGCCTGAACGAGGAGAAACTGGCGAAAATAAACCGCCTCAACGCATCCTCGCGCCTCCGCAAGGGACAGATTTTGCGCTACTAACCACCTGCGCGCAGCCGCAGACGCAATATGCGGGACAAGCAACGGCGAAAGGTCTACTGACCGTACGCTTGCTTGTCCCGCATATCTGCGTTTTCAGGGGAAATAGCCCCTGACTATGACCACGCCCGTGGGCTTACTTGCCCCATTCGCTCGGGTTGGCGCGCCATTGGTGGAGGAGTTCCACGTGTTCCTGCTTGATGTAGCCGGTTTGCAGTGCAGTTTCCACCACAGCCTCGTAGTTGGTGAGCGTAGTGAGTTCCACGCCGGCAGCCTTGAACGCCTCTTCGGCAACGGGGAAGCCGTAAGTGTAACTTGCCACCATGCCAATCACTTCGCAGCCGTGCTGGCGCAGAGCTTCCACGGCTTTCAGACTGCTGCCGCCGGTAGAGATGAGGTCCTCGATGACCACCACCTTCATGCCCTTTTGCAAATCGCCCTCAATGAGGTTCGTCATGCCGTGGTCCTTGGGTTTCGAGCGCACGTAGGCGAAAGGCAGACCCAGAGCGTCGGCCACGAGCGCGCCCTGCGCAATGGCTCCCGTCGCCACGCCGGCAATGGCGTCGGCCTCGGGATATTTCTCGGCCACGATGCGGCTCAGTTCCAGTTTTACGAAACTGCGCAGCGAGGGGAACGCCAACGTCTTGCGGTTGTCGCAGTAGAAAGGCGACTTCCAGCCGCTTGCCCACGTAAAGGGCTGTTCGGGCTGCAACTTGATGGCTTTCACGTGGAGCAGTTTCTCTGCAAAAATCTTTTCAAGCATATTCTTCGTTGTGATAAATGGTTACGGTGTTGTCTCGTTAGGGCAAAGTTACAACTTTTTCATAGCGCGTCGCGCCGTGCCGCCACACATTCTTCGTACTTTTGGACATCGGAAAGACAAAGCCCTTTCCCCCTCCGTTATGAAACGACGCATTCTCCCCCTCCTTGCCCTGCTCCCCCTGTGCGGAGCGGCGCAAAACGACAAGCCAAACATCATTGTCCTTGTGGCCGACGATCTCGGCTACGGCGACCTCTCGTGCTACGGTGCGCAAAGGGTGCAGACACCGGCAGTCGACAGCCTGGCGAGCCGGGGAGTGAGGCTTACCAATATGCACGCCTGCGCCTCCACCTCAACCCCCTCGCGCTACGCCCTGCTGACGGGCGAATATCCCTTTCGCCGCCGCGGCACCGACGTGGCCGCCGGCAACGCGGCAATGATTATCGACCCGTCGCAAACCACCGTGGCCGACCTTATGCACCGCGCCGGCTACGCCACGGCGGCTATCGGAAAGTGGCACCTGGGTCTGGGCAGCCGGACGGGCTGTCAGGACTGGAACGGCCTGATTGACGAGACACCGCGCGACCTCGGCTTTGACTACCATTACATCATGGCCGCCACGGCCGACCGTGTGCCGTGCGTTTACATCGAAAACGGGCGTGTGGCCAACCACGACGCATCAGCCCCCATCAGCGTGAGCTACCGCGAGAACTTTGCCGGCGAACCCACCGGGCGCGACAATCCCGAATTGCTCACCAAGTTGCGGCCGAGCCATGGCCACGACATGAGCGTCGTCAACGGTATATCGCGCATCGGCTACATGAAGGGCGGCGGAAAAGCCCTGTGGCAGGACGAGAGCATTGCCGACAGCATCGTGTCGCACGCCATCGGTTTTATCGATTCCCACCGTGCCGCCCCGTTCTTTATGTACCTCTGTACCAACGACGTACACGTGCCGCGGATGCCCCACGAGCGTTTCCGCGGCAAGAGCGTGATGGGACTGCGCGGCGAAGCCATCCTGCAATTCGACTGGACGGTGCGCCAACTTACCGATGCGCTCCGTCGGCGCGGGCTTGACCAAAACACGCTGCTCATCATTACGAGCGACAACGGCCCCGTGCTTGACGACGGCTACCAGGACCAGGCCGAGGAACTCTGCGGCGACCACCGTCCGGGCGGACCGTTCCGTGGCGGCAAGTACAGTGCTTTCGAGGCAGGGTCGGCAGTGCCGTTCATCGTGTATTGGCCGGGTGGAGCGGAGAGCGGCAAGGACGTCAACGCCCTTGGTTCGCTCATTGACCTGCCCGCCTCGCTGGCCGCCCTTGTAGGCACGCAGCTCAACGAGGGCGATGCTCCCGACAGCGAAAACCACCTGCCGACGTGGCTTGGACACGACAACCGTCCGCGCCAGTGCGCCGTGAGCATGGCGAGCAACCGAAGCCTTACGCTCCGCACGCAGCACTACAAATACATATCGCCCTCCGAAGGCGCACCCATGGTCAGCTGGGGACCGAAGATAGAGACGGGCTACCTCTCCACGCCCCAGCTCTTCGATCTCTCCGACACGAACTACGAGAATCGGGACATTGCCAAGGAACGCCCCAAGGTGCTGCAGCGGTTGCAGCGTATGCTGGGCGAGATAAGGGGCGGAAAATGACCGCCGCCGTCCTTGCGCAAAAACACAACGAAGGGGTTTCCGCCACTTGCCGAGGCGGAAACCCCTTCGTCCGTTCTGTTCCGGCTACTCGCCGAAGAGCGACTTGCCCTCCTTGGTGAGGTAGGGCTTGATGTCCTTGTAGGCCACCTTGAAATTGACCAAGCCCATGGCGTACGGGGCAATTTCGTACTGCTGATAGACGAAGCGCAAACTGTCGCCCTCGGCGTAGGGGGCGTGCATGGGCAGGGGAATGATGCCGTTGAGTTCGAGCGTCAAAACGCTGTTGAGCGTAGCGTCCGTGGCGTTCTCCTCGCCCGCCTCGTGTACGTA
Organism: Clostridiales bacterium; assembly: GCA_963632215.1. Lineage (GTDB taxonomy): Bacteria > Bacteroidota > Bacteroidia > Bacteroidales > Bacteroidaceae > Alloprevotella. Next base: position 66,069 of record CAVGTD010000003.1, read on the forward strand.
TTCCAGCACCTTTCGGCGCAGCAGGGGCTGAAGGGCTTTCACCTTGGTAGAGTCTACGGGGTGGTCAACGGGCTTGAACGAGTGCTTGCTCAGGTTCACGCCGTAAGCGAAGAAAGCCCCGTGCGCGCCGCCCATGTTTATCTCGTCGGTTATATTGAACGTGACGTAGTGGGCTGTTTCCGCCCCCTTGCGGATGCTCGCCTTTTGGTAGAGAGGAGGCAGTTCCGCCGATGCGCCCTGCAGTTTGCGCATCTGTTTGCGGTTGTCCATCAAGTACCCCATCCCCCCTTTGCCGTAGAAGTCGGCAAGCGTCTGGCCGTTGTCGATGCTCCCCTTGTAGGCAGGGTAACGGTTGCGGTAAACGTCCTCCACGCCGTCCTCCTGCGGCATATAGAGGGCTGCCATTTCGCGTGCCACGAGCTGGCGTGCGCCCACGGCCAGGCTGTCGTCGCCTTGGGGGTAGTCCACGCAGAGGGAATATTCTACGGTAGAGTCCTCCTGAGCGTCGCCGTAGGTTGCGAGGCTTACGGCGAGCGTGTCGATGCCAGCCGTAGCGTCGAGGCTGTCCGCTTCGCTACGGGGCGTGGACGATTTGCAGCCGCTCACGGCGAACGAGGCCGCAGCGGCGAGCATAATTGTAAGTTGCAGTTTCTTCATGTTATTTTGGGTATGAGTGTGTGCTATAAAAGGTGCAAGCTCGTTACTTCTTGACGTATTGCGCCATGCTCGTCTTTTCAGAAGAGCCGTCGCGGATGAAGTCGTCAATTCTCCATACGCCGTCCTCGAATACCATCATTAGGGTGATGCGCTGCTTTTGTCCGCAGTTGGTGATGTCGGCTTCCACACGGCAGCGTTCGTCCGAAATTCTTTCGCACTCAGCCACGGCGAACGCCAGTCCTTGGTAGTCCTGTCCGCATATCCAGTGGTCGTAGTCGAAAAAGCCCACCTCGCCCTTGGCGATGAGGTTCCGGTCTTTGTCAACGACTTTCTGCAAAAGGGCTTTGTAGGAGTTTGAGGTGTAATAGGCGTTGAAGTCGGGCTCTTCCTGAGGCTCGGTCCCGGCTTGTTCCGCCTTGTTGTACCAGCCGAACACGTCGGCGTAAATCTTCTCGGCGGCTTTTCGGGCTTCCGCCGCCTCGTCCGCCTTCGTTGGCTTGCTGCTGACGACCGTCGAATCGTTGCCGTTAGCTTGCTTCTGTTTGCCGCCGTTTCCGCTGCAAGCCACGAGCGAAAGGGCTATGAGAGAGAGGTAAATGGTCTTCATTTTTCCTAAGTTTAGTGTGCGGCGTCGGTCTCCGGGCAATCAACCCCTTACGCCTGTGCAAATGTAGCGAATACTAAGTCCCGTTGATAGCTGAACACCCCTTTCAAACACAAAAACGCCCATTTTGTTTAACGGATTAAACGGAAATGCGGGTGTTCTTTATATATGCATTAAATAAAACGTAACTTTGCTGAGGCTTCTGGGCAGTAATGACATCATCCCGAAGTCAGTTTGTTCAACAAACATTAGTGTGTATGGATAAGCAAATACTGAAACAGATACTTCGAGATAATCAAGTGGAGGTGGAGCGTTATGAGGTTGAAAAGCGTGACATTCATCTTGATGGCTTCCCCTGCCGTGTTTTGGTGGGGGTTAGGCGAGCCGGCAAATCGTATATGCTCTATCAGCGTATCCAGCAGTTGCTTGCCGAAGGGCGCAAGTGGGACGAGATGCTGTATTTGAACTTTGAGGACGAACGTCTCGAAAACTTTACCACGGAAGATTTCAACCGCTTGCTCGAATGCCATCAGGAAATGTACGGCAAACGCCCCATGCTTTTTCTCGATGAAATTCAGAACGTCGACGGTTGGCACAAGTTTGCCCGGCGCATGGCTGACACCAACCACACAATATATATCACCGGCTCAAACGCCAAGATGCTCTCGGGCGAAATCAACACCACGCTTGGCGGCCGTTTTCTCACGGCGGAGGTATATCCCTACAGTTTTGCGGAGTATCTTGCCGTTCATCGAGTCCCGGCAGACGCAAAAAGCGTGCTTAGTACGGAGGGGAGAGCAACCGTTGTGTACCACTTCGGCGAATACCTGCATGGCGGCGGATTGCCTGCGGCAGCCTTGATGCCCGTGAAACGCGACTATCTGAGCAGCGTTTACCAAAAGATATATATGGGTGACATCATTGCCCGCAACAAAATAACCAATGCGGCCGGAATCAGGGTGCTTGTGAGAAAAATGGCCGAGAGCGTGTGCCGCCCCATCTCTTACAGCCGTGTGAACAACCTTCTGTCGAGCGTTGGCGGAAAACTGAGCCTTGCCACCACCATCAAATACATTGACTATTGCGAGGACGCTTGGCTCTTGTTGCGGCTGAGAAACTATGTCACCGCCTTGGCTGAAAAAGAGAGCAACTGTAAATACTATTTCATTGACAACGGCATTCTCGGGCTGTTCCTTATGGATAAGGACACGATGCTTTTGGAGAATGTGGTAGCCATACATCTGTTCCGCACTTACGGTCATGAGGCGGACAACGATCGGGTGTATTTTTACAACGACAACTTTGAGGTGGACTTCTACGTTCCCGAAGAGGAGTTGGCCATTCAGGTGAGTTACTCCTTGCGCGACGAAGAAACCCGAAAGCGCGAACTTGGCGCACTCAGCAAATTGCCTAAGAGACTGCCGTGCAGCCGCCGACTTGTCCTGACTTATGACGAAGAAGAGACCCTCACAGACTCACAAGGTTCAATAGAGGTGTTGCCCGTATGGAAATGGCTTTTGCGGCATAGGTAAATCTGGACAGAGCGAAAAAACACGAAGCAGGGACGGACTGTTGCCACGGTGGCTACTTGTCCGTCCCTGCTTGGTTTAGGGTGGGGAATGCGTTTAGCGGATTTCCTTGCGTCCGTTGATGATGAACACGCCCTTGGTGGCCTTGCTTACGCGGCGGCCTTGGAGATCGTAGATTACGTCAACCTTTGTCTGCGGAAGTACCGCTGCTGCGGCTGCCTCAATGTCGGTGGCAATGTTCGTCGGCACGATGTACCACTGCGATGCACCTGCGTCCGTAGTCCAGGGTACGAGCTTGCAGCTGCCGTCCAAGTGGATGGCGGGGAAGCTTGCGTTGGTAGGACTTTGGCAGATGAGTGCGCTTTCGCCGTTCACCTTCGAACTGATGCGGTAGAGGGCGGCGTCGTCTGCGCTTTCCTTTACCGGTACGCTGCCGTATACGGCGGGCGTGCTGCCAATGTACACGTTAGACTTTTCGTTCAGGATTTTCCAGTTGCCCGTTTCGGCATCGGGAATGAACGAGAAGAGCTGCGTGCTGTCGTTTTCGTCGAGGTCGCCGACGCTAAGGCCGCTGGCTGAGGCGGAGAGATACTTCATGCCGCCGCGTGCCGTGCTGTAGAGGCGGTACTTCACTGCGCTGCCGAGTTCCACCACGGGGGCTTTGCTCACTGCTGCGTTCACTGCCTCGTAGTTGGCCTTGGTGGCGTTGTCCTTGAACGTGGAGTAGGCGTCCGTCACGTCGCTTGCGCCGCTGGCATCGTAGTTGCCCACGATGTTGCCCGTGTTGTTGGTGACGGCCGTTACAATCACGTCGGAGTTCTCCTTGGTGATGGCCATGGGGTCAACGCCGGCCTTGAACGTGTAGGCACTGTCGGTGATGGTCTCAATGGAGTAGTTCTTGTAGACGATGGTGTAGTCTACGCCGAACGTACGTTCCTCGTACAAGAAGCCGATGGTATTGTCGGCTTGCAGAGCCATGGTGGAGTAGGCAGAGTTGAGGTAGCTTGCCTGATGTACGCCGTCCCAGTTTTTGGCGAGCGAGTCGGCATTGACGAAGTCGGCGAGCGAGGCGAGTTCCTTATAGTAGATGCCCACATTGGCGCGGCCGCTGCCAAGAGGCAGAGACTGGAGAATGAGGTACACGTCCTTGTTGTCCTTCTTGCGCTGAGCCGGAATGACCATCACTTCGCCGTTGCACGAGTTGCCTTCGGCCGTTACGCCGTTGTTGCTTGCGCCCGAGAAAGCCATGCTTCCCCATGCACCTTCGGCCTTGTCGGAGTTGCTGAAGTGGAAGATGTTGTAGTAGCGTCCGCCCGTCACGCGAGAAGAGCAGAGCACAGAACCGTCGGGGAGTTCCTCGGCCTTAGGTTCGTCGCCGCCCGAGGGAATGGGGGCAACGTTTACGCCGCCCAAAACGCTCCACGTATCGCCGAAGTTGTCGGAGTAAAGCACGTAGTTCTTGTTCACGTTGTTAACGTCCTTGAACAAAACGGAGCAGTAGAGGCGGTAAGCCGTGCCAACCTTGACCGTGCTGCTCTGGAAGATGCGGCCCGAGCCTACGAACATGCTCTTGGCGGTGCCGATCTTGCAGGTGTCGAACTGCGAGTAGATGCTTTCGGCGATGTCGGTCGGCTTGCCCCAAGTCTTGCCGCCGTCTTCGCTGTAGAAGCGGGCAATGGCCTGGTGCTTGTCGCGCGTGCCGTTGGGGAACATGACGTTGCCCGAGCAAGAGAGCAGGAGCACGCGGTCGCTCTCGCGGTCGGCTACGATGCAGGGATCGCCGAAGCCGGTGTTCATCAGCACGCTTGTGTCGGTGTAGTCGTCGCACGAAACGAGTGTCTGCGGTTCAGTCCACGTCTTGCCGCTGTCGGCGGAGTAAGCGTAGCGAAGGTCGAGGCGGCCCGAGCCAATGTCGCCGCCTGAGTAGCGGTAGTCGGCTACGGCCACGAGGTTGCCGTTCTTGGCCTGTGCAATGGCAGGGATGCGGTATACAATCTTATAGCCGTCGCGGCTGGTGTCGTAGATGAAGATGTTCTTCTGCGGCTCTACCGGAATGTCGGCTTTCTCAACTGTTACGTAGAACTTGCTCAGCTCGATGCCCTTGTTTTCGCCCGAGAGGGTGAACTTGGCTTGCTGCTTGGTCAGTCCCGTCACTTCTACGTGCTGCGAGGCGGACGAAGACGAATACGTGTTGTCGCCGGCCACGAGGGTGAGGGTAGAGGAGTTGCCCGAGCAGTTGGCGAAGTCGAACTGGTAGCCCGTGATGATGTAGCCTGAGGGTGCGCCCAGCGTATAGGTGCAACTGGACGATGTAGAGCCAACGTAGAGCGTCAGGTTGTCGCCGTTCGACGCCATGTTGTTGTAGCCGCACGAGAGCGTAAGCTGCGGGTCAGTAGCGGTGCTTGTCCACTGAGCGTGGAAACTGCCGCTGCCGCTGTAAGTACCCGTGGTCATGGCCACATTCATGCCGTCAATCTCTTCTTCGTAGTCGCTGGACTTGATGGTTACGATGAACTCCGTAAGTACCACGCCGTTGTTTGCGCCTTTGAGATTGAACGAGGCGGTTTGACTGCTAAGGCCCGTCACTTCGAGTTCCTGCACCGTGTCAGAGGTTGTGTAGGCGGTGCCGTTGGCGGTGATGGTCTTAGCTGCGCTTCCGCTCGTTTGGTTGACAAACTTGAACTTGTAACCCGTGACCACGTAGCCCGAGCCGGCGTTGATGATGTAGTCGCTCGTCTGGCTCTGGCCCGAGTAGAGCACGATGCACGTGTCGCTCTTGGCCATGTTGTTGGCGGCGCACGAGAAGGTCACCTGCGGAGCGGTGGCGGTGCTTGTCCACAGTTTGTTGTAAGTGTTGGACGGATTGGCGTATGCGCCCGTGTTGAGCGAGAGAACCATGCTGCCTTTGAAGTTGACGGGCTTAGGCTCTTCCTCCACTTCGGGAGCGTCGACAATGGCGAACTGGCAACCTGTGTCGGAGCGGTCAGCACCTTTGCCGTCACTGCTCCAGTTGTAGATAGCGGTGTTGTTCGTTTGGTTGAGTTCCACCGTGCCGCTCGAAATGATGTAGAGTCCGCTTGCGCTGGCGTAGCTCAGCGTCCAACCCGACGAGGGCTGCGCCTTAGCGGTAGAAATGGCCGTGTTATAGCTTGCCGAGGGGCTGATGTACGAACCGTCAGCGCGGTTGACGATGTCGAAACTGCCGTCGGTACGCTTCACGAACTTCCACATCGTTTTGGCGTACTTCGTGTTTGTGCCGCCCGTGAGCTGGCTGCCGGCACCCTGCGAGGTCATGTACTTGCTGCCGCGGTTGGGCGTGTAGAGCTGGTACCAATGCTCATCGCCGTCGGTCGAGGCTGTGGGCTGGTTGATTTTGGGCAGCACCTCGTTGATGCTTGTTTGGTACGACGTGGCCTTTGTGGTCAGCTCGTCGTCCGTCACGTCCGTCTTGGCCAGAAGCGTGTAGCCCTCCTCAATGCCCGTGAGCAGCGAGGCGGCGTTTGCTGCGGTGTACTGCCCCGTGCCTGTGCCGATGCTCAATCCCTCAGCCGTACCTATGGCGGTGTAAAGGGCCGTGCGGGCATTGAAAGTGGCGATGCGGGCGGCCGCTTCTTCGTCGGTGGTTGCCGTCACGCCCTCGCCGATAGCCGTGGCGAAAGCCTGCGAGAGTTTGGCGTAGCCCTTGCCCGTCATGTAGCCGTTGGTGAAGTAGTCGCTGTTGATTACGCCGTCCTTGACGAGCGAGGTGTACGACGTTTCCACGTACTCGGCATAGTCGAGCGTTTCGGCCAGAGCCTTGATGCCGGCGTTGTACTTCGTGGTGTACGAAGTGTTGATGTCGGCCGTGTTGGAGGGATAGATGGCGAAGAGTTTCACCTTCGAGGTGGAAGCAAGTGCGTGGATGGAGTCCACCACCGCCTTGTAGGAAGTCATGAACGTGGCAGAGTCCGTCTTAGCGGCGGCCTCCTTGTAGCCGAGCGTCACGCAGACCATCTTTGGGGCGACATTGTCCGTGCGGCCCTTGAAGATGTTTTTGAGCATCGACTTCATCGTGCTGAGGTCAATGCCCTGGTAGCCCCAGCTGCCGCCGCGCTGCTTCACGTGGGCGGAGTTGAGCAGTTCGTGCCAGTCGTTGCCGTCGTCGCCGAGGATGAGTATGTCGTCAGCCGTGATGGGGTAGCCGGCAAAGTAGGTGTTGCGCATACCGGCAATGCCCGACAGGCCGCCGTTCTGGTCGGTGGCATCGGTGGGGTAGACGCAAGAAGAACCTACGTATTCCGCAATTTTGTTGCACCAAATGCGGTAGCCCGCCATGGTGAGGTGCGTGCCGTCGTACGAGATGGTTTTGCTCTCAATGCCTTTGAGGTCGCTGTAAAGGTCGATGTACGTGGCGTTGTCGAACTCCTCGCAAATCTTCTTCAAACTGTCGTTGGCGATAGGCACATGGGTAATGTCCTTAAGGCCGGACGCGTTGGTGGTGCAGGGCAGGATGCTCTGTACGTATACTTTGGTTGTGGGGCTTTCCTTTTTGAGCCTTTTCACGGCGGTGCGCACGTTGTTGGCCACGAAGGCGGGCGTGTTCATGCCCGACGTGCCAAGGTCGTTCGTACCCATCATCAGGAACACCTTGGCCGGATGTCCTGCCAAGATGGTCTCGAAGTGTTCAAGCATAATGGGGGTTTCTGCGCCGTTCACGCCGCGGTTGAGGATTTTGGAGTTGCCAAAAGCCTCCCACCACTCGTGCATGTTGGTGATGCTGTTGCCGAAGAACACGATGCTCTCCGTGTCTACCTTGTGGGTCTTGAACCCGTCGTAGCGGTGCTTGCGGAAGGGAACGCCCTGCGCAAAAGCCACCGACACCGAAAGGCATAGCCCAAGGACTGTCAGTAGAGTTTTCCTCATGTGATTGTGTTTTATAGTTTAGATTGGTTTAATTCTTTTGGCAAAGTTACTTGGTTTTCATGGGCTGGCCCTCACGTGGGTTTATGTTGTGGAGCATAAAGGGGCGGGGCATAGACCGTTACGCAATGAAAAGGAGCGCAAACCACTTGGCGTGGCTTGCGCTCCTCATTATAATATGCGTCAGTCGCGAGGCGTTACTTCACCACCTTGCGGCCCGTGTTTGTGATGAACACGCCGTTCTTGGGGTTAGCCACGCTGCGGCCTTGCAGGTCGTAGTAGGTGGTTGGCACGTTCGCGTCGACCGTAGCCGTACGGATGCCGGTGGGGATTGAAGTTTCCTCGAACGCCCAGATGGCTGCGCCGTAGTTGATGGGCTTGAGCAGGATTTTCTGGAATGCGTTGGGGTTGGTGTACCAGCCGTAAGAGCCGCCTTCGGCAATGATGCGTACGCCCGTTTTCGTAGCGTCCTCTTCGGTAGTGAACTCATCGAGTGTCCAAGAGTGGCTCGAACCGGTCTTCACTGCGCTGCCGTCGGCCACGCTTTCGGGATACGAGGCTTTGCCCGTGAGCTTGTTGATGAGCGTAACGGTAGTCTGGTCGTCGCTCTTCACCACTTGCCAAAGGTAGCCATCGGTCGTGCCGCTCGAAGCAGGAACCACTGCGCCGCTCGTTTCAGCCTTGGCGTAGGTTGTCGAGAACCACACGTTGCGGATTTTGTAGTAAACGTCCTCGCTCAGGCCCTGGATGGGGGAGAGCTTAGGCATAGCCAGATATTCGGCGTAGAGAGCCATGTATTCCTTGTAGGAGGTCTCGGTCACGTTGCCTTGGGCTGCGCTTTCGGTGGCCGGGGCAATTACCTTTTCGTTGAGGAACGTGATAGCCTCTTCAGTGGGCTGGCCCATCTTGCCGGGCTGCGCTTCGGAGTAGGCCTTGTTAGCCTTTTTCAGCAAGCCTTGGAGCTGTGCGGTGAAGTCCGTCACCTCCTCGATGTACCAAGTGCCGGGGTAGCAAAGGGCGGCGTTCGTGCCCGTCTTGACGTAGCCTGTGCAGTCGGCCGAGAATAGAGCCGTGCTGCTTGCGCTCAGAGTAACTGCACCGGGAACGTAGGTGTACTTGCCGCTGGCGGTAGTGGCGGCAGCCACGGTGAGAGTGGTGCCGGTTGCGCCGAGTGTGGCGTTCGTGCCGCTGGTGGCGGAGAGTACTACCGACTTGTCCTTAAGGGCGTTGTAGAGCGTGTAGCCGTCGCCGCTTGCCTTGAACTGCCAGAGTTCTTCGGGCTCGGTCTGCGGGGTGTAGTGGAAGCGGATGTTCGAGCCGTCGCAGTAGGCCGTAGAGCCTACGTACTTAGCCTTGTAGTAGGTCGAGGCTGAAACAACCTGGTAAATCTTGCCTTCGGTGGGCAGGGTGATGGCGGCTGCCTTGTAGGTGGCGATGGCGGCGGTCAAGGCCGTTGCGTCTTCGTCGGTGCTTGCGGCAGCTTCGGTGTAAGCCGAGTTGAGCTTGTCGTATTCCTCCTGTGAGGGGTAGCCCACCTTGCCGGGCTTCGATGCGTCGAGAATCGACTTGGCTTCGGCAATGGCAGCTTCTTTTTCCGTAAGGTCGGGGTCTTCAAAGTAGTGGGTTGCGTAGGTCAGCCCCTTGGCATCGAGGATGTCGCGGTTCTGCTGCAGACGCTGGTAGAAGTTGATGAAGTTCTTCTTGCTCGCGGGCAGCCAGCCAATTTCAGAGAGGGCGAGCATACGGGGCAAAAGCTGGTACTCTACCTCCACGCTGTCGTTGCAAGTCTCGGTCCACATGTTGCCCTGAACGCCAAGGCAGTATTCCTCCTTGCCCGAGAGCGAGGCCACGGGGTTTACGCCGTAAACGGTTTCCACCGTGTTCACGTAGCCGTCGCCCCAGCCGCCCTGGTACTTTTCGTTCACGTCGGCCTTGTCTTTCGACACCTGCATCATGTCGAGGTAGAGGCTCTGGTAAGGCACTACGATGCTCTTAAAGCCCTTGTCGGCAGCGTCCTTGCTCTTCGATATGCTGTTCCACGCCATGATGACGGGCTGAACGGAGTTGTCGCTGTTCCAGTTTGCGAGGAGTTCGTCCCAGCAAACGATGTCCTTTCCGTAGTTGTCTTTAAGGTATGTGCCGAGCAGTTCCACGAGCCACGACTGCAGCTGGTTCACGCCGGTGAGTCCTTCGTCCTTTACGCGCTGCAAGCACTCTGCGTTGCTTGCCCACTGCGTGGTGGGGCATTCGTCGCCGCCCAGGTGGATGTACTGGTAGGGGAATACCTCAGCCACGTGGCCGAGTACGCATTTCAGGAAGTCGATTACCTCGTCCTTGCCCACGTTGAGCACGTCCTTCGAAATGCCGCCGGAAATGCGCACGGAGTAGGTCTTTGTGGGGTCGCAGCTCAGTTCGGGGTACGAAGCCACGGCTGCCACCATGTGTCCGGGAAGGTCAACCTCGGGCATGATTTCAATGTTGCGTGCCTTGGCGTAGGCTACGATTTCGCGCAGGTCGTCAAGCGTGAAGTACATGCCGCGGCCGTACTCCGTGTCGTCGTAGAACTGCGACGAGCCGCCGGCGTTGACAAACGAGCCGCTGCGCACAGCGCCCACTTCGGTCAGTTTGGGATATTCGGGAATTTCGATGCGCCAGCCCTGGTCGTCGGTCAAGTGCCAGTGGAAGCGGTTCATCTTGTACGAGGCCATCACGTCGAGGATGCGCTTCACTTCCGTCTTTGAGAAGAAGTGGCGAGCCACGTCGAGCATGTAGCCGCGATGGCCAAACTGCGGGTGGTCCTCAATAGCCACTACGGGTACGCTCCAATCGAGCGAGGTGGCGGGTTCTGTGCCGTAGATGGCATGGGGCATGAGCTGCTTGAGCGTTTGCAGGGCGTAGAAGAAACCTGCCGAGTCGGCCGAGGTGATGGCAATGCCTTCGGCGGTCACGTTGAGCGTGTAAGCCTCGTGAGCCAGTGACGCATCGGTGGTCATTGTGAACGCCTTGCTGCCCGTGCCGCTAATGCCCGAGATGGCTTTCAACTGTGCGCTGAACTCTTCGGCGTAACGCTTGGCGGCATCGTTGTCAGTCGTGATGCTGCCCAGGTCGCTCAGGCTGAGGCTGCCCTCGCCCTGGGTAACGCTTTGGGGATAGGGAATGAGGGGCAGGGCTTTGGCCATCGTGTTGAAGTCCTCTTCGCTGATGAACTTGAACGGCTGGTTGCCGTCGGCTCGGTCGTTCCACAGACCGAGCCGCTTGCCGATGCCGCTGCCGGCCCACTGGTTCATGTAAACGCCGGTGTTGGCTTTGGGCGAAAGCACCCAGCCCTCGTCGGCGTAAGTGGTGTTGGTCGTTGTTTGCCAAACGAAGAGTTTGTTCGTAGGCGTGCTGCCGGCTTGGAACATACCGTTCAGCACCGTCGTCGTGGTGTAGAGGGTCAAGCCGCTTTTGCTTGTGAGGGTGTAGCCGCTGGTAGCGTCGCCCTCAATTTTCCACAGCTGTGCGGCCTTGCCCGTAGGGATGCCGGTGGTTACTTCCGCGCCGTCAGACTGCGCTTCGAGTGCGCCCTGTCCGTTGAGGAACTGGAGCACATACCAATGCACGTTGTCGGCGGTGCTCACGGTTGGCTCGGTCGGCGTTGCCTTGATGTGCAGCGCAAACATCACGAGCGTGAGCAGAGTGAGTAGTTTGTGTGTCATGGTGATAAGTAAATATAGGTGTGAATATTTTTTTCTAATTTTGCCCGTTGTCAAAGGCAAAACGCAAACGCCCCGGCACGACGTACCGGGAATGTGTTTTTCATATTGAAGCAAGCCTGCACTGCCTCGGCGGCAAATGTACGAAATTCCTTTTTTGCCCCTTCCATATCGTTGGCTCTTTTTGCGAATGCCCTTTAAGCTATTTCCCGCTAAAATGCTCGTTCCCTGTAATTTCTCCGCCCGTCTGTTTGCCGTGACGCTCCTCGTGGCGCTCGCGTCGTTCCTGCTGCCCGCCAGCTCGCTGGCGCAGGTCGACTCGTTGGTGTTTTGCGTGGAGCAGCCGCAGGTAGCTCCTGCCCAGAAGGACGAACTCCGCTTTACGCTCGACGCGCTCGCTTTCGTGCGCGACAACGAGTACAACCACAAGGAACTGATGAAGGGCTACACCCTGCCGGGCATCACCCTCACGCCCAGCGTGAGCTACCAGCCGCTCCGAAACCTGAAGCTCGAAGTGGGCGTGTACATGATACACTTTTGGGGGGCGAACAGCTACCCGAACGCAAACTATACCAACCTCGACGCCATTACGGCGCAAAGCACCACGAAGGCTTTCCACGTTGCGCCGACGTTTCGCGCCAACCTGCAGCTCACGCCGCAGGTCAACGTGGTGCTTGGCACGCTCTACGGCAAGTCGATGCACGGCCTTGTGCAGCCGCTCTACAACGACGAGGTGAACCTCACGGGCGACCCCGAAACGGGCGTGCAGCTCCTGTGGAAGAACCATTGGCTCTCGTTCGACATGTGGGTGGACTGGCAAAAATTCATTTTCAAATACGACAAGGGGCAGGAACGCTTCGCCTACGGCTTGTCTACCCGTTTTCTGCCCTCCCGGCGCGAGGCCCGTGCGCAGTGGTACATCCCGTTGCAGGTGGTCATGCAGCATATCGGGGGCGAGATAAACACCGAGGCCGAAGACCGTGCCATAAAAACGTGGCTCAACGCCGCCGCCGGAGCCGGGGTCAGCGTCCCCCTGCGCACGAAAGTGCCTGTCAGCGTCAACGCAGAGGCCACTGCCAACTATTTCAGCCAGCAGAGCGGCACGGCACTGCCCTTTTCGCACGGCGTGGGGCTGTGGGCAAAGGCGGGCGTCAAGGTGTGGCACTTCGGGGCAACCGTCGGCTGGTGGCAAGCCCATAAGTTCATCCCCATCCTCGGCAGCACGTTGTTCAGTTCGATGAGTACCAGCGAGGAAGGCGTGACGTTCGACAATCCCCGAATGTTCTTCCTCCGCGCCGAATACGCCCAACCGCTCGGCAAGGGATTTTCGTGGGGCGTGCACGCCGATTACAGCTACCACGCCCAAAGCGGCACGTGGCACGACAACGGCCAGAGCTACCGCGGTGGCGGACACGCCCAGAACTTCGCCGCCGGCATCTACCTCCGCGCCGTTCCCAGCTTCCTCATCAAGAAATTCCGCAAGGACTAATCAACTCCGTCCGTCTCTTTGCAAAAAGAATAAAAAACATTACCTTTGCAGCCGGTTTAGGTTCCGTAGCTCAGTTGGATTAGAGCAACGCCCTTCTAAGGCGTGGGTCTTGGGTTCGAACCCCAACGGAATCACATAAGACCCCAAGCAAGTCACCAAGTGACTCCTGCGGAATCACGAGTGACTCCAAGCGGATCACGAAAAGATTCGACGTAGTCAACGAATTGATTGCTTTCAAGGCTAAAACCTTGGGAATCAAGCAAAGAAAAAGCGTACAAAACGCAGAGTATAAGTGGTATTTACAGTATTGTAGATGCCACTTATTTCGTTGTATATCAGTCGTTTGCGACTGTTGCACGGCTCAATTCAAGAAAATAGTAAGTAGGTTAATTTCGAGAATGCGAATGTTTCACTCAGCAGTGGAATATTTGGAGCAAGTGGACAGAAGTGGACACAACGGGACACTACGATACAAAAAAGTGATACCACGGTGATACCGCCTTTCGGGGCGGTGATACCAAAACACTCCGTTGAGTATCACCCAAGAAAAAATCGTCGGTAACTAACGATTTGTAGAAATTTGTGACACTGGCTTCAATATAGCTGCGCAAAAACTTAAACCTATGACGGGTTCAGCAGTAAAAGTCGTGTTCGACAGAAAAAAACAAGTTGCGAAAAGAGGTTGTGGATGCCTCGATGTAGTGGTCAACCTCGGGAAGAAGGTGCGCAAGTACATAGTAATATGCGTCACCACTCCCGACGAATGGGAAGAAAAGGCAAAGTCGCTCGAAACTTTGCAGGTCATTGACCAATGCAAGAAAATCCTCACCACGATGGAAGTGCTTGGCGAGCCTTCCACCATTGACAATTTCAACCGCCACTTCTTCGGGGTGCAGGAAGAGGAACTCACCCACGAAGAAATCTGCGCCCAAAAAGATTTCATCGCCTTTTGCGAGGAAACCTTGGCGGCAGAGGACATCAAGATTGGCACGCGCAAGCACAAGCAAGTGGTCAT
>CAVGTD010000004.1:0-72792 GCA_963632215.1 Clostridiales bacterium
AACCCTGGACCCACTGATTAAGAGTCAGTTGCTCTACCAACTGAGCTAAGAGTGCGTAACGTTTTTCTCCGTTTTTGCGAGTGCAAAGGTATGGTTTTTCCGCCTTACAACAAAGCATTGCCGCTTGTTTTTCTCAAAAAAATGCGGTTTGGGCGTTTTTCAAGGCTTAAAGGAGCATAGAAAAGCCCGATTTCCGGCCTTTTGCCACCCGTGGGCAGAGACTGGAAATCGGGATTAATTGTGTGTTGACTTCGTCCGTTCTGAACGAACCGCCTTGTCAGAAAGCCGAAATCGTATAGAGGTAAAGCACGGCCGAGGGAATAGCGAGCAGCGACGAATCGAAGCGGTCGAGAATGCCGCCGTGTCCCGGAAGGATCTTTCCGCTGTCCTTGATGCCGAGCTGGCGTTTGAAGAGACTCTCGACCAAATCGCCCCAGGTGCCTGTGACGCAAACCACGAGCGAGAGGCCTATCCAGTGGACAAGGGTGAGCCTGTCGGGGAAGAAGTAGGCAAGCACCAAAGCCACAACCACGCAAAGCACGCCACCGCCTATGCTGCCCACCCACGACTTTTTGGGCGAAATGCGTTCGAACAGCTTTGCGGGGAAACGCTTGTGTAGCAAAGAACCTACGCAGTAAGCCCCCGTATCGTTCGCCCAAAGGAAGAGGAACACGCTGAGCGGATAGATTGGCTGGAACTCCGTATGACCCGTGAACGGGTTGAACTGGAACGCCAGCACGTTGAGAAGGCTCAGGGAGAGAGCTACGTAAATCTGCGAGGCAAAGGCGTAAGCCCAGTTCTTCAGAGGGTCGGGCTTTTTCAGATAGAGTTCGCTCACCAGCAGGTAGATGATGGAGAGCAGATAGGGAACGAACGACTTTGAGGGAACAAAGTCGGCACTGAACCCGGCAAACGCCACGAAGAGGTAGACCGAGGCCACCGTATTGATGAGTTTGTTGACCGAAGCCCCGGCATGGGCGTTGACGTTCTCGGCAAACTCCCACGTGGCAAGCCCCGTCACCGCCGCAAACAGCAGGACGAACGACACCGGCGACCACAGCGTGCCGCCCACAAGCAGGGCCACAAATACGATGCCCGTCAGCGTGCGTAATACAAGGTTATTCATCGTTTCCGTCCGTTGTTTTACCGTCATTGGGCTGCTCCGTTTCCGACTGCTCGGCAGGGGCTTCCGCCTTGGCCTTTTCGGCAGCCAAGCGTTGCGCGCGGTCGTCGGCCATCTTCAGAGCTTCCTCCTCCATCAGCACGTCGGCACGGCTCTTCCAGGGGCGTGCGCCGAAAATGCGTTCCACGTCTTCGGTGAAAATCACCTCGCGCTCCACGAGAAGGTCGGCTAGCTGGTTGTGCTTGGCTGCGTTTTCGCTCAGTATCGACTTGGCGCGGTTGTACTGTTCGTTGATGAGCCGCTGCACCTCCGCGTCAATCAGCTCGGCGGTGCGGTCGGAGTAAGGCTTCGTGAAGCTGTAGTCATTTTGCGCGTCGTAGTAGCAAACGTTCGAGAGTTTGTCGCTCATGCCCAAGTAGGCCACCATGCCGTAGATGCGCTTCGTCACGCGTTCAAGGTCGTTGAGCGCACCGCTCGATATATGGCCGATGAAGAGTTCCTCGGCCGCTCGTCCGCCAAGAAGCGAGCAAACCTCGTCGAGCATCTGCTCGCGAGTGGTAATGGTGCGTTCCTCGGGCAAGTACCACGCTGCGCCCAGAGCCTGTCCGCGCGGCACGATAGTCACCTTGACGAGCGGGTTGGCGTACTGCAAGAGCCACGACACAGAGGCGTGTCCGGCCTCGTGGATGGCGATGGAGCGTTTCTCGTCCTCGGTCATTACTTTTGAAGTCTTTTCAAGTCCGCCAATGATGCGGTCTACGGCATCGAGGAAGTCCTGCTTGCCCACCTCCTTGCGGTCGTGGCGGGCGGCAATGAGGGCTGCCTCGTTGCAGACGTTGGCGATGTCAGCCCCTGAGAAGCCCGGCGTTTGGCGCGCCAGCATCTCGATGTCGACGGTCTGGTCGAGCTTCAAGGGCTTCATGTGTACCTTGAAAATGGCCACGCGTTCGGAGAGTTCGGGCAGGTCTACGTGAATTTGGCGGTCGAAACGCCCGGCACGCAACAGGGCGGAGTCGAGTATCTCGGCACGGTTGGTGGCAGCCAGCACGATTACGCCGGAGTTTGTGCCGAAGCCGTCCATCTCGGTGAGCAGCTGGTTGAGCGTATTCTCGCGCTCGTCGTTGCCGCCCATCGTGGCGTTTTTGCCGCGCGCACGGCCGATGGCGTCAATTTCGTCGATAAAGATAATGCAGGGGGCTTTTTCCTTGGCCTGTTGGAAGAGGTCGCGCACGCGGCTTGCGCCCACGCCGACAAACATCTCCACAAAATCAGAACCGGCCATAGAGAAGAAAGGCACGTCGGCCTCGCCGGCCACAGCCTTGGCCAAGAGGGTCTTACCCGTACCCGGAGGGCCTACGAGAAGTGCGCCCTTGGGAATTTTGCCGCCAAGTTCGGTGTATTTCTGCGGATTTTTCAGGAAGTCCACAATCTCCTGCACTTCCTGTTTTGCCCCCTCCTGTCCGGCCACGTCCTTAAACGTGATGTTCGTGGTGTTCTTCCCGTTTTTCTCGAAGAGGCGCGCCTTGCTCTTGCCTACGCTGAAGATGCCGCCGCCCCCGCTGCCGCCGCCCATGCGGCGAAGAAGAAAGTACCAAAGCGCAACCAGCACAACGATGGGAAGCAGACTGCCGAGCAGACTTGTGAAGAACTTGTCGTTCTCTTCGTAGCGCACGCGGCCCTTGTAGTTTGAGTCGAGGAAGTTGTTCACCGACTCCACATTGGGGTATTTTGCCGAAACCGTAGGGGCTGAGCCGGTTTGGTCGGTGCCGGCCTTGAATATGTCGCGTATCATTTCGGGGGTAACGACAAGGCGCACGTTTCCGTCGGTCTTGTTCACCACCACCTCTTTGGCGTAGCCTTTCACGACGTACGAGCGGAACGTGCTGTAGTCAACCTCTTTGTTGATGCCGCCGGTTTGGCCGTTGTTGCCCTGGTAGAGCATATAGCCCAAGCCAAGGATAATGGCCAGGTAGAGCCATGAAAGGTTGAAGCCCGGACGCCGTTTGCCGCCATTCGGGTTCATTTGTTTGTTTGAATTGGGTAACTGGGACATATTATATATATGTGTGGTTCTGTATTTGATGGAACAAGGCTCTTGCCTTGCCCGTTTATGCCTCGCTGGCTATCTCTGTAAGTTCCGCGTCGTCCCAGAGGTGTTCCAAGTCGTAGTAGTCGCGCGCCTCGGGAACGAATATGTGTACCATGACCGTTCCGTAGTCCATGGCCACCCATTCGGCGTTGTCGCGTCCGGCTATGGCCGACGGGTTCTCGCCCAGTGCCTTATGGGTAAACTCCTCTACGGAGTCGGTCAGGGCGTCTACCTGCCGGGGCGAGCCGCCGGTGCAGATTACAAAGTAGGCGCAGGGCGCGGTGAGAATGTGGCGAAGGTCCACCACGACGATGTCGCTGCCTTTCTTTTCTTGAACGCCGTTTATGATTTCCTGTACAAGCTGTTGTGTTTGTTCCATGCAATAATTCAGTTTCTAAAAAATTCCTTGCAAAATTACGTTTGGCACACCAATGGGCAAAGGAAAATACATTAAATAACATCCGTTTTCCACCGCTTTTTTGCGCTTAAAAGTTCGGAAAATCAAGCAAAAAGGAAACGGGTAAGGAAAATATGCGTACATTTGCAACCGATTTTGACCGCGAGGGCGAAAAGAGAGCGTGCCGAACAACCTCTCCAATTTGCGGGTCGAGCTACCCGTCCCGTTCCCCACGAAACTCGCGCCGTTCCGGACAGAATTTTCATTAATCATTTCATTACTAACAATTTAAATGGAGAATTTAAAGAACATTGCACCACTTGCGGACTTCGACTGGAACGCATTTGAAAACGGCGCTGCGGAATCAACCCAGAGCCACGAAGAACAGGAACAGGCTTACGACAAGACTCTCGGCCGTGTAAACGAGAACGAGGTAGTTGAAGGTACTGTCATCTCAATCGGCAAGCGCGAAGTCGTTGTCAACATTGGCTACAAGAGCGACGGTATCATCTCCGTCAACGAGTTCCGCTACAACCCCGACCTGAAAGTAGGCGACACCGTAGAGGTGTACATCGAAAATCAGGAAGACAAACGCGGCCAGCTCGTGCTCTCGCACAAGAAAGCGCGTGCAAGCAAGTCTTGGGAACGCGTTAACGCCGCTCTCGAGAACAAGGAAATCATCAAGGGCTACATCAAGTGCCGCACTAAGGGCGGTATGATTGTCGACATCTTCGGCATCGAGGCATTCTTGCCCGGTTCGCAGATCGACGTGAAGCCCATCCGCGACTACGACGTATTCGTGGGCAAGACGATGGAGTTCCAGGTTGTCAAGATCAACCAGGAATACAAGAACGTCGTTGTTTCGCACAAGGCTCTCATCGAAGCCGAGCTCGAAGCCCAGAAGCAGGAAATCATCTCCAAGCTTCAGAAGGGTCAGGTACTCGAGGGTACTGTCAAGAACATCACTTCTTACGGTGTGTTCATCGACCTTGGCGGCGTAGACGGTCTTGTTCACATCACCGACCTTTCTTGGGGCCGCGTGAACGACCCGCACGAAATCGTGGAACTCGACCAGAAGCTCAACGTGGTTATCCTCGACTTCGACGAAGAGAAGAAGCGTATCGCCCTCGGTTTGAAGCAGCTCACTCCCCATCCCTGGGACGCTCTCGACCCCGAGCTCAAGGCTGGCGACAAGGTTAAGGGCAAGGTTGTCGTTATGGCAGACTACGGCGCATTCGTTGAGATTGCGCCGGGCGTAGAAGGCCTTATCCACGTAAGCGAAATGAGCTGGAGCCAGCACCTCCGTTCAGCTCAGGACTTCCTCAAGGTGGGCGACGAAGTAGAGGCTGTTATCCTCAACCTCGACCGTCAGGAGCGCAAGATGTCTCTCGGCATCAAGCAGCTTAAGGACGACCCCTGGAAGGACATCGAAATCAAGTACCCCGTGGCTTCGCACCACCACGCCAAGGTTCGCAACTTCACCAACTTCGGTGTGTTCGTTGAACTCGAAGAAGGCGTTGACGGCCTCATCCACATCTCAGACCTCTCTTGGACTAAGAAGATCAAGCACCCCTCTGAGTTCACTCAGATTGGCGCAGACATCGAGGTTGTTGTTCTCGAAATCGACAAGGACAACCGCCGTCTCTCTCTCGGTCACAAGCAGCTCGAAGAAAATCCCTGGGATGTATTCGAGACTACTTTCACCGAAGGCAGCATCCACGAGGGCACCATCACCGAACTGATGGACAAGGGCGCAGTTGTTCAGCTCGAATATGGTGTAGAGGGCTTTGCCACTCCCAAGCACCTCGTAAAGGAAGACGGCTCTCACGCTCAGGAAGGCGAGAAACTTCCCTTCAAGGTTATCGAGTTCAACAAGGACAGCAAGCGCATCATCCTCTCTCACAGCCGTACGTTCGAGGACGCACAGCGCGGTGAGACTGCAAGCGCACCCCGCAAGTCTCGTTCGAGCAAGAAGTCAAGCGACATCCCTGCAATCCAAAATCAGGCTGCCACTACTTCTCTCGGTGAGAACGACGCTCTCGCAGCCCTCAAGGCTCAGCTCGAAGGCAAGTAATCAAGGCGCGCGCCAGTTGGCGCAAGTACTGTGAACCACTAAGAATATTGGCGGTTGTTTATGCTCCAAGCATAAGCAGCCGCCAATTGTTTTGTTTGTACGCCTCGTCGATGCGTTCGGCCGGTTCGTCGCCCGGCGGTTATTTGCCCTGCCGGTACTCCTGCGGAGTGCAGCCTACGAGGCGTTTGAAATACTTGCAGAAAAAACTGGGATTGGGAAAGTGCAGCGCGTCCGTAATCTCGGCTATTTGTTTGTCGCTGTGCCTCAGCATCACCTTGGCGGCAGTCACTACGGCTTTGTCTATCCATTCTTTCGCCGTAATGCCGCTCGTTTGCCTCACCACCGTGCCGAGGTAGCGTTCGGAAAGGCATATTTTGTCGGCGTAGAACGACAGTTTCCGTTCTTCTTTGCAATGAGCGTTCACCAGTTGTATGAAGCGGTTGAACACGCTGTGCGCCGCCGGGCTGCCGTTCTCGGCCGTAGCGCCGTGGGCGAAAAGGCGGTCAAACGTCGACGTGATGGCGGCTATCAGGTGGTAAACGGTCTGCTTGTCCTGCTGCCTAACCATTGACAATTTTTCGTTTTCCTTCCCCTGCTCAATCGCCACGTCGCAGAGCAGGGCGTAGAGCCTGTGCAGCAGCAAGCCCTGCGCGGCGCTCACCGTCAGGATGCCGTGCTTTTGTTTTCCGCAGAAGAGTTCGGGTACGTTTCCCGAATGCGCCACCTGAAATAGGTCAGCCGACAGCCCCAAGCCCACAATCCGGAAGTCGTCGCTCGCGCCTAACGGCTCAACTATCGTGCCAGGGGTGACGAACACAATCTGCCCGGCCTCGGCGGCGTATTTCTGCAAGTTGATGATGCTGTACATCGCTCCGCTCACCACGTAGCCCATGCGGTAGTCATCGAGCAGGTAGGGACTTTCGGCGGCACTCACAAAGGGCTGCAAAAATTGGTTCATGCCCACCACCACCCCGAAATCGTGGTCAAAGAAGTGCTTTTCGGGGAACAAGTGTTCACGGCTGAGCGTGTCGAACACTTTTTGCAATGTCAGCAACTGGGGTTCTTTCATTTTCCTCCTTATTATATATTGTGTATGCCGCAAAGATAACCAAACAAGCCCTTACCGCAGTGTTTCGGGCCGTATATCGTACAAAACGAACATTTTGCGATTTGTAAGGATAACAAGTCCGCTGCTTCCCCACCCTACCTTTGCACCCGTAACCAATCACCAACAAGAAAGGCATGCACAAATCTTTTCTACTCTTCCTTTCCCTTGCGTGTTCGCTCCTCGGCACGGGGGCAAGGGCGCAGGGGGCAACGGCCGCCACGGCCTCGCTGTCGCTGACGGAATGCCGCCGGCTGGCGCACGACAACTACCCTGCCGTCCGGCAGTACCAGCTCATTGAGCAGACCCGCGACTTCACCCTCAGCAACGCCGCCAAGGCTTGGTTGCCCAAGGTCAGCGCATCGGCCGGGGCGTATGCGTTCACGGACATTCTCGACGTTAATCCCCTGATGAAGCAGATGGGCATCGACATGGACAACTTTGCAGCCTCAGCCTCGGTCACAGTCCAGCAAACGGTGTACGACGGCGGACAAACATCGGCGCAAAAGTCAGTTGCCTCGGCGCAGAGCGAAGTGCAGGCGCGGCAGCTCGACGTGTCGATGTACGCCCTCGACGAGCGGGTGGACAATCTTTTCTTCGGCATTCTCCTGCTCGACGAACAGTTGCGCCAAAGCAATCTTCTCCTCAACGACTTCGCCGCAAGCGAGCGTACGGTCCAAAGCCTCGTGCGCAACGGCATCTCCACGCAGAGCGACCTCGACGCGCTCAGTGCCGAAAGGCTGAAAGTCTTGCAGCAAAGGGAAGCCGTCCTCGCCTCACGCAAGGCCTACCTGCGTATGCTCGGCGTGTTCACGGGCAAAGATTTTTCCGAAACCGACACGCTGCAAAAGCCCCTGCCCGTCTCCGCCTCATCGGGACAATGCACTGACAAACGCCCCGAGCTGGCGTACTACGCCTCGCTCAACACGCTCGTCGATACGCGGCGCAAACAACTCAACACGCGTTTGCTGCCCACCGTGGCTCTCTTCGGTACGGGTATGGGCCATACGCAGGTGAGCAGCCTCGTCCGCAACGGGCTGCTGGCCGCCGGAATATCGGTATCGTGGAACATCGGCGCACTCTACACCCGGCGCAACGACCTGCGCAAACTCGAACTTGAACGGGCCACGTACGACACCGAACGGGCCACGTTCCTCCTGAACAACCACCTCCAAAACGAGGAAGCGACCGGAGCCGCCGCTTCGCTCCGCAAGCAACTGGCGCACGACGACGAGATTGTCCGCCTTCGCGAGAGCATCCGCACCACAAGCGAAAACCGCGTCAAGGCCGGCACGGAGAGTGTCAACGAACTCCTGCGCCACATCCTCGCCGTCAGCATGGCGCGGGGCGAGAAAGCGCAGCACGAAATCTTATTGTTAAAGGAAATGTACAACCAAAAGCATATCAACAATGAAGAGTAAACAATACGTTTTCAGCATCGCTCTCGCGTCTCTGTTCCTCACCTCGTGCGGCGGCGAAACAAAGAACTACGACGCAACGGGCGTTTTCGAGGCAACGGAAGTCACCGTCTCGGCCGAACAGAACGGCAAGCTCATGGAGTTCTCCGTCAACGAGGGCGACCGCATCGCCAAGGGCAGTCAAGTGGGCCTCATCGACACCACGCAGCTCGCCCTGCAACTGCGCCAGATAGGGGCGACCAAGCAGGTTTACGCCGCCCAGCGTCCCGACCGCGCCAAGCAGGTGGCCGCCACGAGGGAACAGCTTGCCAAGGCTCGCGAGGAATATGCGCGCGCCTCGCGGCTCGTAACCGACGGCGCAGCCGGCACAAAAACGCTCGACGACGCGCGCAGCCAAGTGCAGGTACTCGAACGTCAACTCGAAGCGCAGCTCTCCGCACTCAACACGTCCACCAACAGCCTCAACGCCCAAATTGGCACGGCTGACACGCAGTGGCTCATCGTGGCCGACCAACTGCGCAAGTGCCGCATATGCTCGCCCATTGGCGGCACGGTGCTGGTGAAGTACGCCGAACAGGGAGAGTTTGCCACGGTGGGCAAACCGCTGTTCAAGGTGGCCAATACGGACTGCGTTTACCTTCGTGCCTACGTCACTTCGCATCAGCTGGGGAGCATGCGCCTCGGTCAGGCGGCCAAGGTCTACGCCGACTACGGCAACAACGAGCGCAAGGAATACGCCGGCCGCGTGACGTGGATTTCGCAAGAGGCGGAGTTTACGCCCAAGACGGTCCTCACCGACGACGAGCGGGCCGACCTTGTCTACGCCGTCAAGGTGGCGGTGAAGAACGACGGCTACGTCAAGACGGGCATGTACGGCGAAGTAAAATTCTAAGCGAGTATGGACAATGCTATTGAAGTGCAGGGCGTGAGCAAGCGTTACGGCAAGGTCCGCGCGCTGCGCGACGTAAGCCTTTCGGTAGGCCGGGGCGAGTTGTTCGGACTTATCGGTCCCGACGGGGCGGGCAAGACGTCGCTCTTCCGCATCCTCGCCACGCTCCTCCTGCCCGACGGGGGCAAAGCCTCCGTTCTGGGCTTCGACACCGTGGGCGGCATGGCCGACATACGCAAGCGCATAGGCTACATGCCGGGCAAGTTTTCGCTCTATCAGGACCTCACCGTCGAGGAGAACCTCCGTTTCTTCGCCACGCTGTTCGGCACAACGGTCAAGGCGGAATACAGCCGCATACGTCCCGTCTACTCGCAGATAGAGCCGTTCCGCCATCGCAAGGCTGGCGCGCTCTCGGGCGGCATGAAGCAGAAGCTGGCCCTTTCGTGCGCCCTGGTTCACAACCCCGACATTCTTTTGCTCGACGAACCCACCACGGGGGTCGACCCTGTGAGCCGCCGCGAGTTTTGGGACGTGTTGGAGTCGCTTGCAGCCGAGGGCGTCACCGTCGTAGTCTCAACGCCCTACCTCGACGAGGTACGCCGCTGCCACCGCGTGGCTTTCCTCCACGAGGGACAGGTGCAGGGAATCGGCTCGCCCGAGGACATTCTCCGCAAGTTCCGCGACATTTTCAACCCGCCCGGCCTCACTCACGCCGCATACGGGCCTATGGGCGACAACGTGGTGGAAGTGTCGCACCTGGTCAAGGCATTCGGCTCATTCCGCGCTGTAGACGACATTTCGTTCTCTGTCAGGCGCGGCGAGATATTCGGCTTTCTCGGGGCCAACGGCGCAGGCAAGACCACGGCCATGCACATTCTCACGGGCCTAAGCCGCCCCACCTCGGGCAGCGGTCGGGTGGCTGGCTGCGACCTGCTCACGGAGTTTGAACAGATAAAGCGTCACATCGGCTACATGAGTCAGCGTTTCTCGCTCTACGACGACCTCACCGTGCGCGAGAACATACGCCTCTTCGGCGGCATCTACGGCATGCGCCCAGCCGGCATCCGCCGCAAGACGGACGAACTGCTCAGCCGCCTCGACTTCGCCGCCCACGCCGACGACATCGTGGCCGGTCTCCCCCTGGGCTGGAAGCAAAAACTGGCGTTCTCGGTCAGCATCTTCCACGAACCTGAAATTGTATTTCTCGACGAGCCTACGGGCGGTGTCGACCCTGCCGTGCGCCGCCAGTTCTGGCAACTCATCTACGAGGCGGCCGACCGCGGCATCACCGTGTTCGTCACCACGCACTACATGGACGAGGCCGAATACTGCGACCGCGTGTCGATTATGGTCGACGGAAAAATCCGCGCCCTCGGCACGCCCGCCGAACTCAAGAGCCGTTTTGCCCAGCCCGACATGGAACACGTATTCACCCATCTCGCCCGCCAATCTACCCGTCAATGAAACAGTTCACCGCCTTTGTACTTAAAGAGATGCGCCACATTCTGCGCGACAGGCGCACCATGCTCATCCTCTTCGGAATGCCCGTCACGATGATGCTGCTCTTCGGCTTCGCCATCTCTACCGACGTGCGCAACGTCCGCACGGTGGTGGTCACGTCCTCGGCCGACCACCTTACGCAGCGGCGCATCGAGGCTCTCAGCGCAAGCGAATATTTCAGCATCGTTGCCCGCGCCGAAACGCCGGCACTGGCCGAACGGCTCATCCGCCAGCAACGAGCCGACATGGCCGTGGTATTCGCCCCTAAGTATGCCTCGCGGGGCGGCGTGCAGCTCATCACCGACGGCAGCGACCCCAACATGGCGCAGATGTACACCGCTTACGCCTCGCAAATCCTTTCGCAATCAGCCGCCCCCGTCAGTTCGCGCCTGCTCTACAATCCGCAAATGCGCAGTTGCTACAACTTTGTGCCGGGCATCATGGGTATGCTCCTCATGCTCATCTGCGCCCTGATGACGAGCGTCAGCATTGTCCGCGAAAAGGAGCAAGGCACCATGGAGGTGCTGCTGGCAAGTCCCGTGCGCCCCATACTCGTACTGGTGGCCAAGGTGGTGCCTTACCTCGTGCTGTCGTTCGTCATGCTCACGGGCATTCTTCTCATATCGCGCTTCGTTCTCGGCGTGCCGGTGGCGGGCAGTCTGTTTTGGATCTACGCCGTTTCGGGCGTGTACATCCTTGTGGCTCTGTCGCTCGGACTGCTCATCAGCACCGTGGCACGCACGCAGCTCACCGCCCTGCTCGCGTCGGCCATGATGCTCATGCTGCCCAGCATCCTGCTCAGCGGCATGATGTATCCCGTAGAGAGTATGCCCCGGGTGCTGCAATGCATCTCTGCCGTCCTGCCGCCGCGCTACTACATTGCCGCCATCCGCAAACTCATGATTATGGGCGTTAGCGTCGACAAGGCGGCTTCTGAGGTGGCGGTGCTTCTCGCCATGCTCGCCGTGCTGCTCGGCGCGGCGTTGCTCAACTTCAAGAAACGTCTGCAATAACCCCGTTCACGCTATGACTTTGAAATATCTCCTGCAGAAGGAGTTTCTGCAAATGCGCCGCAACGCGTTCATTCCCCGCCTCATCCTCGTTTTTCCCGTCATGATCATGTGCGTCATGCCGTGGGTGATGAATATGGAGGTGAAGAACATTGTGGTCTCCGTGGTCGACAACGACCGCTCCGCCGCCTCGGCGCGCCTCGTGCAGCGCATTGCGGCGAGCCGCTACTTCGTGTTCGGCGGACAGTGCGCCTCCTACCGCGAGGCAATCGCCGAAGTGGAACACTCGCGCGCCGATGCCGTAGTGGAGATACCGCCCCACTTCGAGCGCGATACGCAGCTTGGCCGCCGCCCGCAGGTGCACGTGGCGGTCAACGCTGTCAACGGCACAAAGGGAAGCATGGGCAACGCCTACCTCACGCAAATCGTCGGCCGCCACGTGGCCTCGATGGCGCAGGGCCGCGGCGAGGCTGCCTCGCCCGGCGTGTCCGCGCTCTATCTCTACAACAAGCACCTCAACTACAAGCTCTTCATGATTCCCTCGCTCATGGCCATTCTCGTCATGCTGCTCTGCGGCTTTCTGCCCGCGCTCAACATTGTGGGCGAAAAGGAGAAAGGCACCATCGAGGCCATCAACGTCACGCCGGTGAGCCGAATGAGCTTCATCCTCGCCAAGCTCATTCCCTACTGGCTCGTCGCCCTCGTGGTGATGTCGGTATGCTTCTTTCTGGCGTGGGCGGTCTACGGCATCACGTCGGCGGGCAGCCTTTGGCTCATCTACCTGCTCGCCATGCTCCTTGCCCTGACGTTCAGCGGCTTGGGGCTGGTCATCTCCAACTGCAACGACACCATGCAGCAGGCCGTTTTCGTCATGTGGTTCATCGTGGTGTGCCTGTTGCTCCTGAGCGGCTTGTTCACGCCCGTGCGGTCCATGCCCCGCTGGGCCTACCTCACCACCTACGCCAACCCCATGCACTACTTCATCGACGCCATCCGCACGGTGTTTGTCCGCGGCGGCGACTTCGCGTGCATCTGGCGGCAGGTACTGGCTTTGGGCGTGTCGGCCACGGCCATGAGCGTATGGGCCGTATGGAGCTACCGCAAAAGTTCGTAGGGCTTGCGTTTTGCAGGGCAAGGGGAAAAAAGTACTTTTGCCCTACTATCCCTTCGGGCAACGACCCGTGAAACACATTTCCCATACTATGATTGCCAACGAACAAACCTATCAGCAGATAGAGCGCGCCCTGCGCAAGGCGGCCTCGAAGTTCCCGAGCGAGGCTGAGTGTTACCCCCTCACCGACATTGTGCTGCAAGTGAAGCAGGAGAGCGGCGAGCTGCTCATCTTCGACGACGATGACAACGAACTGACGCGCTGCGTGGTGGAGCAGTGGCTCGACAACACCGACGAGGACTTCTACGCCGCCGTGCAACCCGTCCTGACCGATGCCATCGGGCGCATAAAGGACGTAACGGAGAACGTGGCCGTGCTGAAACCCTACTCGTACGTGCTGGCCGGCGAGGACCGCGAAATCATTGCCGACCTCTACCTCGTCGACGACGACACCATCGTGCTGAGCGGCGACCTCATGGCCGGACTCGACACGGACCTCGAAGCGTTCTGGGAAACATTGTCGAACGAAACCCTCTCTGCCAAATGAACCGCATAGCCCGTATCTTTCTTGCCGCGGCCGTAGCCGTATCTCCCCTCATTTCCCTGGCTCAACAGCCGCTCTCGCTCATTCCTCTGCCGCAAAAGGTGGAGCAATGCGGCGGCTCGTTCTCCTTCCCCGCGCTGATGTCCGCCTCTGCCCCGGCCTACGAGGGCGACAGCGTGCGTGCCGTTTTGCAACGGTTTACCGACAAGTTCACAGCCTCAACCGGCGTGAAGTTCAAGCAGGTGAAGGGCAAGGCCAAGCTTCAACTGCGCCTCGACGCGTCGCTTGCGCCCGAGGCCTACCGCCTACGCGTCGACGAGGGGCAAATCAGCGTTGAGGCTGCCCGTCCCGCCGGCTTCTTCTACGCCCTGCAAACGCTTCAGCAGCTTCTTCCCTCGCGCCAGGTGCTGGCCGGGGCAAAGGAGGACAGCAGTGACTCGCTCGCCGTGCCGTGCGTGCAGATTGAGGACGCGCCTCGCTTTGGCTGGCGCGGATTTATGCTCGACGAGGGCCGCCACTTCTTCGGCAAAAAGGAGGTGGAGAAAATCATTGACGCAATGGCCGCCTACAAGATGAACCGCTTTCACTGGCACCTCACGGAGGATCAGGGCTGGCGCATCGAAATAAAGAAATACCCCGAACTCACCACCACCGGTGCCTGGCGCCACAGCCGCGTGCTGGGATGGGGGCCGACACGCCCCGACGGCGAACGCTACGGGGGCTTCTACACGCAGGACGACATACGCGAGGTGGTGGCCTACGCCCGCGACCGCTTCATCGAGATTGTGCCCGAGGTGGACATTCCCGGACACTCGCAGGCGGCCGTGGCTTCCTACCCCGAACTGCTTGCTTGCGACCCTGAGAACGCCCACGACGTATGGCTCTACCAAGGGGTGTCGGCCGACGTAATCAACGTGAGCAACCCGCAGGCCGTGCAGTTCGCCAAGGACGTGGTGGACGAACTGACCGACCTCTTCCCCTTCGGCTACATCCACCTCGGCGGCGACGAATGCCCCGTGGACAAGTGGCGCGCCAACGCCGGCTGCCAAGCGCAGCTCAAAGCCCTGGGCAGCACGAACTACCGCGACCTGCAAATCAACTTCTACCGCCAGCTCAAGGAACACATTGCCGGGAAGCCAAAGGCTGAGCAGCGCAAACTCATTTTCTGGAACGAGGTGCTGCACGGCAACACCGCACCCCTCGGCACGGACATCACCGTGATGGCATGGGTGGGAGCCGACGCAGCCGCCAAGGACGCGGCGCAGCGCGGGCTGACAACCATCCTCACGCCGCAAATCCCCTACTACATCAACCGCCGCCAGAGCAAGGACGTATGGGAGCCGCGCTCGCAGGGCTACGGCACGGAGACGGTTGAGGCGGTCTACAACTACGTGCCGCAGCAGGGGGTTGACTCCGCCCTTTGCAGCAAATACCTGGGCGTGCAGGCTAACTTCTGGACGGAATGGGTGGAAAACGCCCCGACGCTCCAATACTTGATGTTCCCGCGCCTGGCCGCCGTGGCCGAGGCTGCCTGGACACCGCAGACTCTGCGCAAGTATCCCGACTTCGTAAAGCGTCTGCAGCAGGAGCCGTCGTTCTACCGGGCCATGGACATCAACTTCGGGAAGCACGTTTTCCCGGCCGAGACCGCCCGTTAACGCCGCCGTGCGCCGCCACGCCGTTCCCGTCCCCGGGCTGGACGATAAATACTTGGCAAGCGACACATTGAATACTTGGCAAGGAGCAGATTGAATACTTGCAAGTATTCAATCTGCTTCTTAGCAAGTATCTGTTCACAAGTACGGGGAAAGTTTTCACTACCCCGAAGATAGTTTTTACTACATCGGGGACTGTCACACCCCACACACGCCGAAAGAGCCGGAGGCCATAAGCCCCCGGCTCTTTCCGTAGCGTTGGGATGTCAGCAATCAATAGTCGGTGTTCTCGGGGTCGAAGTTCGTCCAGCCTTGCAGCCAGTTGTCGGTGGCGGAGAACGCTCCGATGTAGCTTACCTTGTCGAACCACGAGCTGCTTACGCCGGTAAACGAGGCTGCCGTGAGGAGCGGACTGGCGGCGCTGGGCATGAAGTTGACGTTAAGCCCCGTGAGCAGGCCCTTGCCCGTGAGGAGCATTTCGGTGAGCGAGGAAACCTTGTTTCCGCTCTGAGCCAGGAAGAAGGTGGACGACCACGACTTCTTCGTCTCGTCGGTCACGGCTTGCTTGTTCACGTAGTCCACGCGCACGTCGCGGTACTCTTTGTTGGCGTCGGAGCCTGTCACGTCCATGTCGGCGAACCAGATGTTCTGCAAACGAATCTGTCCGTTCTCAGCCTGTTGGCGCGTGTCGCCCTTCTCGCTGTCGATTATCAGGCCGATGGGCCAGCCGAGGGCGATGGAGTTGATGCAGTTCAGGCGCGAGCCGCGGCGAATCTGCATGGCGGCCTGGAACTTGCCAAGACCCGAGCCGTTGTTGGGGTTCATGGAGCCGCCGGTGATATACTTGTCGTTGTTGGCGAAATCCGACGCGCCCTCTTTCGGGCCTATGAAGGTGATGTTGCTAAACGTGGCCGTGGTGACGGGACTTGCGGTAGAGCCGCTTGCGTCGTTGTCGCTCTCAAAGCCGTTGCTCTGGCTCTTGTCGGCAATGCGAGGGTCGCGAACGGCCAGGCCGTACTGCACATGGCCCGAGAAGCCGTTGTCGGTATCGAAGTCGTCGTCCCAGCCGTTGTAGGCGATGAGGTATTTGCAGTTGACCGTACCGCCGAACCACTCAAAGGAGTCGTCGTTCGAGTAGCTCACCTGCACGTGGTCTATCTTCGTGGCGTCGCCCACCGAACCGAGGGTTACGCCGTTGATTTCCTTGTCCACGTCGAACGGGAAGCCGGCAAACTCCACGCGTACGTAGCTCAGCACGCCCGAGTTGTCGTGTGCGTCGGTGCCGCCGTGCTTCGTGCGCGGCCCGCCCTCAATCTGCGCCTCGCTGGCGTTGTGGGGAGCCTTTCCGCAGAGGATTACACCGCCCCAGTCGCCGGGCTTGCGCTGTCCCTTGGCTTGTGCCGAGGTAAACACGATGGGGTCTGTGGCCGTGCCTTGGGCAATAAGCTTGCCGCCGCGTTCGGCAATGAGCGCGGCCTTGGTCTGCTTGTCGCCCTTGATGATGGTACCCGGCTCAATGGTGAGTTCCGCGCCGTCGGCAATGTACACCCAGCCCTTGAGCGTGTAAACGCCCTTCTTCAAGGTCTGCTTGCCCGTAAACACAAACTCCTTGTCGCCGTTGCCAATCTGGTTGCCGTCGAAAAGCAGGTTGTCGGCCGACTTGAGTCCGCCGTTGGTACCCCACTTGCGTGAGTCGCCGGTTTGTTCAGTAGCGTCGTTGTTGTCGCTGCACGACGTGAAGACGGCAGCCGTTGCCATGCCCATAAGACCAGTGAGGGCAAGCACCTTGAAAGTTTGTTTTCGCATAACTGTTGAAGTGAATTAAATAAGTTCTCAAAGTTTGATGCTGCAAAGTTCCGCCCATCCAGTTACAGAACTGTTGCACAAGAATGAAATATGCGTGTCGGGGTTTCCGGCACGCATATCGGCCTGTTAAGCCCCCCTCACCAACCAACGCATTCGCGCTCTCCCGCAAACGTAGCCCATTTGAGCATTTGCATATTTGAACATTCGCACACTAAACAAGTTCATGACGCTCCTTCGCCCTGCAGAAGTGATATTTTTTGCCAAATAACCTCCAATAGCCCCGTTTCTATTCTTAACGGATATTAAATCAGCAAGTTTTCTTAGTACCTTGCATTGCAATGTACTTATGTTTTACATACATTTGCGATGCGAGACCGGCAGACGGCCGTAGCCGGCTTCGCAAGAGTTACATCATAAAACCATTTCACATGAACGTAGACAATGCAAAATCGCAGATGCGCAAGGGCATGTTGGAATATTGCATCCTGCTCCTGCTAAGCCGGCAGTCGAGCTACGCCATAGACATTATCACCAAGCTGAAAGAAGCCGAACTGATAGTGGTCGAAGGCACGCTCTACCCATTGCTCACTCGCCTCAAAAAGGACGGACTGCTCGCCTACGAGTGGCAAGAGTCCAAACAAGGGCCGCCACGGAAATACTACACGCTGACAGCCGACGGACAAGCATTCCTCAACGAACTCGACGCGGCATGGAACGAACTGACCTACACCGTAGGAGTGCTCAAGAGCCCTACTGCAGCCACACCGTCTCCTCCCCCATCGGATGAGACGCCGCCCACGCCAACCAAAGAAGAGACTACACAGACTCCTTGCTGAGCACGCCTGCAAGCAGTTTTTCTCCGTAAGTCAATACCCACAAACAGAAAAGCATCATGAAGAAAAACATCACCATCAACCTATACGGTTCGCTTTACGCCATAGACGAAGATGCCTGCCAGTTGCTCGAACAGTATCTGGCCAACATGAAAGCCTACTTTGCCAAGCGCGAAGGCGGCGACGAAATAGCCGACGACATTGAACACCGCGTGGCGGAAATCCTCTCCGACCTCAAAGCCGAAGGCACCGAAGCCATCAGCATTGAACACATACAGGACATCATACACCGCATTGGCAACCCCGAGCAAATGGACGAAGAAAACGAGGAAGCCAGCGCAACCCCCAACAGCGCTGCCAACAACAGCGAGGACAGCGAAACGCCGCCAGACCCTCCCACGCCGTCGCCTAACGACGAGCAGAAACGCAAAAAGTTCTTTGCCGAACGCAAACTCTACCGCGACCCCGACGACAAGATTATAGGCGGTGTGTTGAGCGGCCTTTGCAAATATTTCGGTGCAAACGACCCCTTGCCCTGGCGCATCATCACCGTGTTGCTCTGTCTGGCCAGTTTCTCCACCGTAGGCATTGTCTACCTCATAGCCTGGGCCATCATACCGCAAGCACACACCGCCGAAGAGCGACTCCTCATGCAGGGCCGTCCCGTAAACCCGGCTTCCATCAACGAAGAACTGATGAGACAGGCCAATGCGGCACGCAACTATATGTCGTCGCCCGAATTCCAAAACTCGGCACACAGCGTGCTGGGAACGCTGTTCCGCATTGTGCTTTTCATGGTACAGTTTATCATGCTCAGCATCGTTACGTCGTTGCTGATTGGTCTCTTCATCTTCATCGGCGTGGTGCTATACGCCGTTTGCTGCGCTTCCGCATTAAGCAATGCCGACACATTGGGCGACACCGACTGGATAAGGATGATGCACACCATGCCCGATCTGCAATGGAGCGTCTGGGGTGCATGCGGCTTTGGCATCGCATTCCTCAGCATCGCGCTCTACGGCATTCTACGCTGGATGCTCAAGCGCAACAATACGGCGGCGATGGGCGTGAAACGCACAATGACGCTTGCCGTTCTGGCCATTGTGTCGTTCGCCGCTGCCGTGTCCTGCACGGTATATTCCAACATCCGTACCAAAGAGGCCATCCACGAGATGCAACTAAAAGAAAACTCCACCGGCGGCTACTTCTTGTGGAACGACCAGCGCGACGACCTTGAAGAAGAAGGATGGACCATTGGCGCATACGAAAACTGCAACGCCAACGGCTACTGCTTCAACGACACGGAGGAATGGACGGCCGCCAACTCATGCCACTACGATAATGACGACGATGATGATGACGACTACGACACCCAGAATACTCGCTGCCTCAACTTTGAACACAACGACAAAAAGGCACAGCCCATGAAGGTGCATTTCTTCACCACCTACAACAAGCCGGCGGGTTACTACCGACTGGCCGTCGTAGGCCAATCGAACGGCGACCGCACGTTGGCGTACGCCCTCACGGACTCGTTCCCCGTCAAGTATACCTTCGTTTACGTCCCGCCTTTCACAGAAGACAAACTGGGCAACCTCCACAACAAGAGTGCCAAGGAACTTGCCCGTCTGGGACTGCTCACTGACAGCGCGTCAAAATACGATGCCGAAGGGCTGAACAAAATGGCCAGCTCATGGAGTTATGCCGAAAGCGACGTGTTCTACCACAAAGGCGGAACCATCAAGGTGGGATTCACCAACTGCCCCGAAGTAGCCACCCACACGCCGCCCACAGGGCGACAGACGAGCAAATTCAGCATACGCAGTCTGAAGATGATTCCCGTCAGTGTCCCGACGGAATCCGCTCCCGCTGCAACACAGACCACCACGCAAAACAATCACCATGAAAAATAAACATTTGTAGCAGCCCCATTGTCTGAAAACAGTTTCCGCTCCGTTGCATTGTGAAAATGCATAACGGAGCGGAGTTTTTTTGATACGCATACCCTTTGCAGACAGGGCAGTCATGTAATGTAACCACTCACTCCATCCAATACGCCAACGAGGCGAAGTTCCGACTTTGGAACTTCGCCTCATTTAGTTTTGTTGTGCGCTATGGGGACGGTGGGCTGGGTCAGAAGCCGTAGGGATTGAGGCTTTTGTACCGTTGTTTGAGTTCGTTTTCGATGGTTGTGAACTCGCCGTCGATAGACGCCTCCACCTCGGGGGAGAGTGTGAGGGCCTTTTTCAGGTCGTCGGCTGCGCCCTTAGAGTCGCCGAGGCGGAACTTCACCTGTCCGCGCGCCTTATAGGCCAGGGCGAAGTTGTCGCGCTGCTCAATGGCCTCGTCGTAGACGGCCAGAGCCTCCTTCCACCGTTCACCCTGCTCGTAGCTCTGGCCAAGGAGCAGGATGGCCTCGTCGCAGAATGGGTTTTGGCTAAGCACCTCCCTGAGGTCGGCCACGCCCTCGTCGGTGCGCCCAAGCTGCAAGTAGATCCGCGCACGCAGCAACCGCCAGTCAACGTCGGCGGCATCGCACTTGAGGAGTTCGTCCACGTCGGCCAGAGCATCGTTGAGCTGCTGCATCTTAGCCAGCACCTTGGCACGCAGAAAGCGAGCCTGCGTATAGTCCTCGCGCAGAGCGAGGCACTGCGTGAGGTGGGCAATGGCGGGTATGAGGTCGTCAGAGCCAAACTCGGCCTCGGCCATGAGGCAGAGGGCGCGCGGCTCGCCGGGGTTCTCGTCGGCGAGCTGCTGGCAAACGTCCTTTTCCTCGTCGTAGCGACGAAGTTTGCCAAGCGTCTGGGCAAGGAGCAGGCGAACCTCCACGTTGCCCTCGGGCGAGGCGGCGAGCCGCTGCAAAAGGGGCAGGGCCTTTTCGCAATTGTCCATGCGCAGGTAGACCTCGGCGAGGAAACTAGCCGTGCGGAGGTCGTCCTTAACTTCAAGGGCGGCGGTGAAGCACTTTTCGGCATAGGGAAGCTCGCCCATCTGCATGGCGCGCAAACCGTCGTCGCGCAGAATGTCGAACTTGCCGTTCGGCGACGGAGCCGACGTGCCGAAGAGAGAAGAGAATATGCCCATAGCGCAGAGTGGTTAGTAGTTTATCCGTAGATTACCTTGCCGTTTTCGTCCTCGTAGGGCTTCATGTCCTTGGCGTACTGGTTCATGGCGCGGAGGCTCATGCCCATCGACGAGAAGCCACCGTCGTGGAAGAGGTTCTGCATAGTGACCTTGCGGGTGAAGTCGGAGAACATCATCACGCAGTAGTCGGCGCAGTCCTCGGCGCTGGCGTTGCCCAGAGGCGACATCTTGTCGGCGAAGTCCATCATGTTGTCAATCTCCTTGATGCCCTTGCCGGCCGTCGTGGCGGTGGGGCTTTGCGAGATGGTGTTGATGCGCACGTGCTTTTCGCGGCCGTAGATGTAGCCGAACGACCGGGCGATGCTTTCGAGCATGCTCTTGGCGTCGGCCATGTCGCTGTAACCGTAGAACGTGCGCTGCGAGGCCACGTAGGTGAGAGCCACTACCGAGCCGTACTCAGCGATAGCGTCGAGCTTCTTGGCGGCTTGGAGCATTTTGTGGAACGAGATGGCAGAGATGTCGAGCGTCTTCTGGAGGTAGTTGTAGTCGAGGTCGTCGTAGGTGCGGTGCTTGCGCACGTTGGGACTCATGCCGATGGAGTGGAGCACGAAGTCAACCTTGCCGCCAAGCACTTCCATGCCTTGCTGGAACACGTTGGTGAGTTCGTCCACGTTGGTGGCATCGGCGGCGATTATCGTAGCGCCGATTTGCTCGGCCAGTTTGTTGAGCGTGCCCATGCGCAGGGCCATTGCCGTGTTGCTGAGAACTATCTGCGCGCCTTCTTCGGCGGCCTTGACAGCCACTTTCCAGGCAATAGAGTCTTCGTTGAGCGCGCCGAAAATGATGCCGCGCTTCCCTTTCAAAAGATTGTGAGTCATAATGTGATTAGTGTTCGTGTCCGTGCGCCGCACGAGCCGTGCCGACGGAGCGTTTGCGTTAAAATACTGCGCAAAAGTACAAAATGCGTGCAATATCAGCAAGCGTGCGCCGGGTTTATGGGGCATGGGGGAGTATGGGTACGGGCGTTACCTACGCATAATAGGCATAATATGCACGTTCTGCGTATTATGCCTATTACATGGATGGGTTAGCCCAAGGGGCTGTTACTTCTCTTCGTCGGGATTGCTGGCGGTGTCTTCCGAACCCTCGCTCATGAGGTCGGTGCCCCAGTGAGTGGAAGCGAGCCGCTTTTCGCGCTCTACCACCTCCTTGGCCTTTTTGGCGTAGATAATCATGCGCAGCGACTGCGAGTAGGAAACATAGTTCCAGAGCCAGTTGAAAAGGACGATGAGCTTGTTGCGCACGCCGAGGATGGAACGGAGGTGCACCACGAGCCAAAGCACCCAGGCCAGAAAGCCGCCGAACTTCATGCTGCTGAACTCAGCCACGGCGCGGTTGCGGCCCACGGTGGCCATTGTGCCGAGGTTTTTGTAGCGGAACGGCTTCATCTCCTTGCCGGCTGCGAGACGCTTGAGGTTGCGGGCGAGGTTGTTGCCCTGCTGAATGGCCACTTGGGCCAACTGCGGATGTCCGCCCTTCCACTTGTCGTCGCCCTCGGGCATGATGCACTGGTCGCCGATGCAGAACACGCCGTCGAGGCCCTCAACGCGGTTGAAGGCGTCGACCACGATGCGCCGTCCGCGGCCGAGGTGACTGTCGTCGAGGTTGCCCACGGGCTGCGCCGCCACGCCGCTCACCCAGATAAACGTGCGGGTGGCTATGCTGCTGCCGTCGCGGAGCATCACGTTGTGGTCCTTATAGTCGGTCACCATCTTGTTGAGCAACACGTTGACACCCATTGTGCGGAGATACTTCTCCACCTTTTGGCTCGACTCCTCGCTCATGGCGGCCAAGAGGCGCGGGCCTGCCTCGATGAGGTAGATGTGCATGAGCGACGTGGGCAGGTCGGGGTAGTCCTTGGGCAGCACGAAGTTTTTCATTTCGCTCAGCGCACCGGCAATCTCCACGCCCGTTGCGCCGCCGCCCACGATGACCACGTTGAGCAGTTCCTGGCGTTCCTTGTCGGTGGCGCAGGTGAGGGCGCGCTCAAAGTTGTCGAGCAGGGCGTTGCGCAGGCCCATGGCTTCGCTCACGTTCTTCATGGGCATAGCCTCAGCGGCCACGTTTTGGTTGCCGAAGAAGTTTGTCGTGGCACCGGCCGCCAGCACGAGGTAGTCGTAGCTGACCTTGCCGATAGACGTTTGGATGATTTTGTGTTCGGGGAAGATGGAGCGCACCTCCGCCATGCGGTAGAAGAAGTTCTTGCGCTTCTGGAAAATCTTGCGGAAGGGGAACGATATGGAGCTTGGCTCAATGCCGGCCGAGGCGATTTGGTAAATGAGTGGGGGGAACTGGTGGTAGTTGTTGCGGTCAACAAGCACCACTTGGAAATCGCTTTTGCGCAGCTTGTTGGCGAGTTTCAGGCCGCCGAAGCCGCCGCCTACGATAACAACTCTCTTTTTGTCGGTCTTGGGAAGGTTAAAGCTCATGCCGTTTCAGTGTTTTGCGATGGTTTGCCGTATGGTTTGCAATGTGTGTTTCAAGGACGAATGCCCGGGGAAAAGCGCACGCTCTTCCCCTTCGCGCTTTACAAAGTTACGGGCTATCGTTGAGAAAACGTAAACTTCGGCAAGGCTAATTGCATAACGGCTGAATTTTTGCAAACAAAGCGTGTATACTGTTACGTTCATGTGACAATATAAAGCGGCGGCGCAGCCCTCTTTTGCATGGAGGGTTGCGCCGCCGCTTAATCGTTTTTAGCGCATTTAGTGCCGGGGAGCGGAGTAGCCTATTTTGTCGGCCTCGGTAAGCTTGCGCAGCACTCGGCAGGGGTTGCCCACCGCCACTACGCCGCTCGGCACACTGCGGGTGACGATGCTGCCCGCCCCGATGACCGTGTCGTCGCCGATGGTCACGTTGGGCAGGATGATTGTGCCGCCGCCAATCCACACGCGGTTGCCGATAGTGACGCTGCCGGGCAGCAATGCGCCGTCCATGCGCTCCTTGGCGTCGAGGGCGTGGTTGGCGTCGTAGATGCCCACGTTGGGACCTATCAGCACTTGGTTGCCAATGGTCACGGGGCCGCAGTCGAGAATGACGCACCCGAAGTTGACGTACACGTCGTCGCCGAAAGTGATATTTTTGCCGAACTCACAACGGAAGTCCGGCTCAATCCATACGTTGTGCCCCACCGCCTTGAACAGGCGGCGCATGATGTCAGCTCGCACTTGCGTTTCGTCGTCGCCGGTGCGGTTGTAGGCGCGGAAGAGTTTCTTGGCTTCCACGCGGCGGTTGAACAGGTCGCGGTCAAAGTCATCATATACTTGACCGTCCTGCATCTTTTCCCATTCAGTCATAGCGGTTTACTTAAATCCTTCGAGAGAGTTGCTGATGATTACGGCAAGTACGATTGCCGTGATGAGGGCGTAGAGCCAGTCGCGCTCTTGCAGGAAGTCGAAGAGCGAGAGCAGCACACGCATGATGGGCGTGAGGATGAGTATAAGCACGCCCGTCTGTATCCAGCCCACGGCAGTGAACGACACGAGCCCCTCCCCTATTCCGCGGAGCGTGGTGTATTCGGCGTGCTGGGCGGCGTTGCCGTAGGCGAAGTTTTTGTAGTCGTCGATTGAGAACGCTTCGCCGCCGTGCTTCACGAGGTAGATAACGCCGCCGATGAATGCCACGAGGCAGGCCAGGCTCACGCCGAAGCGCAGGGTGTTGCCCACGAGCTGCTGTATGTCGTGCTTGGGTTTGCGCGCCTCGCCCGTTGTATGTAGTGTGTTTTCAGCCATATTGTCTATGCTTTTGAGATTGGTGAACTGTTAGTACTTGCCCGAGAAGCCCTGCCAAATCATGTTGAGCGCAACGAGCGTGATGGCCACGCAGAATATCTTGCGCAACAGGCTGACGTTCATCCGCTTGAGCAGGCGTGCGCCGGTGAGCGCGCCGAAAAGCACGCCGATCATCACGGGACAGGCAATGCTGGGGGCTATCACGCCGCGTTGCACGTAGATTACGGCCGAGGCGCAAGCCGTTACGCCCATCATGAAGTTGGACGTGGTGGTGCTAACTTTGAAGGGTACTTTCATCATAGCGTCCATGGCCAGCACTTTCAGCACGCCCGAGCCGATGCCGAGGATGCCGGAGAGGATGCCGGCAATGTACATCACGCCGAAGCCGCCGCCCACGTTACGCAACTCGTAGCTCTTGACAGTGCCGTCCTTTTGCGGCCAAGTGCCGAAGAGCTTGAGGCGGCGAGCCATTTCGCTGCCCTTCACGCCCTCGTGGTCGCTCTTGCGGCGCTGCTGCATGGCGGCCGTGAGGAGCAGGACGCAGCCGTAGATAACGGCAATGACGTTGTTGTTGAGGTAGATGGCCACGGCCGCGCCGCACACTGCGCCGATGGTGGTAGCGATTTCGAGGAACATGCCCAGGCGGATGTTGGTGATGCCCTCCCTGACGTAGGCCGAGCCTGAGCCGCTCGACGTGGCTATTGAGGCCACGAGCGCCGCGCCCACGGCATAGTGGAAGTCAATGCCGAACCCGAGGGTAAGCACGGGGATCACCACCACGCCGCCGCCAAGCCCCGTGAGCGAGCCGAGAAGACCGGCGCAGTAGGCCGCAAGCAGCATGATGAGTGTAAAAGCTAAAACTGTCATCGTTTTGTTGTTCGTGTTGTATTATGATTCTAAAAAATCTTTTCTCCGGGCGCAAAGTTACGCCTTTCGCACGAGGCAATTGCCCTTGCGCGCCTAAAACGAAAGCCCCGTTGCCTGGGCAACAAGGGCTTCCGATGTTTTCAACGCGTCCCGTTTTCGGGACATACGCATATATATTATATGTGCATTACATACGTTCGTGGAACGAGCGCGAGATAACTTCGAGCTGGTGTTCGCGCGAGAGCTTCACGAAGTTCACGGCGTAACCGCTCACGCGGATGGTGAGCTGCGGGTACTTCTCGGGGTGTTCCATAGCGTCCTCGAGCATTTCGCGGTTCAGCACGTTCACGTTCAAATGGTGCGCGCCCTTAGTGAAGTAGCCGTCCATCATTGTCACGAGGTTCTCCACGCGTTCCTCGGGCGTGCGGCCCAGGCTCTGGGGCACGATGCTGAACGTGTTGGAGATGCCGTCCTGCGAGTCGCGGTAGCGGAGCTTTGCCACCGAGGCGAGCGAAGCTACTGCGCCGCTCTTGTCGCGTCCGTGCATGGGGTTGGCGCCAGGAGCGAAAGCCACGCCGGCTGCGCGGCCGTCGGGAGTTGCACCCGTCTTCTTGCCGTACATCACGTTCGACGTGATGGTAAGGAGCGAAAGCGTGGGCTGAGCGTTCTTGTAAACGGGGAGTTTCTTGAGTTCTTCGTCGAAGTAGTACACGAGGTCAACGCCGAGGTGGTCCACACGGTCGTCGTTGTTGCCGAAGCAGGGGAACTCGCCCTCAACGTCGAACGCCTCGGTCAGGCCGATGTCGTTGCGCTTGGCAGTAACCTTGGCGTACTTGATAGCCGAAAGCGAGTCGATGGCGATAGACAAGCCGGCTGCGCCGTAAGCTATGTTGATCTTCGGGTCGGTGTCGATAAACGCCATCTGAGCCTTCTCGTAGTAGTACTTGTCGTGCATGTAGTGGATGATGTTCATCGCGTCGTTGTAGATGCGGGCAATCTGGCTCAGCACGAGCTTGTAGTTCTTCAGCACCTCGTCGTAGTTGAGCGTGTCGGAAGTGAGCGTAGGAATGCCTTCGAGCATCACGGTGCCGGTCTTCTCGCAGCGGCCGCCGTTGATGGCGAGCAGCAGGGCCTTAGCCAAGTTGCAGCGTGCGCCGAAGAACTGGATTTGCTTGCCGATGGCCTGGTAGGACACGCAGCAGGCGATGCCGTAGTCGTCCTCGCCGCGAACCTCGCGCATGAGGGTGTCGTTCTCGTACTGGATAGACGAGGTGTCGACGCTCACCTTGGCGCAGAACTCTTTCCAGCCCTGGGGCAGTTCAGGACTCCACAGCACCGTGAGGTTGGGTTCGGGCGAAGGACCGAGGTTGTAGAGGGTCTGGAGGAAGCGGAACGAGGTCTTAGTTACCTTGAGCGTACCGTCGTTGAAGCGGCCGCCGAGCGATTCCGTCACCCACGTGGGGTCACCGGCAAAGATTTCGTTGTAAGCGTCCATACGCAGGTGGCGCACCATGCGGAGCTTCATCACGAACTGGTCGATGAGTTCCTGAGCGAAAGTCTCGTCGATGAGGTTGTGCTTCAGGTCGTGTTCAATGTAGATGTCGATGAACGACGAAACGTTGCCAAGCGACATGGC
Organism: Clostridiales bacterium; assembly: GCA_963632215.1. Taxonomy (GTDB): domain Bacteria; phylum Bacteroidota; class Bacteroidia; order Bacteroidales; family Bacteroidaceae; genus Alloprevotella. The sequence continues at coordinate 26,933 of CAVGTD010000004.1, forward strand.
CGCGCCGTCCTGCTCCTTCACGGCAGCGAGGTAGGCCATGTATACCCACTGTACGGCTTCCTGCGCGTTCTGGGCGGGGCGGCCGAGTTCCAGGCCGTAGTATTCGCCCATCACCTTGATTTCCTTCAAAGCCTTAATCTGCTCTGCCACTTCCTCGCGCAGACGGATGCGTGCGTCGGTCATGGGGCTGCCGATAGCCTGCTTGTCGGCCTCCTTGGCTTCGATGAGGCGGTCAACGCCGTATACGGCCAAGCGGCGGTAGTCGCCGATCACGCGGCCGCGGGCGTAGTTGTCGGGCAGACCGGTGAGGAAGCCCAGCGAACGGAAACGGCGGATTTCCTCGGTGTACACGTCGAACACGCCGTCGTTGTGCGTCTTGCGGTAGTGCGTGAATATGTCCTTCACCTTTTCGTTGACGGGGTGTCCCTGCTGTGCGCAAGCCTTCTCTACCACCTTGATGCCGCCGAACGGCTTGATGGCGCGCTTGAGAAGCTCGTCGGTCTGCAGACCCACGATGAGTTCGTTGTCCTTGTCAATGTATCCGGCCTTGTGCGAGCTGATGGTCGAAACGGTGTCGGGGTCGAGCGAACGAACGCCGCCGTTGGCACGCTCTTCCTCGAGTGCCTGCAAGCAGATGTCCCACAGTTTGCGCGTGCGCTCCGTAGCTCCTACGAGGAACGAGGCGTCGCCTTCGTACGGGGTGATGTTGCGCTTTACGAAATCGGACACATTGATTTGCGTTGTCCAAAGTCCTTCAATGAAATTCATTATTGAACGGGTTTAGAGTTAGATAATTGACGGGCCGTGCGTGCCTCCCCACGGACTGGCAATCTCGGGTTTGAGTGCCTTTCCGCGCAAGGTGCGCCGTGTCCCGGCGTGTAATTTCAAAATGTGAGTGAAGCAGATTGCCGAAGAGCCATGTTCCCTTCCGCAAAGGCGGCGTTTCCCCGTGCAGCGCAAAGCCTCTGACTTTCACGAGCCTTGCGCGCCCTATCGTGGCGGAAGCACCGCATTAAAAAAGGGTAAACTTGTCCTTTTACCTCGTGCAAAGGTAAGCCTTAGCGTATAGAAAAGCAAATTAGCCCACGGGCTTTTTTAACCTTTTTGTAATAACTCTTTGCATTGCACGGCTCACATTGCATTTAGGCGGCTACTTGCCAAAGATGCAGGAGATTACCGTCCTTCCCCAAGCAGCCAATCGATGGCGGATACGATGCGGATTGTTTTACCGCCTACCTCTACATTTCGAGAAGGGGCAAAGGCTATTAGCGTGAGGCGGTCGCAGCGAAGACGTGCCGAGGCGTTGACAAGCGAGGCGGTTTCGCGCTTGAACGTCTTTTCGTTGTCGATGTCGAAAGCCACTTGTATGAGTTCCACCGCCTTGTCCTGATTGCACACCACGAAGTCCACCTCCTTGGCGCGAGGGGTTACCTTGAAATAAAAAATGTCCAGATATTCACTTGCACAACGTCGCAAAAGCTCTATGTAGACGACGTTTTCAAGCCGCCAACCCACGTTTTCGGCGGCAAAGGCGTTCTCGCGGTTATTTTGGAGTCCTGGGTCGACGATGTAGGCTTTTGAGTTTCGTATGCGGTCTTTGCTCTTGAACGAGTGTTTGGGGAGCAATTGTATGAGGAATGCCTGACGCAGGTAGTCCACGTAATTCTTTGCCGTTACACCCGTCAGCCCCAGCAGCTGCGACAGACCGTCGTAGTTCACCTCTTGGCAAACATTGTTGATGAGGTGATTGGCTATCTTGCGCAGGGCATCGGCGTTGCGTATGTTGAAACGTCTTTTTATATCCTTGCTGACAATCGCCTCGATAAGCCCCTGCACGTAGCCGCGCTTGTTGGCGAGGCTTTGCATCTCGGGAAAGCCGCCGTCTGTAATGTACGCCATAAAGGCCCGTTTTCTTTCGGCCTCGGCCTTGGTGGTCAACCCTGCAACGTCCACATTGTGGAAACCGCAGTATTCGCGGAACGAGAACGGGTAGAGGCGTATTTCGTTGTAACGGCCTGTAAGATGCGTGGCAAGTTCACCGCTTAGCAGCCTTGCGTTGCTGCCGGTGACTACAATGTGCAGCCCGCTGCGGAGTAGGCGGTTGACAAACAGATGCCAACCGTCCACATTCTGCACTTCGTCGAGAAATATGTACTTCACGTCTACGCCGTACACCTGATAGATGCACGAAAGCACGGTGTTGAGGTCTTCGGTTTGGAGCTTTGCCAAACGGTCGTCGTCGAAGTTTGCGTACCCGTACGCCAAGCCGTGTTCGAGCAGCACCTTGTGGCAAAGAGTTGACTTTCCGCTTCGGCGCACGCCGATAACTACCTGCGCCAACGGGCTGTCGAGTTCAAAAAGTTTCTCTTCGCGCCGGCTCACCCACTCTTGCGGAGCATAGCCGTTTACATAGTCGCGCTGCTCCGCAAGCACTTGCAATATCACTTTTTCCTCTACCATTTCGCCTTGTGTTTCTGTCAATATTTCCTGCGTGTTTGCAAAGATATTCTGATTTACTTGAATATCAGAGCTTTCAAGCATATAAACTTTACTAAAATGCGAATTTCGACCGCTCAAACTTTACTAAAATGCAATTTTCAGCCTCTCAAACTTTACTAAAATGCAGTTTTTCGATACGCGAACTATGGTAAAATGCATTTTTCCCATTCCGACCGCTCGGCTGAGGCGGCTGGGTTTGCGAGACTGAGGCGAAAGGAGTTGTTACTGGCTGAGGCAGGGACGCGGAAGCCGATATTCCGTAAAAATGTACATCATTGCGTGAATAAGGGTAAGTGGCGGCATGGTTGGCCGGCTTACCTTTGCAGCGTAACCAACACATATAGTATACCCATGAACAGACACTCGTTGAAACGGCTGGCACTCGCCGCGCTGCTGCTCTTTGCAGCCGCCTGTGCCTTGTTCGCAAATTCTTCACCCACCATGTCCGACAAAGAACTCACCTTCCGCCAGCGCAGCCTTGCCCTGACGGCTTTGCACGAAGCCAAGGGCGACACCGCTGCCCTGGCCGCCACTCTACGCCATGCGCTCACCGGGGGCGTGACAGTCAGCGAACTCAAAGAGGCTCTCTCGCAGCTCTACGCCTACACGGGCTTTCCCCGCAGCCTCAACGGCCTGGGCGTGCTGCAAGACGTTGTTGCCTCGCTCCAATCGGAGGGAGCGGTGCTGAACCCTGGCAAAGAAGCCTCTCCCCTACCCGCCGATTACAACGCCTTGGCGCAAGGCACAAAGGTACAGGCGCAGCTCGGCGGCGGCAAGGCTTTCAATTACGGCTTTGCGCCGCAAACCGACTTCTACCTCAAAGCGCACCTCTTCGGCGACATCTTTGCGCGCGACGTGCTGAGCTTTGCCGACCGCGAACTGGTGACCATCGCCGCCCTCTCCGGCCTAAGCGGCGTTGAACCGCAGTTGCGCTCTCACGTGGGCGGCTCGCTCCACATGGGGCTAACGGCGGATATGCTCCGAAGCCTTTCCTCGCTCATCACCGCCGAAGGGGGCGAGAGCGAGGGCTACCGCTTGCGCAGGACGGTGGCGCAAGTGCTGGGCGATGAGTTCAGCGAGGGCAAACCCGTTGAGAACCGCGTATTCCCCATCGGCGAGGCAAACACGGCCTTCGCCAAGTATTTTACGGGCAACAGCTACCTTGCCGCCCTCAACACAGAGGGGCTGCCGCTCTACAACGTCACCTTTGAGCCGCGGTGCCGCAACAACTGGCACATCCACCACCGAAGCGGGCAAATCCTTGTCTGCGTAGGCGGCGAGGGATGGTATCAGGCTTGGGGCGAACCGGCACGCCGCCTGAAGCCGGGCGACGTGGTGTATATAGCTCCGGAGGTCAAGCACTGGCACGGAGCGTCCGCCTCAAGCTGGTTTCAGCACATCGCCATCGAAGTGCCGGCCGAGGGCAGCTCTAACGAATGGCTCGAACCCGTCACCGACGAGGAATACGGCAAACTGCCGCAATAGGCAGCCAATTGACGCAATGTAAAGAACGCGCGTAAACCCGCCAAGCTCTTGTCTTGACGGGCTTACTCCGTTTATTGTTTTTCTAAGAAAGGGGCTTTACACGATGCCCTGCGCCATCATGGCCTTGGCCACCTTGAGGAAGCCGGCCACGTTTGCGCCGCGCACGTAGTTGATATAGCCGTCTGGCTGTGTGCCGTACTTCACGCAGTTGGCGTGTATGTCGTCCATGATGCCCTTCAAGCGGCTGTCCACTTCCTCGCGCGTCCAGCTGAGACGTTCGGAGTTCTGGCTCATTTCCAAGCCCGACACAGCCACGCCGCCGGCATTTGCAGCCTTGCCCGGCGCATAGAGCAGCCCTGCCTCTTGGAACACCTTGATTGCCTCGGGCGTAGAGGGCATATTAGCGCCCTCGCTCACGGCAATCACGCCGTTGGCCACGAGTGCCTGTGCGTCGGCGAGTTCAATCTCGTCCTGCGTAGCCGAGGGAAGCGCAATGTCGGCTTTCTCACCCCAGGGGCGTGCGCCGGCCACGTACTTCACGCCGTATTTCTCAGCGTACTCGCGGATGCGTCCGCGCTTCACGTTTTTGAGTTCCATCACGTAGGCTAGCTTGTCTGCGTCAATGCCGTCGGGGTCGTAGATGTAGCCGTCGGAATCGGAGAGGGTGACGGGCTTTGCGCCGAGTTGGATGAGTTTCTCCACGGTGTACTGGGCCACGTTGCCCGAGCCGCTCACAAGCACGGTCTTGCCTTTGAGTTCAATGTCGCGCGTACGGAGCATATTGTCGAGGAAATAAACGTTGCCGTAGCCCGTAGCTTCGGGACGGATAAGCGAGCCGCCAAATTCCAGCCCCTTGCCCGTCAGCACGCCCACAAACTGGTGCGTCAGCTTCTTGTACTGGCCAAAGAGGTAGCCTACTTCACGGCCGCCCACGCCGATGTCGCCTGCCGGCACGTCTTCGTCGGGACCGATGTGGCGGTAGAGTTCGTTCATAAACGCCTGGCAGAAACGCATCACCTCGGCATCGCTCTTGCCGTGGGGGTTAAAGTCGGAACCGCCCTTTGCGCCGCCCATAGGCAGTGTGGTGAGGGCGTTCTTGAATGTCTGCTCAAAGGCGAGGAACTTAAGCACGGAGGGGGTTACGCTGGCGTGGAAACGGATGCCGCCCTTGTACGGGCCGATGGCGTTGTTGTGCTGCACGCGGTAGCCGGTGTTGACCTGCACCTGTCCTTTGTCGTCAACCCACGTCACGCGGAACGTGATGATTCTGTCGGGGATGCAAAGGCGTTCTATAAGGTTGGCCGCCTCAAACTCGGGGTGGCGGTTGTACTCTTCTTCGATTGTGCCAAGCACCTGGCTCACGGCCTGCATATACTCAGGCTCGTTGGGAAAGCGCCGGTTGAGGCGTTCCACTACTTCTGCTGCTTTCATAGTCTGTATTTGGGTAAAAAAGTTATTGTCTGTAACATTCGGGCATAAAATTAGGCTTTTCTTTTCGTTTTTGCCTTGTTTTGCGTAATAAAACAGACAGAACTATTTTTATTTGTAGTGACCACTAAGCTTTGTTTGTTTTATGGCTCTATCTTTGCGAAGAGCTAAGTGGTACAACATTCACGGTGAGTAAACAAACGGAGGAATTGACATGGACATCAGAAAACTTTGGTTTGCGGACAATCGCATCTATATTCAGACGACTGACGGCGAGGAACTTTACCAGTCCCTCTACTTCTACCCACGGCTCATGCACGCCAGTCCCGAGCAACTTGCCGACTGCGAATTATGGGACGACGGCATACACTGGGAACAACTTGATGAAGACGTGAGTTATGAGAGTTTCCATTACCCCGAGACAAAAGAACCAGCCTCTGGGCTGCAGTAAACTTCTGACCATTGTTCAGAAGTTGCACTAAAAACGCACGCAAAGTCCACCGCAGGGTGCTTTGCGTGCGTTTTAGCGTTCAACAAGCTGCCTTGTTTCACTGCCAGTCGACGAACTGGCCGAGGGGCGTTATGCCGCGCACGGTGATGTCGAGGGTCACGCCGTCGTGCGAGTTGTTGAAGAAGATGAGGTTGGCCTGGCCGTGTTCGTCAACGGTCACGTTGGGTGCCCACAGCAGGGTGCGGCGGATGTCGTGGTCGGTGGGGAGGTCGAACATTCGGTAGTTGGGCGAATAGAAGTTGCGCTGCGGCGTAAACCCGTCGATGTGGCGGTATTCCACGCCCTTGCGGTTCTTGGTGCGGTACTTGTCCTTCACCTCATAGATGTACATTTTGTACTTCTGCCCCACGGTGCGCACTTCCTCGTTGGTGATGTTGTCCACCTGATGGTTGTCCTCTACGATGGCGAGGGACTTTATTTCGTCGATGGTCAGTTCGGCTATGCCGTTGCCGCCCTCGCGGTTGTTGGCGATGAGTTCGAGCGTATGCCCGCGGTACGAGATGTTCGGCGTGGCGGAGGCGAAGGCGTCGCCGGTATTGGTGGTGGCCGTCTCGTTTTTGTACATCCCCTCAAGCCCTTCTCCGTTTTCGCCGTTCACTTTGTCCACGAGGCGTGTGTCGTCCATCACGCCGTAGCGGTCGTATTCAATGCGGTTGTCGAGGAAGGCGAGCATCGAGAACAGGTCTATCATGCCGCCGCCCAGGTCCTTGTAGTGTTCCCACTCCTTTTGGATGTTGAAGTACTTGGTGGTGTACTTCTGCCCTATTTTTTCGCCGCCGCCCCACGTGTAGCGGTTGCCGGTAAATCCCTTGTACTTTTTGCGGGCCACCACTTCGGCGGCGTGCGATATGGTGGTGATGGCGCGGCTCAGCGTGTCGGTCCACTCAAACGTCTGTACGGGCTGCATGTCCGCCGCGCTGTCGTGTCCGTTGTAGAGCGAGAGTTCGAGTTCGGGCGAGTAGAGCGGACGAAGCCGCGGCTCAAACCAGCGGTCGAGCATCAGGCGGCTCCAGAAACGCTTGTCGCTCCCTGGCTTGCGCATGGAGAATTGCGTGAGGTACTCGCCCTCGAAATTGCAGTTGGAGAGGAAAGCGAAGTTGCCGTTTTCGTCGGTCACGGCATCGCCGCTGATGTTGCCGGCTTTGAGCGAGTCGTTCTCGTAGCGGTAGCCTCGCAGGGTGAGCCGTATGCCGGCAGCCGGTTCGTTGCGTTTGTTGTCCTTGTATACGGTGCCTCGCACAATGAGTTTGTCCTCGATGGGCTGGCGCAGGTCGAAGGGTTCCGCGCCGCTCATCACGCCGAAACGGTTGGCTGTCCAGCCCTGCACGCGCATGAGCAGGTCGAGCATACGCCGGTGGGCGGCGTCGTCGCGCTCAAAGTAGAGGTCGGGGCGGTGTATGTAGCCGCGAATCTCCGAGGCCAAGAGCATATCAGCCCCCATGCCGCCGTCGCGGTTGCTCAGTATGTTGCCGCTCTCGTCGCGCACGGCCACCGACACCGAGGCCTGGCGCACGGGACGCCCGGCCTTGTCGTGGAGAGCCACCTTTACCACCGCCGGGGCAAAGGGTTCGTAGGCTTGTTCGTTCTGCTTCACGTCCACCACGATATGGCGAAGCGAATCCTCAGCCGTGAGGGGCGACCACAGCAGCCGGGTGGCCAGTCCCTCGCCCGACGCGCCGAAGAGTTCAAGGCGGTTTACGCCGCCTCGCAACGCCTTGTGCGGAACGAGCAGGTCGACAGGCTCTCCGCCCACGGTGACGGTGTCGAAGTAGCAGGCGTTTTCGCGGTTGAACACGGCGAGCGCTAGCACGCGTTCGCCTTGCGCGGCGGCCGAGCCGGGGGCTATCAGCACGTCGAGCCCGTCCTGGTCCAGATTGGCCGTCAGGGCGTAGGGAGCGTCCGGCGCAGGCAGGGGAAAGTCCGTTTTGTAGTAATTGCCGGCCGACTTCACGCGCGCTTTACCACCGATGAAGTCTGCCGGGAGCGTGAAGTCGCCCATCCCGTCGTAGTCGGGCGAGGAAGTGGCGCAGAGCTTGCCCAGGCTGTCGTACACCTCCACCGTTTCGTCGAGGGGGTAGCCCAGACCGTCGGTCAGTTTGTAGGCGATGCGCTGCGCTGCGCCCGAAACGCGTCCGCCCCCCTCGGGATAGAACGTCAGCAAGCGGTCCTTGCTCTTGGTCATCTCGTAGGGACGGGGCGTGCCGAGCGTATTGCCCCCCTCGCGGTCCTCCGGGCGAGGTATGGCAAGGGCGGTGATGTCCGACGCGCTTGCCCGGTCCACCTCCTTGCGCAGGTTTGCGTTGCCGAAAACGGGCAGAACCCGCGAGAAACAGGCGTCGCCGCCCCAGTTGACCATTTCGCGCGTGAAGGCTCGCACCTCGTAGTAGCCGGCATGGACGTACTCTTTCAGGAAAAACGCGCTGCTGGCCGTACCCAGGCTGTCGAGCAAGAGGGTTTGCTTCTCCATCTGCTGCCCCTCGGCGTTGAGGAGTTCCACGTAGAGCACGCGGCTCAGCGTGGTGGGACGGAAGGTCGAGGCTCGGGTCACGTAGGCCTTGTACCAGATGGTATCGCCCATGAGGTAGGCGGAATTGTCGAAGTGGACGTAAACCTTCTCACGGGGGAAGTTGTAGTCGAACCGGGCGGACTTCTTAAACCTTGCGAAGAGGCTGTCGACGGCCGAGGCGTTCTGCGCAAGGGCTTCCGAGGCGCAAAGGAGCACAAGGAGGGTGAGTAAAATGCGTTTCATGTCGGTAAACTTATAGGGCGGATTATTGCGTTTTCCCCGCAGGAAAGTGTCGTCGGCCGTACGGGCTACGTGCGTGAGGCGTACGGGTGACGTGCGTGATCCGTATGCGCGACGCACGTAGCCCGTACGGTGTGCGGCAAAAATTTCGGGGGAAGGGGCGACTTTCGGCGGAGTTAGTAGACGATTTCGACGGCCGCCGGGAAGATGCGTTCGGGGTCGCCAAAGGCGGCTATGGAGCGGAGCATGTGGGCCGTGTCGAGCGTGAGTTTCTTGCGCTGCACGAGGCGGCCGTCCACGTAGACCGAAACGGGGCGCGAAAGGTCGACGAGGCGGTCGTCGAGAAAAATCGTCGCGCGTCCGTTGCTTGAGGGCGTATACGTGCGGCTGAACTTTAGCTGAATGCCGTAGTAAGGGTCGGTTTCGGTGGTTGTGTAGTGTACGTCGCGGACCGTGAAGTACACGTTGTTGCTGTCGATGCGCACCTCGTAGCGCGTGCGGAGAATGCTGTCGGGCCGTTGCTCCACAAGGAGGTTGTAGAAGCCTTGGCGGCGCACGCCGTCCATTTCGAAGTCTTCCCACACAAAGTGGCTGGGCACGGCGTTGCGCTCGTGGCGCACGAGCCAGGGCGTTGTGACGCTGTAATCGATGGCGTGCTGGCGGCCGGGAACGAGCTGCACAAGGTGCAGGTAGTCCTGCGGACGGAGCCGCTGCAAGCTGTCGAGTGCTTCGGCGGTGTAACGGGTGAGGCGGTTGCGGTAGAAGCCCGCGTCCTGCTCACCCGTGTGGAAGGTGAACGGAACGTGTTCCAAATTTTCAGCCGGGGCGTTTTTCAGCGGCTCTCCGCCGGCCATGGGTCCAGCGGCCGCCCAATAGTCGGCGTAGAACGAAGCCAGGCGCTGCGAGCCGTATCCCCCCTCGGAGATGCCGAACACGTAGAGGCGGTTGGGATTGATGTCGGGGCGGAGCATAGCCTCCCGGAGAAGCCGCTGCCAGGCGTACTGCTTGCCGCGCTGCCACCAGCGGTACCACTCTCCCTCGTTGGGGATTTGCGGAATGAAGTAGGCAGAGGGGGCATCGGCAAAACGCTGCGCAAGCCACAGACCCGTTTGCCACTCGTGCTGCTTGGGGCCCGATCCGTGCAGGTAGAGGAACAGAGGATAGCCCCCGTTGGGCTTGTCGCCCTTGCAGCCGTAGTAGAAGGGCATAACGGCGTGAGGTTCAAGGCTGTCGGGGATAGCCCATTCGGCCTTGGCGCGCCCAAGACTGTCGAGCGCGGGAAGCTGCGGCTCTGCGAATTGGCGGTTCGCCTCGCGCCACCACTCCCACGCCTTCTTGCGCAGGGCGGAAAGCTTTTTGGAGCGGTAAGCCTGGTGGGGCGCATCGCCTCCGGGCTGCCCCTGCAAGGCGTGCAGCAGGTAGGCCGTGGCCTGTTGGTCAATTGTTTGCGCCTCGCTGCCGGCGATGCTTGCGGCAAAGAGGGCGGCGGCGAGAGCTATGCGCTGAAAAAGCGGATTATGGAGGTTCATCTTCGGGAAAGCGGGTTTAGGATTTCGTATCGGGTTCGCTGAAACGCAGGGCCACGGCCTCGGCCATCAGCGAAAGGGACGTTTCGGACAGGCCGGCGCGCAGAAGCAGCTCGCGGTCGTTGTCGAGAAAGGTGTAAACGGTGTCGGCCGTGACGGCACGCAGGTAGCGGCCTACGGCCTCGGCGGTATTGCCAAGGAGCCAGGCCGTATGCCCGGCGTTGAGGAAGTCGGTCTTCGAGGGACGGGCGGCGAGAATCTTCGCATAGTACTTCTCCGCCTGTTCGTACTTGCCCGTAAGGACGGAGCACCACGCCAGGGCGCGGACAACGGGCATTGAGTCCGGGTCAAGGTAGTTGGCTTTGAACAGACCCTTGAAAGCTTCTTCGCAGCGGCTGGTGCGCATAAGGCACTCCGCCTTGCCGAGGAGCGTACGCACGTTGTCGGGTTCTAGCTTCTCCATTTCGACGAACCATTCCAAGGCTCCGCAATAGTTTCCCTGAGCCACATCGAGGTGGGCCAGGCGGCGGATCGTCCAGAGGGCTGTCTCGAGGGTGTTGGCACGGAGGTAGCAAGTGCGCGCAAGGGCTATGCTCTCCGCCGAAGACTGCTGCTCGTGGCAGAACCCTATCTTCTGCCAAAGCAGCGCAGACCGCTCGCCGCTGGGTACGGCCTGATAGAAACGGAGTGCCATGCCGTAGTTCTTGTCGCTGAAGGCGAAGTCGCCCATTCGCAGGGCGTAGGCGGCATCGTCGAGGAGCGAGGCGAATGGCTCGCAGTCGGCCAAAAGCAGGTTGCACTTAAAGGGGTTTTGAAAGCTGCCGCTGTTGCCGAAGAGGTGGCTGAAACGGTAGAAGTCCTGCACGTAGGAGCGCAGGCACTCGGAAAATTCGGGCCGCCCGGCTTCCCCTTCGGCGTACTGCTCGTCGAGTGCCTTGCTGAAGGCTTCGGGGAGCGGCAGGGACTGAGCCTGTTCGGCGAGGAAGAAGAACGAGTACTTGTCGGAGTCGCACAGTTGCTGGTCGCGGAGGGCGGCTTTGGCCATGCCCGAAAGCTTTACACCCTGCGTCAGTTCGGGGTGGTTGAGGGTGAAAGGCCAGAACCAATTGCGCACGTGGCGGAAAAACGGGAAGCGGCCCTTGAACGAACGGAACGCGCCGAGATACATATCGGCCCCGCGCTTGCGCAAGTCGGTGAGCTTGTCGGCGAAGCGGGAAATCTGCTCCATGCCTTCGTCGTTGAGCCATTCGGGGTTGAACGCGGGGGTGTCGGCATCGGCCGGCGTGTCGTCGCCGCTGCGCAGAGCCTCGTCCTTGAACCGACTGAGCTGCTCCTTTATGCCCGGGATGATGTCCTCTTGCAGATTGCGTTCCACCTGCTTGGCATCGAGGCTGACAAAAAGGAGCGTCTGCAAACATTCGAGTTCGCGCCGGAAGTCGGCCACTTGGAGGAGCATTGACAGGCGTTCAAGCTCTTCGGGATAGAGCGCAAGGCGCTTGACGTGGAACAGGCTGACGAACACCAGGCCCACAAGGGCGCGGGCGCGGAGGGCATTGTCGCCAATTAGCACGTTGTCGAGCAGGAGGCGGTATTTGGCAATGTCGAAAAACTGGATGGCAGAGAGTGTCAACGCGCTGACCGCGAGAAGTTTTGCCTCAGCGGGGCGCAAAGGGTCGGCAAGGAGGTTGGCCACTTCGGTCTCATCGTCGCGAGTGAGCAGATCGGAGAGCCAAAGCAGGTCGAAGAGGTTGCGAAGGTCCGTGGTTCGCCGCAATTGGTCGGCGAGCAGGTCGCACCGGCCCGCAATTTGCTGAAGCGTGCGGAAGCTCTGTGTGTAAAACGCCTCGTCGTTGGCCAAGAGGTCCTGCCGTGCCAATACGTCGGAGAGTTCGTAGGCACGGCGGAGGAACGAGCGGTACATCGTTTCGCGCGCAGGGTCGTCAGCTCCCTTGGCCATGTAGGAAAGGAGCATTCGGCACGAGGCATCGAGCTGGTCGAGTTCCTCTTTGGCATTCCATGCGCCGAGTATCGAAGCCATGCCGCTGAGCGATTCCAAGGCTTGGAGCAGACGGTTTTGGGCGAGGGCTGAGAGCGCATCGCCGTGGAGGTATTTGCAGGTGTCGTTAGTCATTTGCAAGTTCCTTGTCGTTCGGAATAGTGATGTATTGCGCTGTTTTTCAGGAAAATACGTCGGTCGTCAATAGCGCAAGGTATCGACCACGACCTTGGGGAGTCCGTAGTCGCGCTGGAGTACTTCGGAACATACTTTCAGGCCTTTTACGCGAATGGAGTCGAGTGCCATTTTGCGTCCCTGTTCCAGAAGTTGCCATTGGCGTTTTCGCTCGGGCTTGCGGAGACTTGCGCTCTTCATCACGAAGCACTCGTTGGCGTCGGCGAAACGCTGCGCCGCCAGGCAGCGGTGTCCCTGCGAGAGGGCGAGCGACGTGTAGGGCCAGGTGAGGACGGCTGCGTCGACCTGACTGCCGTTGAGCATGAGGGCGCGGAGCCGCAAATCGTTGATGAGGGGGCGGTATACGTTGTCGGCACTGACTTTGCCCCCTTTGATTGCCGCGGAAAGGTAGGTATTCTCCGCACTCTGTCGGGCCGTGGCCACGGTGTGGCCAGAGAGCGACCCCAACGTGTTGAGACGGAGCTGGCCGCTCGTGAACAACGCCCATCGCTGCGTGCCCGTCCACATCACTTCGAGCAAAGGCATACGCTTACCGTAGTGCTGGCGACGAACGAGGTCGGCCCAGCCCCCGTCGGCAAAGCGCCCCATGAGCGCGGTGTCGCAGTCCATCTGCGAGGCGTAAGAGGCTATTTGCAGGTGAAGACCGAGGGAATCGTAGATGCCGGACCGCTCCGCATAGTAAACGGGCAGACAGTCGCGGTTGGGGACAAGGGCAAGGTGGAGCGCGGCAGAGTCGTAGCGTTCCGTACCGAAGTTCAGCGCAGAATTTGCCTGTTCTTTCTGGCACGAATACGCGCCGAAAAGAAGCGAGAGAGAAAGGAGGAAGAGAGGGAGAAAGTGTTTCATGTGCGACGAAGGGAAAGAAAAAAGTTTAGAAGAGAGGGCGCATCACGCAGGATGCACTGCCCAAACTTCTAAACTTTGCCTGTGCCGATCACCCCGGGGCTGAGAGCCGGCAAGCGGGAAGCCGCCGGCCGTTCATTGCCCACCCGCGGAGGTGGCGGCGTATGAGAGTGTTAGCCCTTGATGGCTGCGATGCCGGGAAGCACCTTGCCCTCGATGGCTTCGAGGAGCGCACCGCCGCCGGTAGAGATGTAAGACACCTTGTCAGCCATGCCGAACTTGTTGATGCAAGCTACCGAGTCGCCGCCGCCGATGAGCGAGAACGCGCCGTTGGCAGTAGCCTTTGCAATGGCTTCGGCGATAGCCTTTGAGCCGCCTGCGAAATTGTCCATCTCGAATACGCCGGCAGGACCGTTCCAAAGGATGGTCTTTGCGTTTTCAATGACAGCGGCAAAAGCCTTGCGAGTTTCGGGGCCTGCGTCGAGGCCTTCCCATTCTTCGGGGATAGCGTTGGCGGGGCAAACCTGCGTGTTGCAGTCGTTTGAGAAGTCGTCGCCGGCGATGCAGTCGGTACCGAGAACGAGGTTCACGCCGTTCTCCTTAGCCTTCTTGATTACATCGAGAGCCACGTCGAGCTTGTCGTTCTCGCAGATAGACTTGCCTACGTTGCCGCCGAGAGCCTTGGCGAAAGTGTAAGTCATGCCGCCGCAGAGGATGAGGTTGTCTACCTTGGAGAGGAGGTTTTCGATGATGCCGATCTTCGTAGACACCTTTGAGCCGCCCATGATGGCAGTGAAGGGGTGCTTGATGTTGCTCAACACGTTGTCAACGGCCTGCACTTCCTTTTCCATGAGGTAGCCGAGCATCTTGTGGTCAGCGTCGAAGCTGTCGGCGATAACGGCGGTAGAGGCGTGCTTGCGGTGAGCCGTACCGAACGCGTCGTTGATGTAGATGTCTGCGTACGATGCGAGCGTCTTGGCAAAAGTCTTCTGGCTTTCCTTCATAGCCTTCTTAGCCTCGTCATATGCGGGGTCTTCCTTGTCGATGCCTACGGGCTTGCCTTCCTCCTCGGGATAGAAACGGAGGTTTTCGAGCAAGAGCACGTCGCCGGGCTTGAGGGCTGCGGCAGCGTCCTGAGCCTTAGCGCAATCGGGGGCGAACTGCACCTTCACGCCGAGCTTCTCGCTGACAGCGTCCACAATCTGGCCGAGAGAGAACTTGGGGTTTACCTTGCCCTTGGGCTTGCCCATGTGGCTCATGATGATGAGCGAACCGCCGTCGGCAAGCACTTTCTTCAATGTGGGGAGCGCGCCGCGGATACGGGTGTCGTCAGTAATATTTCCGTTCTCGTCGAGAGGCACGTTGAAGTCCACGCGGACAATCACTTTCTTGCCTTTGAAATCGCAAGTTTCAATAGTCATAACAATGTGTTTTTAATGAGTTGTTTCTGTTGCTTTTGTGCAAGCAAAGGTAGTGCAAACAAGCAGAAAGACAAAGGTTTTAACGATTAAAAGCAGCATTTGCCCTTGCGGCGAAAAGCTATTTGCGGTCGTACTGCAATTTGCGCTCGTGGAACTGCACTTTGCGGCAAGCCTCGTCGAAGCGTTCGCGGGCTTCGGGGGTGGCGTCGATACGGAGCAGGCTGTCGGCTTGCTGCAGCTCGTCCTTTGACTGGCGAATGTTGACGCTGTCCATGAGCAGGATGCCCTCCTTGCGTGCCGCGAGGGCGAGGTAGCAGTCCTTGCGCATTTTTTCGATGACGGCCTTGGCACGGGCGCAGTCGCCGGCGGAGAGGGCCATGCGGGCTTCGGCGAGACGGGTCTGCGCCTCGCTTTCCATACGGGTGCGGGCTTCGCTGTATTCGGGTTTCGCCTCTTTTTCTTTGGACGAGAAGAACGAGCAAGAACTGCACAGGAGGGGAAGAATGAGAAGGGGGAGAAACTTTTTCATCGGGGAGAGGATTAGGAATGCGTTTCCGCTTGACCGAAAAGACTATGGTAGAGAGCCTCGTATTGGCGTGCCACCTTGATGTAGTCGTGGTGCTTTTCGATGTAGTCGACGCTTTGGCGTTTGAGCTGGGGGATTAGCGTGGCGCGGTTAAGCACAAGGTGCTGCAAGGAGTGGTAAACGCTGTCCTCGTTGGGCTGGACGTTGACGACGGGCCGCAGCGTGCGCTCGCCAAGCACCTCGTAGTTTTCGGGTTCGCCGCCGCCCACGGCCACCATGCCGTGCGCCATGGCTTCGAGGGCGTTCATCGCCGGCGTGTAAGAATAGAGCTGGTCGAGAATTACGTCGGCTTGGCTGAGCATGTCCACGTAACGGGCAAAGGGGACGTTGCGCGCCACGAGGAGTTCACACTCGCCGGGATAGTCGGCGGCGATGCGCTCGGCGGCACGCAGCATGATGTCGGTACCCTTGTAGGCAGAACGCTGCTCTTGAATGCCTATGAAAATTTTGAGTTTGGCAGAAAGGGGAAAGTCGAAATACCTTCCGCCCGTGCAGGGGACAATGGGGAACGGGATGAAGACAAGGCGTGCCAGACTGTGGCAGTGGACCTTGTAGCTGGCATAGTATTCGTAAAGCCCCGCCACGATGGCGTCGCAACGGTCGGCCACGTAGCGGCAGAGCGCGCCTTTGCGCCCGTCGACCCACTCCTGCTTGAAGCGGCGGTTGTCGTCGTTCACCCTTTCTTCAGAGCCTATGTTGAAGTCGCTGTAACGGAACGTGCGGCAGTCAAGGCAAGCCGTGGCATAATAGTAGTCCATGCCGAAAGCCCCCATCACCACGCGCCGGTTGTGACGGCGGAGAAAATCGAAGAACCAGCGGATGCGCCCGGCCTTGAGGCTGAGGAACTCGGGATTGATAATCTGCACCACGTCGTAGCCGCGGAAACGGCTGAACTGGCGGCAAAGGCGAACCATGTAGCGCAACGATGCCCCGGGCGCAAGCGAAGGGCGGCGAAGGTCAATGTCGCGCGGATAGTCCTTCCAGCCGTCGCCGTCGGATGCCAAGACCACGTCGTGCCCAAGGCGGCGGAGACCACGGGCAAGGGTGCTGTGCACGTTGCTGTATTCGCCGAGCAGGAGTATCTTCATGCCTGTGGGTTTGCGTTGCGGAGCAGGTATTGGGCAAAGAGGCTTGCTGCCGTGCGCACCATTTCGGCGCAGGGGCGTTTCTGGTAGTACTTCTCTGTGCGAGCCTCGGCTTGCGACGATATCTCCTTTGTTTTCAAGCCCAAGAGTTCGGCGCAGATTAGGCTGCCGTTGGCCGCCTCGAACTCCTTGGCGAGCTGTTGCACCACGGCGTAGTTGTGGCTCTTTCCCTCGCGGTCGGCACCGTCGGTAGCCCCGCAGTCGAGACCGGCGAGCAGGAACATTCCGCAAGCCGCGCCACACGTTTGGCGCATTCGGCCGATGCCGCCGCCAAACGAGGCCGCCATACGGTAGGCCTGTTCGGGGGTGAAACCGTAAAGGTCGGCAAAGGCCGCCACTACGCTCTGCGAACAGTTGTATCCCTGCTTGAAGAGTGCAACTGCCTCGTCGATGCGGCGGTTCATGTCCGCCTCTGTAATTTGTATGTTGCTGCTAACCATTTCCGTGTTTTTCATTATTTGGCTTTGCGCCCAATTTTGCGTTACCTTTGCAGAGGGACGCTGCCTCTGCATTCAATAAACAATGCGAATGCGCCGAACTTGCAGCACCCCCTCAACATTAGAACTATTCCGCAAACACATTATTATATGTATATCCCGCAAAATATCGCCGCTCCGTTGAGAAGCCTTGCTCTCGCCGCCGTTTCAGCCCTGACAATCTTTGCCGCCACTGCGTGCGGCAGCAGTTTTGAGGAAAGACTGACGGAGGAGACCAAGGAGTATACAGCCAACCATTGCCCCGAAAAGGTGGAGGACGGAATGTACCTCGACAGTATCGGCTATGACGGCAAGACGAACGTGTACACCAGTTATTATAGCGTGGACGCAAATGCGGAGAACTTGCTGAACGGCAACATACCCCTACTCCACGAGCTGCTCCTGCGGCAGTTGAAGGACAATGTGGAATATAAGACGGTGAAGGAACACCGCGTCACGTTTGCCTACCTGTACCGGTCGAAGGCTTCGGGACGGGCTATCTACACCACGCGCATCGAGGCAAAGGAGTACGAATAAGCCGACTGCGGCGAACATTCCGCCACCGTTATTCGCCTACGCTCCTCAAAGCCTCGGCGAGCTGGTCGGGGCAGGACGTGCCCTTCATGCCGCAGGTGATGCCCTGCAACTTGCTGATTACGTCCGTGCGCTTCATGCCCTCGGCCAAGCGGGCAAGGCCTTTGAGGTTGCCGTTGCAGCCGCCTTCGAAACTCACGCTCGTCACGGTGTCGGCTTCGTCGAGGCTGACGTGGATGCAACGGGAGCATACGCCCGACGGACTGAAGTCAAATGTCTTCATTGTTTCGGGATTTGTGAGGGGCACCCCCTCGGATAACGGAAAAAGGAATTTCATGTAAACACCGGCTTACACGAAATTCCTTTTCATTTATGTGTTGTTTGCTTACGTTCGTGCGCCGCCGCCCTTTCAAGCCTCGCTGCCTCGGGCGATTGCGCACTGCCGGGGGAACGTTTAGTCCTCTGCGGGCTTCATGTTCGTATAAACGGTCTGCACGTCGTCGAAGTCTTCGAGGCGTTCAACCATCTTGTCAATGCTCTCGCGTTCCTCGGGGGTAACGTCCTTCAAGTCGTTGGGAATGTAGGTAAACTCAGCGGCGAGCACTTCGAAGCCGTTTTCTTCGAGATGCTTCTGTATCTGTGCAAAGCACTTGGGGTCGCCGTAGATAGTTACGCTGCCTTCTTCCTCGTCTTCGTCGAACTCGTCCTCTACGCCGTAGTCAATGAGGTCAAGGATAAGTTCGTCCATGTCTACGCCTTCCTTCTTCTTGACGGTGAATACCGACTTGTGGTCGAAGAGGTATGCGAGCGAACCCATTGTGCCGAGGTTGCCGTTGAACTTGTTGAATACAGAACGTACGTCGCCGACGGTACGGGTTGCGTTGTCGGTAAGCGTATCGACGAAGATGGCCACGCCGTGAGGACCGTAGCCCTCGTAGGTCATTGTCTTGTATTCGCTCTGATCCTTGCCGCAAGCGTTCTTGATGGCACGCTCGATGTTGTCCTTCGGCATATTCTCGCGCTTGCAAGTAGCGATGATGGCGCGGAGCGTCGGGTTGTTTTCGGGTTCGGGACCGCCAGCCTTAACGGCTACGGCAATCTGCTTGCCCAGTTTGGTAAATGTGCGGGCCATGTGCCCCCAACGCTTCATCTTTGCGGCTTTTCTGTATTCAAAAGCTCTTCCCATGGGAGTATCGTTTTATTTGTTTTGTTTTAATGTATTGCTTGTTCTGAAATCAACGCAAGGATGCGCCCAGTTGCTTTTCGAGGTTCTGGACAATCTTCTTCATCACGTTGTCGGTCTGCTTGTCGTTCATCGTCTTGCTCTCGTCTTGCAGCACGAAGTTGACGGCATAGCTCTTCTTGCCTTCGGGCAGGTTCTTGCCCTCGTACACGTCGAAGAGTTCCACCTTTTTGAGGAGTTTTTTCTCGGACGAGCGGGCAATCTGCTCAATCTGGGCGAACTCTACACTCTTGTCGACGAGGAGCGCTAAATCGCGGCTTACGGCGGGGAACTTGGCTATTTCCTTGAACGAAACCGTACCCTTGCCCGACTTCTTCATGAGGGCGGTCCAGTTTATTTCGGCGTAGTAAACCTCCTGCTCGATGTCGAACGACGCAAGGATGGACTTTGCCACAAGACCAAGTTCGAAAAGTAGCTTTCCGCTGCGGTCAACCACGGCGATGCTCTTGGCGAAGATGTCGTTCTCGCCGTTCACCACCTTGAAGCCGCCCATTTCCACGCCGAGGCGCAGGAGGATGTTCTTCACGTAGGCTTTGAGCTCGTAGACTGTTGAGTTTTCGTTGGGGTGCGCCCACGAACCCTCAACACGCTTGCCTGTAAGCCAAAGGGCGAGGAAGTGCGACTGGCTGTAAGCGTTGAGCGTGTGGTCAGCCGTATGTTTTGAGGAATTGTAGTAGTAGCAGTTACCGGTTTCGAAGAAGCGCAGGTTGGCGTTTTTGCGATTCACGTTGTGCGCAATGCTTTCCAAACCGCCGAAGAGGAGCGTCTGGCGCATCACGTTGAGGTCGCTGCTGAGGGGGTTCAGCACACGCACCAAATTGCCGGGGGCGTAAGTGGCAAGCTTGTCGTAGTAGGCTTCCTTTGTAAGGGAGTTGTTGAGAATTTCACGGAAGCCCTCGCCCACGAGCTGCTCTGATATGAGGTTTTCGAGCTTGTTGGAACGGTCTTCGTCGCCCTTAATCGTAAGGCTCGACTTCACGGAAGTGGGTATCTCCACGTTGTTGTAGCCGTAGACGCGGAGAATATCCTCCACCACGTCGCAGGGACGCTGCACGTCCACGCGATAAGCCGGCACGCGAAGTTTAATGCCCTCGGGAGTTTCGTCGGTTATCTCCATTTCGAGCGACGTAACAATGCTCTTGATAGTCTCTACGGGGATGTCCTTGCCCACGAGGTCGTGTACGTACTTATAATCGAGCTGCACGTCGAAACTCTTGACAAGTTCGCCAGCCTCTACGTCCTTGATGTCCATGGCTATTTCGCCGCCGGCAAGTTCCTTTACCAGCAAGGCGGCCACTTTCAATGCGTAGATTTGTCCGTCGGGATCGATGCCGCGTTCGAAACGGAACGACGCATCGGTGCTGAGCCCGTGGCGGCGTGCGCTCTTGCGAATCCAAGTGGGATTGAAGTAGGCGCTTTCGAGAAGCACGTCCTTAGTGGTCTCGTAAGTGCCGGAACCCTTGCCGCCAAACACGCCGGCGATGCACATGGGTTCGTTTACGTTGCAGATGGCGAGGTCGCGGTCGGTAAGTTCGTGTTCCACGCCGTCGAGCGTCTGGAACTTCGTGCCGTTTGGCATAGCCTTCACCACCACCTTGTTGCCCTCGATCATGTCGGCATCGAAGCAGTGGAGGGGCTGGCCATAAGCCATCATCACGTAGTTGGTAATATCTACGATGTTGTTAATCGGGCGCAGGCCGATTGTTGTGAGCTTGTCTTTGAGCCACTTCGGACTCTCTTTCACTTCACAGCCCTTGATTGTCACGGCGCAGTAGCGCGGACAGGCTTCGGCGTTCTGCACGTCGATTGCTATGTCTAAGTTGTGGGAGTCTACTTGGAACGCTGACACGTCCATCTTGTGCAAGGCTGTCTCCTTGCCATTGCGCACGAGCCACGCGTAGAGGTCGCGCGCAACGCCGTAGTGCGAACAAGCATCAGCGCGGTTGGGGGTGATGTCCACCTCAATCACATAGTCGCTTTCGAGTCCGTAGTATTCAGCCGCGGGCGTACCGACCTTTGCCTCAGCCGGCAGAACGATGATGCCGTCGTGGCTTGCGCCTACGCCGATTTCGTCCTCGGCGCAAATCATGCCGTAGCTCTCAACGCCGCGAAGCTTTGACTTTTTGATGGTAAAACACTGGTCGCCGTCGTAAAGCTTCGTGCCGAGAGTGGCCACGATAACCTTTTGCCCAGCCGCCACGTTGGGAGCGCCGCACACAATCTGCTGCGGTTCGCCCTCGCCCACGTTGACGGAGCAAATGTGCATATGATCGCTGTTGGGATGTGTTTCACATGTAAGAACCTCACCTACGACGAGACCTTTAAGCCCGCCACGAATGGCTTGGACTTCCTCCACTCCGTCTACTTCAAGGCCGATGCTTGTAAGCGCGTCGGCAACCTCTTGTGCCGAAAGGTCGAAGTCCACATATTCCTTAAGCCATTTATAAGAAATATTCATAGAAATACTGTACGCTATGTGTAAAAATAAAGCACCGCAAAATTACTTCATTTTTTTGAACTAACAAAAACTATTCAGTCTCACGCCTTTCGCGTGTTTGCGGCGGCTGCCACGGGGTCAAACATCCTCTACGGCGAACTTCTCGGGATGCCGTCCCTGCACGTTGCGGTAGTAGTCCATGATGGTTTTCATGTCCTCGTCGACGTTGCCCGAAGGGACGAGCGTGCGGGTGCAGACAATGCGTTTGTTCTGATAGTCGAGGGCGTAGAGCAGGATAGGCAGGTTGGCTTTGAGGGCGATGAAGTAAAAGCCGCGTTTCCACTTCGTCACCTTGGAGCGTGTGCCTTCGGGGGTGACGGCGAGCGAGAAGCGGTCCGCCTCTATGGCCTTTGCCGCAAGCTGGTCGGTGAGGCTCGTTTTTTTGCTCCGCTCTACGGGTATGCCGCCCAATTTGCGGAACACGCTCGCCAAAGGACCGACAAACCACTCCTTTTTAATAAGGAAGTTCGACTTGCGCCCGATGGCGGTGTAGTAGAGTTCGCCAATGACGAAGTCCCAATTGCTTGTGTGGGGCGCAATGCAGATAATGCATTTGTCGGGCGTGTGTTGGGTTACGTCAGCCTCCCACCCCATCCAGGAGAAGAGGATTTTCTTACAGAGTTTTTGCAACATAAATCAAGGCAAAGAAAGTCCCGGCCTCAACAAAATCATCCTAATCAGAGCGGGAACTTTGTTGATGTCGGGACAATTTGGCATTGCGGGCCGCACGCCGCGGGCGGTGCGACCCTCGTTATTCTTTCAGGCTTTCACGATACGCTCGCTGAGGGCGTTCACCTTTTCGGTAAAGTCTTTTTTCAGCTTGCTGTAAAATACCTTTTCCGAGCCTTTCTCGGTATGGCTGATGCGAGCCACGAAGTCGTTGTGGAGGTTCAGCACCTCGGTCATGATTTCGTCGAGGACCTTTTGGTCAGCCTGTTGGCACATGCTCAGGACTACGCAGTCGGCGAAAAGGTCGCCGGTAATCATCTTTACGCTTTTCTTGAGTCTTCTTCTGTTTGCCATGGTAGTGATGTTTTGGGGTGTGTTTATTCTTGTGCCGAGATGATGTCACGGCCTTTGAGTATCGCCTTTTCGTTCATCGGCAGCATATCGTGGTGACGTTCGGGGAGCGTTTTGCGGAGAGCCTTCATCACGCTCTCTATCGACACTACCGGATGAACTTTCAGGAAGCCGCCGAGGATGAACATATTGAAGCACTTCATCAAGCCAGCCTCAGCCGCCGCCTCCATCGCCGGTATGTGGTACGAGGTGATGTCCGGGCGCGAGGGTTTGTCGATAATGCCGAAGTTGTCGTAAATCAGCGTGCCGCCCGCCTTCACCTTGGGCTGGAACTTGTCGAGCGAGGGCTGGTTGAGCAGTATCGCCGTGTCGTACGAACTGAGGATGGGCGAGGATATCGCCTCGTCGCTTATGATCACCGTCACGTTGGCCGTACCGCCGCGCTGCTCAGGGCCGTAGGCGGGCATCCACGTAACTTCCTTTCCTTCCATAAGGGCTGCGTAGGCAAGGATTTTGCCCATGGAAAGCACGCCTTGTCCGCCGAAGCCCGAGATGATAATTTCCTGTTTCATGAAAGTGGGTGTTATTTGTCCTTCAAGTCGCCTACGTGGTAGAAGTCGAACATGTGTTCCTCCATCCACTCGTTGGCCTTGACGGGCGACATTTTCCAGCCCGAAGAACAGGTGGAAACAAATTCAACAAGGTTGGAGCCTTTGCCCTGCATGGAGTTTTCAAAGGCGTGGCGTATGGCTTTCTTCGCCTTGCGGATGGCGGCCACGCTGTGCACGCTCTGGCGCGTCACGTAGGCTGTGCCTTCAAGGTTGGCCGCAAGGTCGGTGATGTTGAGCGGATAGCCGTGGAGCTTGGGGTCGCGGCCGTAGGGACACGTCACCGTCTTCATTCCCACGAGCGTGGTGGGAGCCATTTGTCCGCCCGTCATGCCGTAGATGGCGTTGTTGATGAATATCATCGTGATGTTTTCGCCGCGGTTGAGGGCGTGGATAGTCTCGGCCGTACCAATGCAGGCCAAGTCGCCGTCGCCCTGATAGGTGAACACGAGGCGGTCGGGCCAGAGCCGCTTGCACGCCGTGGCCAGCGCGGGCGCACGGCCGTGGGCTGCCTCTTGCCAGTCTATGTCTACGTAACGGTAGGCAAACACGGCGCACCCAACGGGGCTGATGCCGATTGTCTTTTCTTCCATGCCCATCTCGGCAATCACTTCGGCCACGAGCTTGTGCACCACGCCGTGCGAGCAGCCCGGACAGTAGTGCATATCGGTGTCGTTCAGGAGTTTTGGCTTTTCGTAGACCAAGTTCTCCGGCTTTACTATATCTTCTTTCGTCATGGATTCCCTTGCTTATCTATTTCCTGAACCCGGGCATACGGAGCATCACCTCAACCATTTTAATGATTACGGCGACAAGTCCTACCATATACCACGTCATGATGTTTTCTTTCTTCGCCACAATCACGCCTACCATTGCCACCAACGCCACGACGATAAACGCCACGTTGAGTATGTTGCGCAGGAACAGGCGGCTCTGCCGTTGTTCTTCCCGCTTGCGTTGCAGGGGCGACTTGCGTTCTGGGAAGTCTGTGTTGGACATACGGGGTTCGGGGATAATTTATTTTTGGAGTTTGCGCAAAGCCCCGATTATCTCGTCGGGGTCGGGGACGATGCCGCCGAGGCGGCCGTAGTGTTCCACGGGGATGCGTCCTTCTACGGCGTACTTCACGTCGAACACCATCTGTCCGGCGTTGATTTCCACCACGAGGATGCCTTTCACTTTCTCTGCCAACGCCTTGATTTCTTTTTCGGGGAAAGGCCAGAGGGTGATGGGACGGAACAGTCCTACTTTCAGGCCTTGTTCGCGGGCGTTCTCCATTGCTTTTTGCGAGATGCGGGCGGCTGAGCCGAAAGCCACGATGAGGTATTCGGCATCTTCGGTGCGCTGCGTTTCGTAACGCACCTCCTTGGCCTTAATCTCGGCGTACTTCTCCTGCAGGTGCTGGTTTTTCTGTTCCATCTTAGCAGGGTCGAGTTCGAGCGACGTGATTACCTGCGGCCCCCGCGTTTTCAGTCCGTGCCCGTTGGCTGCCCAGGGGCATTCGGCTACGATTTCGTCTTCTGTGCGGCGGGGCTTGTAGGGCGGGAGCGTCACTCGCTCCATCATTTGCCCGATAATGCCGTCGGAGAGAATCATGGCGGGGTTGCGGTAGCGGAAAGCGAGCGTAAAGGCAAGGTCAACGAAATCGGCCATCTCCTGTACCGAAGCCGGAGCAAGCACTATGACGTTGTAGTCGCCGTTGCCGCCGCCTCGGGTGGCTTGGTTGTAGTCGCTCTGCGAGGGCTGGATGGTGCCAAGTCCGGGGCCGCCGCGCTGCACGTTGACGATAAGTCCCGGCACTTCCGCTCCGGCCATGTAGCTGATGCCTTCCTGCATCAGCGCCACGCCTGGCGACGAGGACGACGTCATCACGCGTTTGCCCGTGCCGCCGCCTCCGTAAAGCATATTGATGGAAGCCACCTCGCTCTCGGCTTGCAGCACCACCATGCCCGTGGTTTCCCACGGCTTGAGCTTGGCGAGCGTTTCCAGCACCTCGCTCTGGGGCGTTATGGGGTAGCCGAAGTATCCGTCGCAGCCGCAGCGTATGGCCGCATGGGCGATGGCTTCGTTTCCTTTCAGTAATAGAACTTCGTTTTCGTCTTTCATTGAAGTCGTATTGGAATGTATTTGGGGGAGAACCCGTCCGTTGGCAAGCATTGCGCGGTGCCAAGGGGCGCGTTCGGTGTACATTTATTCTTTTGCGCGGTAAACGCTAATGCAGCCGTCGGGACAGACGATGGCGCACGAGGCGCAGCCAATGCAAGCGTCGGCCACTTCTTCGCAGTAGGCATACCCTTTGTGGTTTACCTCTTTTTTCGTCAACGCCAGCGTGTGCGTGGGGCAGGCCACTACGCAGAGTGCGCATCCCTTGCACCGCTCGGTGTCTATTACAAGAGCTCCTTTTGCTTTGCTCATTTTATAAGTCAATTTTTCAGGCTTTGGCGGCCGGCAGACTTGCGGCTGCGGCGGCCTTTACTGATTGTACATGTCCTTGTTGTAGAACGCCATGATGTCGTTGAGCATCAGGCGGCATTCGCGTGCGGGACTTTCGGGGTCGAGTTCCTCGGCTTTGAGGAAACCCGACATGGCTTTGCCCCACTCCGACTTTTTCATGTGTGCCTTTCCGAGCAAATAGAAGTAGGCGGCGGTTTCGCCGTCACTCAGCCGTGCTTCGTCGAGCATTTTCCAGACTTCTTCCAACTTGTTAGCAGTGAGGGCCTTTTCAATGTCTTTATAGCGGTTTTTCTCTTCCATTTTGCCACTTATGCAAAGCAAAGTTACGTTTTCCCCTTGACAAGGTGTATACGCCAAAGACTTTTTATCAAAGTTTAACCCGACCGCACGCCGCCTTTTGACGGGGCGTGGCAACGCCCGCGTCAGGCTCTTTCGAGTACCGTCGAAATGCCTTGTTCGCGGTGGCACACACGCACTTCTATGCCATACTTGGCGTGCAGGTGTTCGGCAAGGTGCTGGGCGGAATATACGCTGCGATGACGGCCGCCCGTACAGCCAAACGAGAACATGAGGTCGGTGAAGCCTCGCTTCATGTACCGCTCTACGTGGGCGTCGGCCAGGGCATAGACGGACTGCAGGAAGGTCAGTATCTCGCCATCGTCTTCAAGAAACTTGATGACGGGTGCGTCAAGGCCCGTAAGTGGTTTGTACTGCTCATAGCGGCCGGGGTTGTGGGTGCTGCGGCAGTCGAACACGTAGCCGCCCCCGTTGCCCGACTCGTCTTCGGGGATGCCTTTCTTGTAGCTGAAACTGAACACGCGGACGGTCAGCGGCCCTTGCCCGTCGTATTTCGACTGCGACATCTTCATGCCGTCGGTCGCCGCCGGGGCGAACTGCGGCAGAGCCACCATGCGCTGCAACACGTCGTAGAGGTAGGGGTAATCGCGGCGTATGTTGTTGTCGAGCAGCTGGCGAAGGTTTTGGATGGCAAGGGGGATGCTTTTCAGAAAGTAGGCTTTGCGCTCGAAGTACCCGCGCAGTCCGTACGCGCCCAACACCTGCAGCGTGCGGAACACCACGAAGAGATGAAGCCGCTGGCGGAAACGCTTTTCGTCGAAGCGTCCGAGGAGCGTTTTGAGTTCTTTTATGTATACGTCGATGAGTTCATCGCGCAACTTCTGGGGATAGCGCGCCGAGGCTTGCCACAGGAAGGAGGCCACGTCGTATTGCAGTGGTCCCTCCATGCCGCCTTGAAAGTCTATAAAGTAGGGCTTGCCGTCCACGAGCATCACGTTGCGCGCCTGGAAGTCGCGGTAGAGGAAGAAGTGCTGCTCGTCCCTGTCGCCCACGAGGTCGAACGCCATGCCCTGCAAATCGTCTTCGAGCCTTATCTCGTCGAAGTCGAGGTCGGTGGTTTTCAGAAAACTGTACTTAAAGTAGTGGAGGTCGAACATCGCCGCCATGGCGTTGAACGTGACGGGCGAGAGGCAGCGGCAGTAGTCAAGCCCTTCCGAACCCTCAACCTGCACGTGCGCCAGTTGCCGAATGGTTTGCGCAAGGAGTTGCTTGTCGGCCTCGGTGTACCGGAAACCGTTCTCGCGCGAGGGTTTCAGCGCGTCGTAGAGCGACGTGCGCCCCAGGTCTTGCTGCAAGTAGCATCGGCCGTCTTTGCTCACGGCGAGTATTTCGGGGAAAGGCAAGCCCTTCGAGGCGAAATGGCGGGCGAGATAAACGAAGCAGTTGTTCTCGTCGACCGACGGGCCGTTCACCCCAATCACGGAGTGGCCCTCAGCGTCGTAGAGGCGTGCGTAGTGGCGGTTGCTCCCCGCCTTGGGCAGAGCCTCAAACTGTTGCGGCGCGCTGCCGCTCCATTGTGTGTAGAGTTTTATTATTTCGTCCATGGGTGTTGTCGTTCAGGTTAGTTGCGGCGGTGCCAAATGTTCATCACCTTGCGGCGAATGGCTATCATGTTGATAACCGACACTACGATGAAGAGCGCGCCGCCGGTAAGCACGGCGGGCATCATGCTGCCGGTTTTCATTGTGGGGAATATCAGGCCTATCATGTCCATGTAGTAGTCTCTCACGGCGCAGAGCAGCACAAGGGCAAGCACAAAGGTGGCGGCGTTCATGGCCACGGTGAGCAACTGGTAGGGACCGCTCACTCGCCCGGGGCTGTATCCGATGAGCAAGAGGTTTTCAAGTTTTTGGGTGTTCTTCTGCACGAGCAGGTAGATGCTGAGCATCAGTATGTAGAACGACAACACGCTCACCAACAGCCCGACAAGCATCACCATGCTCACCACTACTTTGAGGAAGTAGGTGGTCTTGCCGGCGTCGAGCTTGTTGTCCTCCACGTCGTAACCCTTTTGCTGCATATATTCGGCTATGCGCGCGTCGGTGGGGTTGCTCACTTCGAGTATTATGCGCGAGGGGTCTTCGGTCTTGCCGGGTTCAAACTCGGCGTTACTCCAGTCGATGAAACTCTGCGGCACAAGGATGGTGTTCAGGCGGCTCGAAAAGCCCAATATGCGTCCCGTGAACTGTTCATGCCGCCCGTTTGCGTTGATAAAGATGCGCATATCGATCATTCCCACCAGGCCGTCGCTCACCTTGGGCAGGTTTCGGCTTTGGGCGAACCCGAAGTTGTAGAGGGCGATGTACGTGCGGGGCAGAATGACCGGCACCTCGCGGTCGCCGGGGTTGTAGGTCCAGTCGCGCGCCGAAGCGTCGACGAAACTGTCGGGGACGGCCTCGAAGAACATCTCCGTGCTGAACGGCTCCGACCCTTTCATGCCCATTGAGGCCGAAACCTTGTACTGCGACGAGGTGAATGCGCCGGCTTTGCGGCAGAATGGCTGACGGCGCATGTCGGCCAGGTCGTACTGGGTGAAGGCGTTGCTGCGCCCCGAGAGCGTGCCGACGGTGGTCACGCGCTTAGACACTACGAGGTAGTTGTTATTAATAAAGGTGTCTTCCTCGGTAAACACCGGCACAATGTCCTTGTAGAACTGTATGCCGAGCATCACCACCCACATGCCGAAGAGGTTGGCGAAGAAGAAACCCACAAATTGCAGTATGCTGATATGTTGCCGTAGCAACTTCCAAATTAGGTTCACTTTTATGGTTTGTTTTGGATGCGCAATTGTGCGTTACAGTCTGAATACTTTGTCGTAGGGGAGCGTCATGTGCTTACCGATGCTCGTCACCACCACGCCGGCTCCCTGCCGCTTGGCCTCAGCCATCATGATGTTGGCCATGATGGCCGAGTTGGTGTCGTCGAGGTGGCTGATGGGTTCGTCTACGAGAAGGAAGTCGAACGGCTGCACCAGTGCGCGCATCATGGCCACGCGCTGCTGCTGTCCGAAACTCATGTAGCGCACGGGCGAGGATAGTTTGTCGGCAATGCCGAGCAGGGAGAACCACTCCTTTATTTCGTCCTCGGTCTTGAAGTGCGTGAGGTTGTTCTTTATCTGTACGTTTTCGAGAGCGGTGAGTTCGGGGAAGAGGCGTAGTTCCTGAAACAGGTGGCTCACGCTCTGTTTCCTTATCTTCACCCAGTCGCTCACGGTGAGCTGCCTCACGTCGGTGTCGTCGAAGAGGAGCGTGCCGGTGTAGTCGTGGCGGTAGCCAAGCAGGTAGCTGCACAGGGTCGATTTGCCCGTGCCCGACATGGCCTCGACGAGGTAGAGCTTGCCCTTTTCAAAGGTCACGTTTTGTTTCCACACCTCGCTCGTCAGTCCGTCGTTTTGGGCGAACACGTGAGGCAGGATGTTTGAGAGTGTAATGGTTTGCATTGTTCTTCTCAATTAAGGGTGGTTCTATAAATTGGCTTTGTTAGATTTCGGAGCTATTTTGCGTCCGAATTGTTTGAGAGCGAAGGAGCATAGCGGGCTATGCGACTGAGCGAACAAGCAATTGGGGCGGAAAAGAGCCCGAAAGATGACAAAACGAAAGACACCCATATTTGATTACTTATCGGTGGTAATTTATAGAACCACCCTAATCAATTGACAGCGTGGACTTACCGCCACGTACTGCAAAAAAGTCCATTCTGTGCGAACCCGGGAAAAGGTTCATCAACGCCTGCGCCGTGCCTCCTTGCTTCATGCAGGGCTGCCCGGCCAACTTTTCAAGGTCGAGGGTGAACCTTACGAGCGTTTTGCCGTCTCCTTTCCTCGGAGAGTTGTCTTCATACTGCCAGCCGGACTTTTCGGACGCAAAGTAGAGTTGTCCCTTCTTCGTGTCTTTGCCAAAATAGAGTTGTTTGCCTTCGTTGCTCAGCAGGTAGTCGGTGGGCGAAAGGCGTTTGAGCGACACGTTGCGTTGTTTCTGCGCGCTTTCCATCCAGTAGTCGGCATCGGCAAAGAGGTTGTCGGCACGGGTCTCGGCCGTGAGGCTGAAAGAGGGTGTCCAGTCCTTTGCCAACGAGTAGATGTTCAACGTCAGCAGCCCGTCTGCGCTTCCCAATATCTTGTCGGCGTCCACCGTTTGGTTCAAGCCCATCAGCAGCCCGCGCAGGGTCGCGTCGGTTTTGAGCAAACTGAGCAGGGGCTTGCCCTGCGTGCAGGTGTAGAGCTCGAACAACGGAGCGGGGGAGGCCGCCGAACTTCGTGCTGTGCATAGCGTTCCCTTCGACTTCTCAAAATCGCTTATAGCCCGCATCACGTCCTCGTTGTCGCTCGTCAGTTGGCTCTCCACTCGGGTTTCAATGCCACCGCCGCCAGGTTGCTTTATCTCGGTAGAGGCGAAGAGGTACACAGCCGCCGGGTCGCATTCGGGCGGCACGGTCAGGCGAAAGAGCATATTGTAGGGGGCAGGTATGGCGTCGAGCTGGGAGAACATCCTGATTGCCCCCTTCTGCTCTGTGAGCCGCTCGAACTTGTCGGTCTTGGTGAAAGGCTTTCCGCTGCGGTACATGGCGGCCATGGTGTGCTGCAGTTCGTTGCGTTCCTGCGCCACTCCCGGACCGAGGACAAACACCATCCGCCCGTTCCACGCCACAAGCCAGCCGGCGTTTACCCACGCCCACGACAGACCGTTGCCGTCTTCGAGCAGTTGTGCCTTCCTTTCGGCGGCGAGCCGCTCAAACTGCGCCGTGAGTTTGGCTTTGTCGGCCACCTTGGCGCAAAAGCCCAGGTACTCGTTGGGCGTTACGAAGGCATAGAGGGGCGAACGAAGGTCAAGCCCGTCTGTGGCCACGCCCAACGCCTTAGTCAGCGGATTGTCCTTTTGCAGGGCTTCGGGCAGTTCGCCCGGCTCTATCTGCACCACGGCCTTTGCTTCCTCGGGGATTATCTCGTCGTAGCTTTTCCCGGTGAACGCCCAGAGGCACAAGGCTACGGCTACTATTGCCAAACCCAGTGCCGCAAGGCACGACTTCTTTTTCTTTGTCCACATACTCACTTCACTCTTTTGGCAAGGTACATCAAGTGAACCGCCACAAGGGCGGCCGTTTCTGTGCGCAAGCGGCTTTCGCCAAGGCTAATCGGCAGAAAGCCATTGCTTATTGCAAAGTTCACTTCATCAATACTGAAATCGCCCTCGGGACCTATCAGCACAAGGCTTGCATCGGTTTCGCCCACCTTGTCGCCAAGGAAATTCCGGCCCGACAGGTGGATGGTCTGCCCCGTGCCTTCCACCTCTTCGGGGGAGTAGCAATGGGCTATGAACTTTTGCCCGTCGAAGGGCTGCGTCACAAACTTGCGGAAAGCCGTCATCTCGTCCACCACGGGTTTGAAAGCCTTGTGGCTCTGCTTCATGGCGGAAACCACGATGCGCTCGAGCCTTTCGGTCTTGACCACTTTGCGTTCGGAGAAGTCGCAGTTGAGCAGACTGATGCGGTCCACGCCTATTTCGGTGGCTTTCTCGGCGAACCATTCCAGACGGTCCATATTTTTGGTGGGGGCTACGGCCACGCGGATTTCGCCCTGCCAGAGTTTGGTGTCGGTCCAGCTGTCCAGCACGGCGGTTTCGCACCGCTTGGGCGAGGCCAGGGTTATCGAGGCTCTGTGGAACGCGCCCCGGCCGTCGGCCACGAGTATTTCGTCGCCCTCGCGCATCCGCAGCACCCTCACGGCGTGCGCCGCCTCGTCGGCGGGCAGCGAGGCGTTCTGGGGGGTGAAGTCGGGGGCGTAGAATATATGCGTTTCTTTCATCGGGATTGTCGGGCCAATGCCCTTTTGGTTAGTTGCGCTTGCGGAGTTCGTCGCGCAACACGGTGGCCAGTTCAAAATTGTCGTCTTCCACGGCGGAGCGGAGCGCGGCCTGGAGCAGTTCGTTGCTCATCGCCGTCACCGGCACGCGCATCATGCCGTCGCCGGCGAGCGAGTTCAAGCGGCGGCTCACTTCCTCGGCCGGCAGCCACATGGGGGCTTTCGCTTCGAGGGCTGACACCACGGCTTCGGCCACGGAGGTCTGTATGGAAACGAGTTCGCCGTTGCGGTCGAAGTCAATCAATGCGCTTGCATGGCCGTTGGCCGGAAGCGTCACGCGGATACCCCGCATCGGCATGCCGAGCCGGCTGGCAAGGCGGTTCATCAGCCTCGAACGGGTATAGTCGTTCTCTTTCGCGGCGTGCAGAATGGTCTGGAACTCGTCCTCGTCAATCAGCACGGGCAGCACGCGGGTGCCGTCCTTCTCGCGGAAGAGGAGGATGAACGCGTCTTTGAGTTCGGTGCCGCGGGTCAGGCCTTCGAGTGTCATTTGCTTGTAGTCGTCGTACATAGGCTTTGGTTGTCTTCTGTGGCGGCCGGGCGCATGGGGGCCGGACCGCCGAAAAGTGAAGCCAAAGTTACGGCATACGTGAGGTTTCGCAAA
Organism: Clostridiales bacterium; assembly: GCA_963632215.1. GTDB lineage: Bacteria > Bacteroidota > Bacteroidia > Bacteroidales > Bacteroidaceae > Alloprevotella. The sequence goes on from CAVGTD010000004.1 coordinate 58,964, forward strand.
ACATTTGCCCCTATTTCTACCCCCAAACAGCTTTTGGTTAGTACTTTTGCAACATGAAGTATATACGCCTCGCCCTTGTTTTGCTGCTCCCCCTGCTTGTTTCGTGCCTGGGGGAGGTGGAGCCGTCGGCGCAGCAAAGCGAACTTGTTAAGGTGGGTCAGACGTTGCCGCCGTTCACCGTCACTGTGAGCGACGGCAGCACGTTCAACTCGTCGCTTGCGCAGACAAGACCCGTTGTAATCGCCTTTTTCAACACCGCGTGCAAGGACTGCCAGCGCGAACTCCCCGTTTTGCAGAAAGTCTATGAGCAGTGGGGCGACCGAGCCGCGTTCCTCTGCGTCAGCCGTGCGCAGGGCGAGAGCGAGGTAGCCGCCTACTGGCAGGAGAATGCGCTCACCCTGCCCTACTCCGCCCAGACGGACCGTGCGGTGTACAACCTGTTCGCCACCGCCACCATTCCGCGCGTTTACGTGGCCGACACGGCCCGAGTGGTGCGCGCCGCCTTTAAGGAGACAATGGGGCAAGCCGCCCTTGAAAGCGCACTGCGCGGCACAATGCCCGACACGGCCGAGGCCGTTAGCTTGAAAGAATAAACAATATCATGAAAATCTGTAATAACCGATGAATTCCTCTTCCTTGAAAATCCGCTTGACGGTAATGAACTTCTTGGAGTTCGCCGTATGGGGTGCTTACCTCACCTCGATGGGCAACTACCTTGGCCGCGCCGGCATGGGCGACGAAATATCGTGGTTCTACGCCATCCAGGGCATCGTGTCAATCTTCATGCCTACGCTCATGGGCATCGTGGCCGACCGCTTTGTACAGCCGCAGCGCATGCTGGGCGTTTGCCACCTGCTGGCGGGCCTGTCGATGATAGTCCTTTGCTGGCTCGGCATGGAGAGCGCGCAGCCCAACAAGGCGTTGTTCATCGCTGTCTACACGCTTAGCGTGGCTTTCTATATGCCTACGCTGGCTCTGTCGAACACGGTGGCTTTCAGCGTGCTGAAGCTTGGCGGACTCGACACGGTCAAGGACTTTCCGCCCATCCGCGTGTTTGGCACGGTGGGCTTCATCGCCACGATGTGGTTCGTAAACTGCGCCGTGTGGCAGGACGGTTCGTTCTTCTTCACGCTTGCTGACAACAACGCCAAGTTCCAGTACTCGCACATGCAGTTCCTCGTGTCGGGCGTGCTGAGCATCGCGCTTTTCGCCTATTGCCTCACGCTGCCCAACTGCCGCCGTGCGCCCGAGAAGGGCAAGTCGCTGGCCGAGGCTTTCGGACTGAACGCCTTCCGTCTGTTCCGCACTCGCAAGATGGCTTTGTTCTTCCTCTTCTCCGGTTTGCTGGGCATGTCGCTCCAAGTGACCAACGGTTACGCCACGCCTTTCATCACCAGTTTCAAGGGCACCGCCGCCACGGCCGACTCGTTCGCCGCCAACAACGCCACGCTGCTCGTTTCCATCTCGCAGGTGGCCGAGGCTCTGTGCATCCTGCTCATCCCCTTCTTCCTCAAACGCTTTGGCATCAAGGTGGTTATGCTCATCGCCATGTTTGCCTGGGTGCTGCGCTTCGGCTTCTTCGGTCTGGGCGACCCGCTCATGCCGGGCGTGCTGCTCTTCATCCTCTCGTGCATCGTCTACGGCGTGGCGTTCGACTTCTTCAACGTGTCGGGCGGCCTGTTCGTCGACAACGAGTGCGACGCGGACGTGAAAGCCTCCGCACAAGGCCTTTTCATGCTGATGACCAACGGCCTCGGAGCCACGATAGGCACGCTCCTCGCCGGCGAAGTCATCAACCACTACTGCCATTGGGAAAACGGCTTCCTTGTGGGCGACTGGACAACCTGCTGGTTTATCTTCGCCGGCTACGCCCTCGTGGTGTTCGTGCTGTTCGCGCTTGTGTTCAAGCACAAGGACGAGGGCGCTAGCGGCCGCTAAACTCCAACCGCATCCACTGGCATTGCGCCAAGACATAAAACCGTTACCGACCCCGGGGTTGCCGTCAGCAGCTCCGGGGTTGTTGATAAATACTTGGCAAGCGACACATTGAATACTTGGCAAGGAGCAGATTGAATACTTGCCAAGAAGCAGATTGAATACTTGCAAGTATTTGATGACAAGTACGGAGATAATTTTCACTAGCCCGGGGATAGTTTTTACTACATCGGGGACTTTTTCGGCCGCCTCGGGGACTTTCCCCTTAGCCTTGCGACATACGCCCGCCGCCATCGCCCTTTCAATACCATGCTCGCCACAACTTTCGGCTTGCTTTCACCTACTGAAAAACAACCGTTTCAATCGTTTTTCCGCAAGCGTTGCACGAACTCTCGCATGGCTTGCGCGGCGCACGGGGCGTTTGGAAAATCTTAAAACATTTGTCACAATAATTTAATGAAACCCTTTGCGTTTTTGGGGTCATGCACTAATTTTGCAACATCACAAATCGAAACCCACGTAATATGGATTTTTTCTATTTAGGAATACTCTTATTCCTTTTTGTGTTGGCCACATTTGATTTGTCGGTTGGTGTGGCAAACGATGCTGTAAATTTTCTTAGCCCTGCAGTAGGCGCAAAAGCCGCAAAATTCAGAACCATTTTGATTGTCGCCGCCATCGGCATATTTGTCGGGGCAAGCACATCGAGCGGAATGATGGACATAGCCCGCCACGGCGTGCTAAACCCGCACTACTACACGCTCGACGACGTGATGTGCATCTTCCTCGGCGTGGCGGCCACGGACGTTATTCTGCTCGACATCTTCAACACGCTCGGAATGCCCACGTCGACCACGGTGTCGATGGTATTCGGACTGTTGGGCGGCAGCACCGCGCTGGCGTTCTCGAAGATTATCAGCGACGGGCACACCTACGCCGAACTCATCAACACGGACAAGGCTCTGAGCGTGATTATCGGCATTTTCCTTTCGGTAGCCATCGCTTTCGTGTTCGGACTTATCGTGATGTGGATTGCCCGCGTGGTGTTCACGTTCCATTATGAAAAGCACCTGCGCTACAGCGTGGCCATCTTCGGCGGCCTGAGCGTTACGTCGATATTCTACTTCCTCCTGGTGAGCGGCCTGCGCACAAGCCCCCTGCTCGCCTCCATCGGCTGGACGCCCGAATGGATCGATGCGCACAACGTGGAAATTCTCCTCGTGAGTTTCTGCGTGTTCACCGTGCTGATGGAAGTCCTCCACCTCTTGAAGGTGAACATATTCAAGATTGTCACGCTCTTCGGCACGTTCGCCCTCGCCATGGCCTTTGCCGGAAACGACCTCGTGAACTTTATCGGTACGCCGCTGGCAGGCCTTGAATCGTACATCGACTTTACGAACAACGGCACAGGATATACGCCCAACGAATACATTGTAAGCGTGCTTGCCGGCGAGAGCCACCTGCCGTTCAAGCAGCTGTTTCTCATCGCAGCCGGCGTGATAATGACCATCGCCATATTCACCTCGAAAAAGGCGCACAAGGTGGTGGAAACAACCGTCAACCTGTCGCGCCAGGACGAGGGCGAAGAGGTGTTCTCCTCGTCGCGCCTGGCCCGCCGCACGGTGCGCGCCGTGCTGAACACGACCAACGCCGTGTCGAAATACGTGCCTAAGAGCGTATCGGCGTGGATCAACTCGCGCTTCGAGCAGGACGGCGTGATGCTCTCCGAGGGCGCCGCCTTCGATCAAGTTCGCGCCGCAATCAACCTGGTGCTGGCCGGCTTGCTCATCGTTGTAGGCACGTCGCTCCAGCTGCCGCTCTCAACCACCTACGTGGCGTTTATGGTGTCCATGGGTTCGTCGCTCGCCGACCGCGCCTGGGGCCGCGAAACCGCCGTTTACCGCATCACGGGCGTCATCACCGTCATCGGCGGATGGTTCATCACCGCCGGCGCGGCGTTTATCATGAGCTTCTTCATCGCCACGCTCAACCATTGGGGCGGCTTCATCGCCATGATCGCCGTGATGTGCACCGTTGCCCTCGTGGTCATCAACAACAACCGCAAGTTCAAGCGCAAGAAGGAGCAGGAAAGCGTGGACACGCTGTTCCGCAAGCTCGTCCGCTCGCACGACAAGGCCGAGACGTGGCAGCTGCTCCTGCAGCACGTGCGCAACACGCAGAACGACGTGCTTACGTTCACACGCAACACGTTCCGCAACATTACGGAGGGACTTATGCACGAAAACATCCGCCAGCTGCGCACCGCCTCGCACGACATCGAGAACGAGAAGAGCACTTGGAAACGCTACCGCCGCAAGGAAATCCTCGGCATGCGCAAGATTGACTACCTCATGGCCGTGGAGAAAAACACCTGGTTTCACCTTGGCTGCAACAACATCACGCAGGTGATTTACGGTCTGAAACGTATGCTCGAGCCCTGCGTGGAGCACGTGGACAACAACTTCAACCCGCTGCCCAAGGACTACGTGGAAGAGTTCACTCCCCTGTGCAACGACGTGGACAAGTTCCTCGAAGGCACGCAGCGCATGATTACGTCGGGCAACTTCGACGGCGTGGACGAACTGCTCGTGGAGGGCAACGCCATCAAGAGCCGCATATCGCAGATACGCCACGCCCAGCAGGACCGCATACAGCGCGAGAACTCCAACATCAAGGTGGCGCTGCTCTACCTCTCAACCTTGCAGGAGACGCAGGAACTTATGGCCGCCGCGCGCCACATTCTCCGCGCAAGCAAACGCTTCCAGACGCAATAAACAGGCGCACAGAAGCCGCAAACAACGGAAAAGGATGCCCGAAAAGCAATTTCGGGCATCCTTTTTCAGATTTTCCGCACGGCACGCACTATATTTGTCACACCATACGCAGAACACCAATACCATGAGCCTACTTGTTTACAACGCGTCCGCAGGGTCGGGAAAGACCTACACACTGGCACTGAAATACATCAGTTACGCCCTCAGGAGCGAAGACCCCAATTATTTCAAGCACATTCTCGCCGTGACCTTTACCAACAAGGCCACCGCCGAGATGAAGGAGCGCATCCTCGCCAACCTGTACAACCTGGCGCAGGACGGGCTTGACGAGGGCTTTCTGAAAAACCTGACGGAAGAGACCAAGCTGGACAAGAAAACAATATGCGACCGAGCCAAGAAAGTGCTTGACGCCATCATGCACGACTACGACCACTTCCGCGTGGAAACGATCGACGCATTCTTCCAGTCGCTGCTCACAAACATTGCGCACGAGCTGAGACTGCCCCGCGGCTTTAACGTGGAACTCGACGACAAGACCGCCATATCGAAAGCCATCGACGAAATGCTGCTCACCATTGGCGACAAGGCCAACGAGCGGACAAGGGAACTGGTGAACCGCTTCATCAAAAACAACCTCGACGACGAAAAGGGCTGGAACATATCCAAAACGCTCAAAGACTTTGCGAAGAAAATTCTCTTCACCACCGAATACAGCGAGAACGAGGAAATAATTGAGGAACTCACCGCCGACACCAAGCGCATGGAACAGTTGGGCAACGACCTGCGAGCCCAGACAAAGCGCTTACGCGAGGAACGCGACAAACTGTGCGAGGCGGTGCGGAAAGCCATCGACGCCGTGGACGGCGGAAAGGAACTCAAATCCTTCAAGAACTTCCGGTCGTTCTTAGACAATGCAGCGCAACCCGACTTCTACAAACTGGCGCAAGATACGCCTAAGACCATCAGCAATTTCCTTGAAGACAACACGAGCCAGATAAAGAAGCACGCCAACCCGTCGGCCGACACGCTCAACGGACTCAGCCGGGTTGACGATGAGTTGCGCAGACTGACAGAATTTATAGAAAAAGGGGGAGCCCTCTACTGCACGTGCCTGCTGGTGGCCGACGTCGTCGACGTGCTTGGCTTGCTCGGCATCATCAGCCGCAAGGTGAGCGACGTCACCACCGAACAAGGCTCGTTCCTGCTGGCGCGCACGCCGGGAATGTTCAGCAAAATGGTGGAGGACAACGACGCGTCGTTCGTCTTCGAGCGCACCGGCACCACCTATCGCCAAATCATGATTGACGAGTTTCAGGACACCTCCACCCTGCAATGGAAAAACTTCCGCACGCTGCTCATCAACAACCAAGCCGAGGGCGAGGACAGCATGCTCGTGGGCGACGTGAAGCAAAGCATATACCGCTGGCGCGGCGGCGACTGGAACATCCTGCAAGGCATCAGACAGGAGTTCCCCCAGGCCAATGTGAAGCCGAAAGTGGAGAACTACCGCAGCAAACCGCTCATCGTGCGCTTCAACAACACATTTTTCGCCAAAAGCGCAGCCTACCTCGACAACATTAAGTGGACCATTCCCACCGATTGGCAGGAGAACCCCATGCAGCCGCTCAAACCCACCGACGAAACCGGCAAAGACGACAAAACTGGCAAAGACGGGCAGCAGGGACTGATGCAGGCAATCTACCGCGACGTGGAGCAAACCCCGAAAAAGGAAGGCAAGGGCTACGTGCGCATCGTGACGAGCGGAACGAAGGACGCGGTAGCCGTGATGGACGACATGCACGAGCAAATAGAACGGCTGCACTGCGAATTCGGCGTGCCGTTCAACCAAATGAAGATACTGGTGCGCAAAAACGACGAGGGCGACCTCATTGTGAAACACTTCGCAGAGAACTACCCCGAGTGCAAACTTACGTCGGACGAGGCGTTTCTGCTCTCCTCGTCGGTGATGGTGAGATGCCTCATCCTCGCCCTGCGGCTGCTCCACGAAAAGAGCGACAAGGTATCCGCCGAACTGCTCAACCAGGGCTACGGCTCGTTGCTCGCCGAACTGCCCAATGAGGAAGAGCGCACGAGCCTACAAAGCCACTTCAAGGAGTTCTTGAAGACCATCACCGAGGACGAAAGCGCAAAACGCTGCCAGCAAACGCCCCTCTACGAACTTGTGCGCAACCTGGCCAAGCAGCTGCGCATTGAGGAGATTGAGCGCAAGGCCGGGCTGGGACAGTCGGCCTACCTGTTCAGTTTCATGGACGAGCTGGTGGGCTACCTCGACAACAACGTGTCGGACGTTGCCGCCTTCCTCGACTATTGGGACGAGAACCTTTGCAAAAAAGCCATTCCGGTAAGTTCGAACGACTCCATCCAGATACTCACCATCCATAAGTCGAAGGGCCTGGAAGCGCACACCATATTTATCCCCTTTGCCGACTTCAACTTCGAAACGTTCCTGCCCGACAGCATCAACTGGTGCAAGACCGAAGGCAAAAAGGAGTCGTGCAAAGAGATTTCCCCTGCCCTTACGGACTTCCCCGTGCTGCCCGTGAAGTTCTTTGCCACGAGAAAAGTGGCCGCATCCGCCTTCGCCGCCGACCTTGAAGAGGAGCGCAAACAACAGCGCATCGACACGCTCAACACGCTCTACGTGGCCTTCACCCGTGCCGGCAGCAACCTGCTGGTTTGGAGCAGCTACAAGAAGAGCACCGCCTACGAATTGATTGAGGCTTTCCTGCACGACCTGCAGCCCGACACCGATCTCAAAAATTTCAAGGAAGAAGAACCGCTCGTCACGGAATACGGCGAACCGGAAAGGATGGAGGACAAGAAAGAGAAGACTGAAGAAAAGGATACGCTGAAAGAGGAGGAGGAAAAACAACAGAAGAAGAGGAACAACCCTTTCACGCAACAGTCCACGGACGAGATTGCCGTAAAGGTGAAGAGCGGCGACCTGAGCAAGGCGGAGTTTGTGCAGTCGGGCGGCGCACACGACTTCATGACCGACATAGAGGAGAAGAACGACACGGCCGCACAACAGCGCACGCAACAACTGCGCAAATACATCGACGAGGGCAAACTGCGCCATAAGGCTTTCTCCCTCCTCAACAAAAAAGCGGACATTGAGAATGCCGTCAACACGCTCTACAACCAAGGGCTAATTGCCACTGAAGAAGAGAAGGACAACTTCACGGCCGGACTTCGCAAAGCCCTGGACAACCCCGCCGTTCAGGAATGGTTTGGCGGAAGTTACACGCTCTACAACGAATGCAGCATACTCTACAAAACCAAAGACGGCCTCGTTACGAAACGCCCCGATCGCGTGATGAAGAACGACAACGAGGTAATTGTCGTGGACTACAAGTTTGGCAAGCCTAACGACAAATACCACAAACAGGTGAAAGAGTACATGGCTCAAATCAAGAAGCTAATGCCCCAAAAAACAGTGAGGGGTTATCTGTGGTACGTAGCCCAAAACACGGTTGAGCAAGTACCGTCGGAAGAAAGCAATGCGTAAGATGGAAGCGTACTTTGTACAATATTTATAACTTTGCGACCGGCGAAAAAAAACAATTTGTCAAGCAAAGCAATACAACCTTACAATAATGTATACATTTATCATCTGCCTGTGCGCCCTCGTTGCAGGCTACGTGTTCTACGGGCGTTACCTCGAGCACGTGTTTGGTCCTGACGACCGCCCCACACCGGCCATCACCCACGCCGACGGCATTGACTACGTGGCGATGCCCTACTGGAAAATCTACATGATACAGTTCCTCAACATTGCCGGAACGGGTCCCGTATTCGGCGCATTGATGGGGGCTAAGTTCGGACCAGTGGCCTATCTGTGGATTGTGTTCGGCTGCATCTTCGCCGGTGCCATGCACGACTACCTGTCGGGCATGCTCTCCATGCGCCACAACGGCCTGGACCTGCCCACGCTCATCCGCAAGTACCTCGGCAAGACGGCCGCCAACTCGCTGATGGTGTTCACCGTCATTCTGATGCTTATGGTGGGTGCGGTGTTCGTTTACAGTCCGGCGGAAATTCTGAGTAACATCTGGGGCGGTAAGCTCACGTGGATGGCGGTTATCTTCGTCTACTACATCATCGCCACGATGCTGCCCATCGACAAGGTTATCGGCAAGATATACCCCCTCTTCGCCGTTGCGCTCATCTTTATGGCGGTGGCTCTCACGGTGGTGCTTTTCGTCAAGTTCCCCGCCCTGCCCGAAATATGGAACAGCTTCGGCAACATGGGCAAACTGACGCACCCCAACACGTTTAAGGAAGACATTTTCCCCGCCCTGTGCATCACCATTGCGTGCGGCGCAATCAGCGGTTTCCACGCCACGCAAAGCCCCATGATGGCGCGCTGCATAGCTTCCGAAAAGCGCGCACGCCCCATCTTCTACGGCGCAATGGTCACTGAGGGCCTTGTGGCCGTGGTATGGGCAACAATCGGCATGTGGTTCTTCTACGGCTCGCCGCAGCCGGGCTTCGAGACGCTGGTCGGTGCCAACAGCCAAGGCTACGCCACCTCCGCCCCCGTCATCGTCGACCTCGTGTGCAAGGACTGGCTCGGCACGTTCGGCGGCATTCTTGCCCTGCTCGGCGTAGTAGCCGCCCCCATCACCACGGGCGACACGTCGCTCCGCTCGGCGCGCATGATCATTGCGCAAGCCATCCACCTCGACCAACGTCCCCGGCTCAACCGCCTCTACGTATGCATCCCCATCTTCGCCATCACGTTCGGCCTGCTCGTTTGGCAGGTGGAGAACATGAACGGTTTCAACACGCTTTGGTGCTACGTGGGCTGGGCCAATCAGGCCATGTCGGTGTTCACGCTCTGGGCCATCACGGTCTACCTGACGCAACGCCGCAAGCCCTTCCTCATCTCGCTCATCCCGGCATTGTTCATGACAATGGTGTGTGTCACGTTCCTCTTCGTGGCCGACATCGCCTTTGGTCTGCCTACCCAAGTCGGCTTCGGCATAGGCGCGGCCGCCGTGGTAATCACCACGCTGACCTTCGCCGTAAAGTTCAAGAGCCTGCGGCAGTCTACCCCTGAATTATAGCCCAAGACGATACGCCAGCACGGGCGAAATGCACCGTTTTTTACGACTTTCACCAAACCGAAACAAAAAAAACGGGAGATTTCGCCAACCGGTAGGATAAAAACGTACCTTTGCCGCATTGCAAGCCTTTGCAGTGCGGCAAAGGCGTTTTTTTTTACCTATAAATATCACAAACTATGAACAGACTTAGAAAACTCTCACTGTCGCGAAGCGCGGCTCTCTGCGCCGTCTCGTTGATCGGCACGGGGGGAGCGTTCGCCCAAAGCGCATGCCTCAGCGTGCAGCAGAACGGCGAAAAGGTCTCGATTGTCGGCTCGGCCTGGCACACGCTTGGCAACGGAAAGCAACTCACCATTGAGTGCGCCAACGGGAAAGTCAACGTGTCGAACGGCACGAACGTTGTGGCCACGTTGCCCTGCGCCAATAGCGGTGCGCTTGTGGTGGAGGTCGGCCAGCCGAGCGAGGAGAATACTCTCAGCTGCGGCGTCAGCTACAAGGGCTACGCCACTCTCTACTCGCCCTTTCAGCTCGCCGTACCCGACAGCTCTAAGGTAGAGGTATTCGCCCCCACCTACGAAGACGGCAAACTGGTGCTCTCCAAGAGTACCCGTCTGGCTCCCGGCACGGTGATAGCCCCCGAAACAGGACTTATCCTCAAGAACGAAGGCACGATTGACTTCGCTTTCTCAAACGCGGCAGCCACCTGCACCGGCAGTGCGTTGAGCGGAACGTCGCTCAACATCGCCACCCCCACGGTTAGCGGCCAGACCATTTACACCCTTGGCCAAGCCACCGAGGATGCCTCGCTCTTCGGCTTCTTCAGATACGTCGGCACTGCCTTGCCCGCCGGAAAAGCCTACTACGTCAGCACACAGACCGGGAGCAGCGAGCGCGTGCTGTTCAACTTTAACGACAGTGCCGCAGGTATAACTGACGCGACCGTTGACGGCACGCCCCTGACGGACGGCAAACGCATAGAGAACGGACAAGTGGTCATCGTGAAGAACGGACATAAATACAACGTCAGCGGCAACCGCGTCCGTTAATAACCAGTGACTACGTTACGCGTCTCCTCTTTTAGCTACGACAAGAGACACATTCAAACACATCCACTAAAAACACACATTGACACAATGAAAAAGATATTACTCCTTCTGGCGCTCGTACTGGGCTGCGCTTCCGCCCAAGCTCAGGTGTTCGAGGTTTACAAGAACGGCGAGCTGCTGACTACGTATACAAACAACAACGTAGCCACCTATAAAGTGGTAGTTAAGGAACAGCCGTCGCACGTGATGGTAGACCTTGGCCTTTCGGTGAAGTGGGCAAGCTGCAACATCGGGGCTAAAACGGCTACTGACGCAGGCGATTACTTTGCCTGGGGCGAGACTGCCGCAAAGTCCTATTACGCTTGGGCCACTTACAAGTACGGCACAACGTCCACCACATTGGACAAATACAATTTCAACGACGGAAAGACCGTACTCGATGCCGAAGACGACGCAGCCACAATGCTTTGGGGCTCTGACTACCGCATTCCCACCAAGGCTGAATGGGATGAGCTGAAAGCCAATTGCGACTTCACTTGGGACGACACCAACAAGGGCTACACTGCAAAGAGCAAGATAAACAGCAACACTGTTTTCTTCCCGGCAGCAGGTATCTACGACGGCAACGCCGCTCAGTATGTAGGCGAAGCCGGCTACTACCGTTCCAGCACGCTCGTTGCAGCCAGCAGCGCCAACTATGCGGGCGGTTTCAGCTTTGCCTCTAACCAATGGTTTATCAACGAGCAAACGAACTTCGCCTTGGACTTAGGCTGCCCCGTACGTCCTGTATCAGCTAAATAAGACGTTCAGAGCTATCCGACCTTTTACAAAAACTGTCCGCCATTGCACCGCTTGGATGCAATGGCGGACAGTCGTTTTCAGCCTTTGGGACGGCGGCTACTGAATGTTGAACTGCTTGCCCTGCTTGCCGTCCTCGAAGCCCTTTTGGTAGCCCTCGCGGTAGCCTTGGGCGTAACGCTGCTTTTCGGCCGAGGTGGCGAAGTTGTTAGTCTCGTCGTAACTGGCGCGTTCGTTGCCGGCCGCTCCGTCGTCGCACCCGGCGGCGTATCCGTCCTCGTTGCCGGCCTCGTAGGGGTTACGCTTGTCCTTGCCCAGCAAGGTGTCGGGCAGGGCGGCTGGCTGCACGGTGTCGGGCGTTTGCGGCACCGTACCCGGCTCCGTAGTGGTGTCGGGCACGGCCACTTGGCGGTTTTGCGCGGCCTGCGAGGTTGCGTCGAGCGTTTTCTGCTCGCCGGAACTGTGTTTCATGTAGACAATCCCTATCGACACTAGTGCGGCCACGAGGACGAACACTGCAATCTTCTTGCCGTTTGCCTTAGGGTCTTTGCTGTTGTTGTAGTTCATAGAGAGGTGTTTTTGTGTTTACCGGCGCATACTTCCCGTAATGGGACATTTGCGCGAGGCGTCCATCCTGAGGAAAATGAAAAGCATCAGAGTGAAGCCCCAGAGCGACGAACCGCCGTAGCTGAAAAAGGGCAGCGGAATGCCTATGACCGGTGTGATGCCCATCACCATGCCCACGTTGATGAACAGGTGGAAGAGCAGTATGCTGGTGAGCGAATAGCCGTAAACGCGCGCAAAGGTGGTTACTTGGCGTTCGCTCAGGTAGATGAGCCTTAGTATGAGCGTGAGGAAGAGCAGCAACACGCCGGCTGAGCCGAGGAAACCTTGCTCTTCGCCCACAGTGCAGAAAATGAAGTCGGTGTCCTGCTCCGGCACGTATTTGAGCTTTGTCTGCGTGCCGTTCATGAAGCCTTTTCCCTCCAAGCCGCCCGAACCGATGGCTATCTTGCTCTGGTTCACGTTGTAGCCGGCGGCTTTGTTGTCCTCGTTCATGCCGAGCAACACTTGGATGCGCACACGCTGATGGGGTTCAAGCACTTTGTTGAGGGCGAAGTCGGACGTGTAGAGGAACGCCGTGCTGCCCAACGCAAACACGGCCACGAGCAGACACGTGTTGACGCGCTGCCCCAGCGACTGCCATACCAGGTAGCACACCATAAAGAGGATGAGGGCGAGCAAAGCCCACGAAACGTCGAACGGCACAATAAGCTCGCTCACGAGCAGCGGAAGGGCAATGGCGGCGATGCCCACAAGCAGGAACAGGCGGGTGCATCGAAGCCGCGGGGCGTAAACGCGCAGGAAGCCCATGGTAAACACCCAAATGAGCGTCAGTACGGAGAACTCGCCCACCGAGGCGTGCGTGCCGGGGAGTTCTGTCTCGCCGAAGCGTATGCCCACCACGAAGTAGACCACTGCCGCCACGGCCACAAAGAGGATGCAGCCGGGCATTCCCTCGCGGTAGAACATGAGGAAGAAGGCCAGGTAGACAAGGGCCGAGCCTGTCTCCTTTTGCATCACAATCAGCACCATGGGCAGCAGCACAAGGGCGGCGGCTTTGAGAAAGTTGCGCATACGGTCGAGCGTAAAGCCGTACTGGTCCACGAGTTTGGCCACGGCGAGGGCGGTGGCGCACTTGGCGAACTCGGCCGGCTGCACGTTGCAAATGCCGAGGTTCACCCACGACCGCGACCCCTTGATGTCCTTGGCTATAAAGGGCGTAATGAGCAGCACGGCCATCATGCCCCAATAGAAGAAGCCCGCCAAGGTGTCGTAGTAGCGGTCGGACGTGCAGAGGATGAAAAATCCCAGTCCGAAAGCGCAGCCTATCCACACGAGCTGCTTGCCCGTGCGCTCCGTCCAGTCGAAGAAGTTCACGTCGCCAATCTCATGCGTGGCGCCGCAAATGCTGAACCAGCCGCACACAAGGAGTATGAGGTAGAGGCTGAGAATCACCCAGTCGGCATGAAACAAGGGGTATTGCCGGTTCTCTTTAAGCATAGTGGGGAGCGTGTGGGATGAATTTGTTTCGTTTTAGCACGGGCATCGAATGCCCGCATAAGGTCAACGAGCGTAGTCGCCGTATTTGATGTGCATATTCTGGAAGTGCTGCGCCTTTGCCT
>CAVGTD010000005.1:0-59395 GCA_963632215.1 Clostridiales bacterium
CTTGCGGCGGGGCGTTCATTTCTGATTTGCGAGTGCAAAAGTACGGCGGAATTTCGTTCTAACCAAACCTTTTCGGACTTATTTTTGAATTAATTTTCACGGAGAGTTGATAAAGTATTGGTTTTCAGCGGGTTGTTTGTTGCATATTTTTTGCGGGATTTTTTAGGCTCAATGGACTTAATGAGCATATTGGGCTTTGGGGGACTGGCTTCGGGGTTGTTGGCACTTGCCTTGGGGAAAGTGTCGTCCCCCGTACGAGTGACGCTTGTTGCTCGTACGGGGGACGCATAGGGATTGTACGGCTGACACGTGTCGGCCGTACGGTGTGCGGAGACTTGCTTGGGGGTTGCGGAGAGCGAGACGGGGCTATTCGTGGCAGATGTCGGCCATTGAGCCGTCGAACTGCGTGTGCTGGGGTTCTTTTACTTGGCGTGCGTAGCGGCTGACGCTGAGAATCATGCCGAAGTAGAAACAGTTGATTATGGTTGACGTTCCGCCTCGGCTGATGAGGGGGAGCGGCTGACCCGTTACGGGGAAGAGCCCGACGGCCACCATCATGTTGAGCATGGCTTGCGAGACGAGCAGCAGGGTAAGTCCCATGATGAGGAATGGGGGAAAACTCCGTTCGCACCGGCTGGCTATTCGTCCCGCTCGAAAGAGGAGTATAATGTAGAGCATGAGGACGAAGAACGCGCCGATGATACCCGTTTCCTCGATAATGATGGCGTAGATGAAGTCGGAATAGGCCTGACTGAGGAAGTCGCGCTGCACGGAGTTGCCGGGCGCGCGTCCGAGGACGTTGCTTTGGACAATGGCGATGTTGGCATGAGCCACTTGCGCCCCTTTGTCGATGTCGTAGGTCTTAGGATCGTCCTTCTTGTCTTTGTCTCCGATAGAGAAATGCGTTTCCACGCGGGCTTTCCACGTTTCAAGGCGGTGGAGCAAGGGGAGGTCGTCGGAAAAATAAACAAGTATGCCCAAAAGCACGCCAAGAAGCGCCATGACACCGAAAAGCTTGCCCATCTGGACGAGCGGCACGCGCCCTATGAACATCATCATGATGACTACGCCGAAAAGGAGCGCGGCCGTGGAAAGGTTCTCAGTAACGATAAACGCTACAATCACAAGGCTTTCGAAGAGAATCTGCTTGAAAGCCTTTTTGTCCGCGCCGTCTTTGCCCTGGCGCAGAGCCAGAATCCACGCCGTGGTGATGACGACTACTCCCTTGGCGACTTCGGACGGTTGGAACGTGAACGGGCCAAGCGGTATCCAGCGCGATGCGCCGTTGCGGCTGGCCCCGATCATCAGAGCTACGAGCAAGAGGACGATAGACCCGACCCACCCAAGCACGGGGATAGCCTTGAAGAAACGGCACGGCACACGGTGGACGGCCACGACGATGACCGTTCCGCCAAGCAGGAAGAGAACCTGCTTGATGAGCGGTTCCCAGAAGTTGCCCGTCTTGTACGAAAGGCTGCTCGCCGCGCTGTAGACCTCAACCACGGAGACCACGCACAGAAAGAAGTAGACTACCCAGATGACGCGGTCGCCCTTGAAGAGACTTCCGATGCCGCCGCCCGGTTTCTTCGCCACGGCAACGGCTGTGCCGGGGGCTGCAGCGTCGGCATCGTTCTTATGTTTTCTCGAAAACAATCCCATTTATATGACTTTCGTTATTTCCAGTTCTTCACCCAGGCTTTGAACTGTTCGCCCCGGTCCTCCATGTTCTTGAAAAGGTCGAAACTTGCGCAGCACGGGCTGAGCAGCACGGTGTCGCCCTCGTGGGCCAATTTCACCGCCTCGTCCATGCACTGCTGCATGGAGTGCGTGTCGGCAATGGGCAGGGAAAGGCTGTCGAAACACTCGTGGAGTTTCCTGTTGTCCACGCCCATAAACACCAGAGCGCGGCATTTTTGCTTGACGAACGGGACAATCTGCGAATAGTCGTTGCCCTTGTCCTTTCCGCCGAGGATAAGCACGACGGGCGTGCGCATACTTTCCAGCGCACAGTAACAAGCGTCGACGTTTGTTGCCTTTGAATCGTTCACGAAGTGTATTCCGTTGACAGTGCCGGCCTTTTCCAGACGGTGTTCCACGCCGGGGAAGTCGGAAAGTCCTTGGCGTACAATCTCCGCGTCGACACCTGCCGCCAAGCAGGCAACTGCGGCTGCCAAAGAGTTGCGAAGGTTGTGCTTGCCCGGCAGGGAGAGTTCGCTGAGCGGCATTTCGAACGGCACGGGGGCGTTTACGATGAACTTGCCGCCGTCGGCGTAGCCTGCAGAACCGTCCTGCGGTTCGTCGGTAAAGCCGCACTTACGGCTCGGCTCGTTGCGCTTGGCAAGTTCTGTGGGTACGTGGTCGTCGCCCTGCCAGTAGACGAACGTATCCTCGGACTGCTGGTTTTGCAATATGCGCATTTTCGAGTCGACGTAGTTCTGCATGCAGAAGTTGTAGCGGTCGAGGTGGTCGGGCGTGATGTTGAGCAGCACGGCAATGTTCGCGCGGAAGCGATACATATTGTCGAGCTGGAACGAAGAGAGTTCTATCACGTAGGTGTCGTGGGGCGTTTCGGCTACCTGCAAGGCAAGGCTATGCCCTATGTTGCCGGCCAAGCCAACGTCTGCGCCAGACTTTTTGAGGATGTGATAGATGAGCGACGTGGTCGTTGTTTTTCCGTTGCTGCCCGTGATGCAAATCATGCGGGCTTTGGTAAACCGCCCTGCAAATTCGATTTCGCTGAGTATGGGCGTGCCTTGCGCAATGAGTTTGGCTACCATCGGGGCTGTTTCGGGGATACCCGGACTTTTCACCACTTCTGTGGCGTTGAGAATGAGGCTTTCGGTGTGTCCGCCCTCTTCCCAGGCAATGCCGTGCCGGTCGAGAAGTTCCTTGTAACGGGGCTTGATGCTCCCCATGTCCGAAACGAACACGTCGTACCCCTCTTTGAGAGCCAACACTGCAGCCCCTACTCCACTCTCGGCTGCTCCTAAAACAACTAATCGCATTTTTTGTCCTCCTATTCTCTGTTAGACTAACTTATATCTGTTATCTGATTTTCAACGTGATGATGGTGAGCGCCGCAAGGATGATGGTGACAATCCAGAAGCGGACGGTGATTTTCGACTCGTGCCATGCGCCCTTAGGCCATTTGAACATGTAGCGGCACTCAGGGTCGAGCTGCGAGGGAAGCACGCGGAAGTTGTCGTGAATCGGCGTACGCTTGAAAATGCGCCGCTTCTGCCCCTTGCGTTTCCAGAACTTGAAGTATTCCACTTGGAGGATGACGCTCAGGCTCTCCACGAGGAACACGCCGCAAAGAATGGGGATGAGCAGCTCCTTGTGGATGATGATGGCCAGTACGGCAATGATGCCGCCGATGGCGAGCGAGCCGGTGTCGCCCATGAATATCTGCGCCGGATAGGCGTTGTACCACAGGAAACCTATCAGCGCGCCGACTGCGGCACAGGTGAAGATGACAAGTTCCTGCGAGCCAGGCACATACATTATATTAAGGTACGAGGCAAACTCCAAGTGGCTCGACACGTACGCCAATATGCCCAAGGCGATGAATATGATGGCTGAGTTTCCCGCCGCCATGCCGTCCATGCCGTCGTTGAGGTTGGCGCCGTTCGACACGGCCGTGATGACGAAAATCGTTACAAGCACGAAGAGTATCCACCCGGCCTGCGTCTTGTACTTGCCGCAGAAGCTCACGAGCGTGGCGTAGTCGAAATTGTTTTCCTTAACAAAGGGGATGGTGGTCTTTGTGCTTTTCACGGGCTGACTTTTGTGGACAATCTCCGTGGTAGTGCCGTGGCGCTGCATCTCGATGTTTTCGCGGATGGTCGCGTCGGGACTCAAGTAGAGCGTAAGACCCACGAACAAGCCCAGCAGCACCTGCCCCACGATTTTGTAGCGGCCGGCAAGCCCGTCCTTTTTCTTCTTGAAAATCTTGATGTAATCGTCGAGGAAGCCAAGAAGCCCGAGCCACACGGTTGTCACCATCATAAGGATGAGGTAGATGTTGCGCAAGCGTCCCAGCAGAAGGCACGGCACGAGGATAGACACTATGATAATAATGCCGCCCATCGACGGCACGTTGATTTTCTGCACGCCGAACGGGTCGACGGAGGCGTCGCGCTGCGTCTCGCTGATGCGGTGGCGCTTCATCCACTTGATGAAGTACTCGCCGAACCAGGCCGAGATGACCAGTGCCAATATCAGGGCCAGCAGGGCGCGGAACGAGATGTACGACCAGAGGTTCGAGCCCGACACGCCGTATTGTTCGAGAAAACGGAATAAGTAGTATAACATGTGCGTTGTTCTTGTAGTTGCGTAAAGGCGCGTTCGGCAAAACCTGCGGAACGCGCCGACGGGAGGTTAGGCTTCCAAGCCGAAAGCCTTCTTTATCTCTTCGTGGTCGTCGAAGTGGTGCTTCACGCCCTTCACGTCCTGATACGGTTCGTGTCCCTTGCCGGCTACGAGGATTACGTCGCCCGGTTCTGCCATCATGGCGGCGGTGCGTATGGCCTCGCGGCGGTCGCAGATGCTTATTGTCTTTTTCTTTTGTTCGTCGTCAAGACCTGCGAGCATGTCGTTGATGATGTCTTGCGGTTCCTCGAAGCGCGGGTTGTCGCTCGTGATGATTACGCGGTCCGACTGCTTAGCCGCTTCCTGCGCCATGAGGGGGCGTTTGCCCTTGTCGCGGTTGCCACCGGCGCCGCACACGGTTATCACTTTTCCCTTGCCGCTTACGATTTCGTTGATTGCCGTAAGCACGTTTTCCAAGGCATCGGGCGTGTGGGCGTAGTCCACTACTGCGCTGAAGCCCTTAGGCGAGCGGATGGCCTCGAAGCGTCCGTTGACGGGACGCAGCGACGAAAGCACGCGCAACGTATCCTCGGGCGACTTGCCAAGCATCAGGGCAGCTCCATACACGGCCAACAGGTTCGACACGTTGAAACGGCCCACGAACTGCACGCTCACTTCGCGCCCGTCCATATTGAGGAGCATTCCCTCAATGCTCTCTTCGAGAATGCGTCCCTTGTAGTCGGCTGCCGTACGGGTGGAATAGGTACGGACAGTGGCCTGCGTGTTTTGCACCATCACCATGCCGTTTTTGTCATCGGCGTTCGTGATGGCGAAAGCCCCCTTGGGCAGAGCGTCGAAGAAAGCCTTCTTTGCGTCGCGGTAGTTCTCGAACGTCTTGTGGTAGTCCAGGTGGTCGCGAGTGAGGTTGGTGAAGATGCCGCCCACGAAGCGCAGTCCGCCAATGCGCTTTTGGTGAATGGCGTGCGAGGAGCATTCCATAAATGCGTACTCGCAACCCGCGTCCACCATCTCGGCCAGGAGTTTGTTGAGCGTGACGGGGTCGGGCGTGGTGTGGTCGGCCTCGATGGCACGGCCGTCGATGTAGTTGCACACCGTGGAGCAAAGTCCGCACTTGTGGCCGAAGGCGCGGAACATATTGTAAAGCACGGTGGCTATGGTTGTTTTGCCGTTCGTGCCGGTAACGCCCACCAGCTTGAGCTTTGTGGTCGGGTCGCCGTAGAACTGCGTGGCCACCTTGCCGGCAGCGTCCTCGGTGTCGGCGCATTGCACGTAGACCACGCCGTCTGCCGGATTTTCGGGCAGCGGCTCGCTCATCAGCACGGCGGCCGCTCCCTGCTCAATGGCTTTGGGGATGTATTGGTGTCCGTCGGCTTGCGTGCCTTTCACGGCTATGAAGAGGTCGCCCTTCTTCACTTGGCGCGAGTCGATGTTCACGCCGGTAATGTCGCAGTCCGCAACTCCTGCGGTGCCTGTAACGGTTATCTTTTTGAGGATATCTGTCAGTTTCATTGCTTATGGTGTATCTTGTTTCGTATTGGTCTTTTCAAGGGACGGAATGCGGCAGCCTTAGCCACGTCTTCTTAGTTCGTCGGCTGGCTGGCGAGGGGCCGCGGCGGCGTTCTGATTGTTATTGTTCCCGTCACGCTTTGTTCGGTTCTGCTCCGTGCGCCCAGTACGTTCCCGACTCGTCTGCTGCCGCTCCTGCCCCTCAGGCTTATTGGCGTTTTGGCCGTCAACCGCCGGAGCGTGTTCTTGGGCTTGGGGGGCTTTAGCGGACTTTGCCTCTTCGGCTTGGGCCTTCGTGGTGTCGCGCTCAGCCTCCGGCACGTCTTTCGCATCGCCAAGGATGAGCGTGATTGTCTCGCCCTTCTTAAACTGGTAGCCCGGCTGCATGTTTTGCTGCGTCACCCGTCCCACGCCTCGCGCCACTACTTTCAGCCCCATACGTTCGAGGCGGAAGAGTGCGTCGCGCAAGCCGTAGCCGCGCACGTCGGGCACGACGGCATCCCTTGCGTCAGCGGCGGCAGCGATGTCGAGCCCGTTGTTGCTCGTCTTGCACTGCCCCCACGTAAGGGCGTTCTCGTCGGTGCTGAGCGGCGAGTTGTACTTTATGCCGAGCTGGTCAAGCACAAGCTGCGCGGCGTTCATGTTTCCGGCATCTACCATGGGCTTCAGGCAGTTCACGGTGTCGCAAACGGCCGAGAAGTCGTTGCGCAGTTGCTGGGCCATGACGGTTTCGGCCACACGCTTGAACACCGGGGCGCACATGGTTCCGCCCGAGGCTGCCCCGTCCTTTTGTATGCACACGATGCACGAGTACTGGGGCTTCTCTGAGGGGAAATAGCCGGCGAAGGAGATGAGGTATTTTGAGGCGAAGCCGCTCTTTGTCCATATCTGCGCCGTACCGGTCTTGCCCGAGATGTGGAAATAGCGCGAGCGCGCCTTTTTGCCCGTGCCGATGCTCACCACCGATTCAAGGCAGTCCTGAATGTTCTTCACGGCCTCGGGCTTTGCCATTTGCTCGCGCAGCACCACCGTGGGGTATGTTTTCACCACCTCGCCGCCGCGCAGGATAGCCTTGACGAGGCGCGGGCGCAGCAGTTTGCCGTTGTTGGCAATGCCGTTGTAGAAGTTGACGGTGGTGATGGGCGGTATCTGCGTTTCGTAGCCAATGCTCATCCAGGGCAGGGCCGTTTTCGACCAGTTGGAGAGGTCGGCTTTGGGCATACGTATGCGCGGCTTGGCATAGCCGGGAATGGGTATTTTGAGGTCTTCGGCCACGCCTATGCGGTAGATGCCCTCGACAAACTTTTGCGGATTGTTGTGGTAGGCGCGGTCAATGAGCGTACTCACGCCCACGTTGAGCGACTTCTGGAGTATCTGCGGCACCGTCACCACGCCGCTGCCGCCCGAGCGCCAGTTGGCGTCGCGCATCTTGCGGCCGTACATTTCCTTGATGCCGCCCCCCACGTCGACCACGTCGGTCATGTGGACCAGGCCGTCGTCCATGCCCACGAGGAACGACATGGGCTTGAACACCGACCCGGGTTCGTAGAGGTTTTTCACTGCATCGGCGTTGATTTCCTGGTACGAGCCGTCGGCGAGGCGTTGCAGACTGGTCATGGCCTTGATGTCGCCCGTTTTCACCTCCATGAGAATCACCACGCCGGAGTTTGCGCCGAGCTCGGTGAGTTTGTCGTTGAGAGCTTTCTCGCAGATGTCCTGCATGCTCACGTTGAGCGTGGTCTGCACGTCGCATCCGTCCTCGGCCGGTTTGTCTATGATGCTCAGGTAGCGGTTCAGCACCTTCTGCCTGTGGGATATGCCGGGCGTGCCCCGCAGGAGCGAGTCGAAACTCATTTCAAGGCCTGTTCGGGGCTTGCCGTCGGTCTTGTACAAGTCGCCTATGGTGCGTATGGCCAGTTTGCCGTAGGGGTTTTTGCGTGTTTTGAACTCCTCAACGTGCAGTCCGCCGATGTTGGACGGCTTGCAGAAGATAGGCAGCTGCTTCACCTGCTGATAGGTGATGTAGGTGATGCGCTTGGGATAGAGCAGCCAGTGGTGGCTCTTGCGCTCGCGTCCCTCAGCGAGCTTTTTGCGGAAAGCCTCAGCCGTCACGTCGGGAAAGATGGCGTGCATGCCCTCGCATATTGAGTCCATCTTCAAGTTGAGCAGGCTGTCGCGCTTGCGCTGCTCCTTGTCGCGCCGCTGGGGTTCTTTCTCCCACGACATGAAGTCCATGTAGAGTTTGTACTCGGGCAGCGAGGCGGCAAGCACTTCGCCGTTGTCGGCAAGGATGTTGCCGCGCGTGGGCTGAACCGGCTCGTTCTCTTTCGTAAAACGGTCGTTCACCTCGAGCCAAAAGTCCTTCTCCACCGTCATGATGTACACGGCCTTGCCCAAGACGGCAAAGCCCAACAGCACTAAGAGGGATGCCACGAAAGCATAGCGGCGCGTTACTTGTTTGACGGGGAAGTTCATTTCTGTGTACGGGGTGTTTCTGCGGCGGCGCGGCGGGGGATATGGGTTGCGGAAAGTGCGCCGGCTTTAAGGGGGAATTAGTTGTTTTCGTCCACGTTCAGGTTGAACATGGGTGTGGAGGGCGTTTGCAGGGCCGTGTCGGTGAGCGACTCTTCAATGTGGCTGCGGCGAGTGCGCTCTTTGAGTTCGGCCGAACGTGTCAGAGCCTTGTAACGGCGGTCGAGCAGGGTGTCGGTGAGAGCCTTGCGCTCAATCATCTCCTGCTGGCAGCTGTAGCGGTTGCTCACATATATAATAAGCATCACCACGATCATCATCAGGAACCAGAACTGCTTGCGAAACCATTTGCCGCCCAGTATGTCGCCGCCGAGGATGGCGGAGAGCGAGAGCTTGCGCAGAGCCGAGGGCGAGGGACGGTCTTCGTCGGACGTTATCTCGCGCAGGGCTTCAAGGGTCTCCTTCGCCGCCTTTTTGCGTTCGGCCTCTTTTTCGGCTTTCTCGTCAGCGGCTTCAGCGGCCTCAGCGGCTTCGTTTCCGACGGGAAGTTCCTCGTCCGTGTCCTTAGTCTTTTTCTTATTGCGTGGGGTCATTGCTTTCTCTTTGTTCGTTGGGGTAATGGCGCGGGGGTTAGAGTTTCTCGGCTATGCGCAACTTTGCCGAACGGCTCCGCGGGTTTTCTTCCTGCTCTTCGGCTGTCGGCACAATCACCTTGTTGTTGACGGCTCGCCACGGCGTGAGCTTTCGTCCGTAGAAGTCCTGCTCTACCTTGCCGTCCACGCGCCCTGCCCGGATAAAGTTTTTCACCATGCGGTCTTCGAGCGAATGGTACGTCAACACGGATAGCCTTCCCCCGGGGCGCAGCACCTGCAAGGCGGCTTCGAGCATTTCGCGCAGGGCATCCATCTCGTGGTTCACCTCGATGCGCAGTGCCTGAAACACGCGCGCCAGGTCTTTCTTCTCTCTCTCGCGCGGCATGAGGGGCTGCACCACGCCGAGCAGGTCGTTTATCGTGGCCAGGCTCCGGCTCGCACGCGCCTTGACAATGGCGGAGGCTATGCGACGGCTGTTTTTCATCTCGCCGTACAGGTAGAGGATGTCGGCCAGCCGCTCTTCGTCGTACTGGTTCACCACGTCGGCGGCAGTAGCCCCGGCCCGGCCGTTCATGCGCATGTCGAGGGGGGCATCAAAACGGAACGAGAAGCCCCGTTCCTCGTCGTCGAAGTGGTGGCTCGACACGCCGAGGTCGGCAAGCAAGCCGTCAATCTGCTCCACGCCGTAGTAGCGCATCCAGTTTTTGAGGAAGCGGAAATTGCTGCGTACAAACGTCAGCCGTCCCTCGCCCTCGGGGATGTTGCGCTCGGCGTCGGCGTCCTGGTCGAAGCTGAAAAGCCGTCCGTCCTGCCCGAGCCGCCGCAATATCTCGCGGCTGTGTCCGCCGCCGCCAAACGTCACGTCGACATACGTGCCGTCGGGGCGGATGTCCAGTCCGTCCACAGTTTCTCGAAGCAATACAGGAATATGGTACACGGGAGTTCTACGTTGCGGTAGGTGAGTAATAGTTTCCGGCAGCCGCCTTTGCGCAGCCGCCCAAAATGAAATCCAAAAGTACAGATTTTTCCACAATCCTTTTCCCCTGCGCCGAAATCTTTTAAAAAATCTTTCGGCAAAGCGCAATGAGCAGACGCTATAAGAACAAATTCCGAGGAAAAATGAATCTCATCGGGAATGCCCTATTAAACATAATGCGCACCCCATGTGCCGAAAATGTGATTTTCTCCACATTTTTGATATCACTTTTGTGTAAATCCACACATTTTCGGCACATGGGGCTATTTCCCGGCGGCTTTCTCAAAAACTTGGCTACCACGCTGCTTTGAGTTACCTTTGCCTTGGTTTCAAAAGCCGCTACCAATTGACGCAAATAATCATGAACAGAAAAACCAACTGGGGCATTGCGCTGCTGTTGCTGCTGAGCCTTTGCCTTTCATCCTGCAAAAGCAACAAAAAGGCCGATTCGCGCTGGATTCACGAGGACGACGTGCGCATCGGCATCGACGAGACGTTCCGCCCCATCATGGACAACCTTGTCAACTCCTTTGCCATGCAGCACAAGGAGGTAACCATGCGTCCCGACTACGTGAGCGAGGACCAGGCCGTGCGGATGCTCGTCAACGACAGCGTGCGCTGCATCGTCGTGACGCGCAAGCTCTCCGACGCGGAACAGACCATCGTGAAGTCGCACCGCCTCGAGGCGCGCCAGGCCCTCATCGCGTCCGACGCCATCGCCCTTGTGGTGAACCGCGCCAACCCCGACTCGCTCATCACGCTCAACGAAATCCGGAACATCGTCACGGGCAAACTTACCCGCTGGGAACAGCTCGGCAAGGGCACGAAGAAAGGCGAACTAAGCCTCGTGTTCGACAACTCGGGCTCGAGCACCGTGCGCTTCATGCGCGACTCGCTCTGCAACGGTAACGACCTCAAGGGCAACGTCTACGCCTCGGAGGGCGGCACCAACGAATCGGTGCTGAAAATGGTGGAGCAGAACCCCGACATCATCGGCATAGTGGGCGCCAACTGGCTAATGGACGACAATGGCAACGCCCTGAGCGACTTTTCGCGCCGCCCGTTCAAGGTGATGCGCGTGAGCCGCAGCGGCAACGAGGCGGAGTCCAAGTACGTGCGCCCCTATCAGTACTACATCGCCACGGCCGACTACCCCCTGCTCCGTTCCGTCTACGCCATACAGACCGACCCCCGCAGCCAGTCGATGCTCAAGAACTTCTTCTTCTACCTGAAAGGGCAGAAAGGCCAGACCATCATCTGCAACAACTCGCAAATGCTCCCCATCACCCCGGTTGAGGTGAAGGACGTGAGCATAAAATAGCCTCACCCCCAGCCCGTCCCACCTGTGGCCGGGCTCAAAGAACCGTCCCCGGGGCAATCAGCGAACGCCGCCGTGCGCATCACAAACGCACGCAAGCAGCCGCCGATTGCCCCGGGGAAGTTTTTTGTCATGCCGCTTCCGCCCCGAGTGCGCCGCCCGCAAACTGCAGTCCGCCCACGGGCGCACTCGAGTTCGCCCCGCAACGCACTCGAGTACGTCCGCCGAAGTACTCGAGTCCGCCCGTGGACGCACTCGAGTGCGCCGGCGGACGTACTCAAGTTTGCCGCCTTCGAACTGTCCGTGGGCGGCTTTCGGGGTGTCGCTTAATGAATGTTCTATTCGTCAATTATGGGGCGCAGGTATTCGATTGCACTGTTTATCTTTATGCGGCAAATTTCCTCAATAAAATTGCGCTTGACATTTTACCTTTGCAAAGTAACTTTAGTAGCGAATAGTTTAAAATATCATCGCCGCATGCACTATATAAAGAAGGAAATGACGGTTTCAAATTACATTTAACTACTAAGACTATGGTTTATTCAAAAGGAGATTGCAGTTACGAATACACAATTAAAGATTTCCTCAA
The DNA here is from genome assembly GCA_963632215.1 of Clostridiales bacterium. Classification (GTDB taxonomy): domain Bacteria; phylum Bacteroidota; class Bacteroidia; order Bacteroidales; family Bacteroidaceae; genus Alloprevotella. Next base: position 11,787 of record CAVGTD010000005.1, read on the forward strand.
GCGGAAGCATTGCGGAGCCTGCACGGTAAATGGACTGAGGGATTATCTCTTCTCCATCGGAGTACGGAGCTTTGGGGACATCTTCTTCCATGTAGAGACCCAATACGAGAACGTCTCTGAGGAAGACGGGGACTTCGACCCTGAATATCCTTATCGGTTGAAGTCTATGCGCATAATCTTGAGCGACGACGAGGAGTATTACTCTTGGGAGTGGATTAAGCTGATAGACCCCGAGGTGCGTAGCGGACTGATTGATTATTTTGAGGGTAAAGGCTACCCTATCGGCGCATTCATACAAGAGAACGGCAGCGACGACGCACAGAAAATCGACCAGTTCTTCCAAGCGATGATACGCGACAAGTTCAAACCATACCGTTATCTCAAGTATGTAGAGCCCAACACGTAGGTAACACTACCGTGTGCCTTTTTATAACGCAAGTCCACTCCCTCGGGCAGTCCATTCTTTCAAGCCGCCGCGCGCATAGACTCTCGTGCCATGCGCGCGGCGACCGTTTTTTGTGGTGGTAACTTGGACGCGGGGGGGCGGTTGATCGCGATGAACAGTATAGCGATGCAATCGGTAAGGATAAGCTGCGTCGATGGTGGTTCTATAGTTTTGTTCATCCAGAGAAGCATATTCCAAGTTGAGCGCAACAGATTGCGCTAAATTCCATACATTTGCGATGTCGCTTCGGTGACGAATATAAAGGTTACGAGCACCGACGTTCTTAAGAGCTAACATTTCGTCCGAATATTCATTTTTCGCAAAAACATTTGGAGGATACAAGACAAAAGCGTACTTTGCAAAAATTAGGCATATGGCAGTAGATAAAATCACATATTGGAAGGAACTCGCAGATTACGACATTGAAACTGCCGAGGTTATGTACAATGGCGGACGATGGCTCTATGTTGGTTTTATGTGTCATCAAGTGATAGAGAAAACCATTAAGTCTTATTGGAGTGCAATCAAGCCAGATGAGGTCCCATTTATTCATAATCTCTTGAAATTGGCACAAAGTTGTGGATTAACCTCTAAGATGTCGCCAAACCAGTTGAAATTTATGGCCGAGTTGATGCCAATGAACATCGAGGCAAGATACCCATCTTATAAAGATGAATTGTTCAGGAAACTCACGCCTGAATATTGTAGGACATTAATTGAACGGACTAAAGAGCTTAAGTTATGGATAGAGAGTCTGCTTTGATAAAAGTACGTAGCTACAAGGAAGCGATATTACCATTGCTTTCCGATGCTAAAGTGTACCTATATGGCTCTTGCAGCAGGAACGAGGCTCGCAAGGATAGTGACATTGACGTGGCGGTCGTTGTTCCGAAACTCCAAGGTGATTGGTTGGATACCAGTTCCTTTCTTTGGCTTGCTACACTTGACATTGACACCTCTATTGAACCAGTGCTGATAGAGGAAGGTAGTCCTTCACCACTATATGAAACTGTTTTGCGAAGCGGTATAATGGTATAATGCGTCAGGTCGGTTCTCCATCTTAACGGAGGGCTTCCGTCTGCGTACATTGTGACTACAAGAAGCCATACCTTCCAACATCAACGTTTTTTTTGAGAGTGAACAGGGCTTGAGCTAAGACTTGTTCCAACGTAATCCGCCCCTGCCGTTGCGCCAATTGGCGTTGCGGCAGGGGCGGATTGCTTATTATTGTTTCGGACGGTTTACATCCGGCTGATGCGGAGCTTGTAGCTTAGGGGCTTGTTCGGCACGCAGTAGATGGGAAGCGTGTCGACGTTTTGGCCGCAGGAGGCGTTGCCTATGCCGCGGAGCCAGGCATCGAGGTGAAGCACGTTGGCCGGGCGCGGCTGCAGGTTCCAGTAGTGCGAGGCGTTCATGAGGTCTTCGTCGGTATAGGGCAGGACGGAGAAGTTGACCGTTCCCTCGGTGGCTATCTTCACGCCGAAGCCCTTGCCGTCGGCGAGCGTGAGTTCGCGCAGGCCTTCGCGGTTGCCGGTGCTTTGCGGTTTCATGTTCGGCTCAACCATCTGCTGCACTGTGGTGGCATAGCGACCCACGGACACGCCGTCCTTGCGGTCGCAATGGTTCTCCCACGGACCAAGGGCGTAGTAGTTGACATTGCTGAGCGAAGAGTCGATCATGCAGACAAGACCGGCACGGCGCAGGTCGGCGGTGTGGGGGACGAACTCGGCACGTACGTCGACGATGCCCTGCGGATAGATTACGTAGTCGATGTGCGTGTCGCAGAGCGAGCCTTTGCGCTGCGTCTTGACCACGGGGTTGCCGTTCTCCACCTCAACGGTGAGTTTGCCCTCCTCTTCGAGGCCGTTGAACGTGTTGCCGAAGCGGTCGTTCTCAATCCAACGGTGGTTGCTGTACTCGAAGCCCTGACCCGAAGCGATGATGTCGCGGCCGTCGAGGCAGAGCGACGTGAGGGCTGCGCTGGCATTGTCGAACGTGAGTTGCACGCGGTCGTTGCCAATCACGGTGCGGTCGGCCGAGGCCGTCTGCATGATGGGCGAAACGTTCTTTGCGGCTGCCACGGCAGGGAGTGCGCCGCGCTGCAACAACGTGAACTGCTTGAAGGCAGCCTCGTGACCGGCGGGGGCGTAAGAGAGAACTTTCGTGGAAAGCACACGGAGAGTGAGAAGCACTTCTGTACCGTTGACACCGTCCTTCGCAAAGTTTACCTTGGGCAGTTTGAGCGTCAGCGTGGTGCTGTCGCCGGGAGCAACGGCGGGGATCTGCACCTTTTTGCGGGCAGCCACAGTGCCGTTCTTCACCACGTCGTATTCAAGGCAGAAGTCGCTGAGCGAGAGGAAAGCATAGGCGTTGCGCACCACCACGGTGGCCGTGGCGCGCGTCTTGTCCACCTTGTCGAGGCGGAACTTGACGAACTGGTACGCCGCCTTCACCTCCTTGAGCTTGGCACTCTCGGTACGCTCGGCATTGATGATACCGTTGCAGCAGAAGTTACCCTGATGAGGTCCGGGGTAGTCGTAGCCCGTGGTTAGGCGGTATTCCCCCTTCTTCATGAGCTGCGGGTCGTAGATGCCCTGGTCCACCCAGTCCCAGATGCAGCCGCCGATGGTAGCGTTGGAATGTTCGATGATGTCCCAATAGGTGTCGAGGTTGCCAACGGCGTTGCCCATGGCGTGGGCGTATTCGCAGATGAACATGGGTTTGTCGAGGTTCGACGTATTCTGCTGCATCCAGTCAATGCCGGGGTACATCTTGGAGTAGAAATCGGAGTAACGTCCGCCGCCGTAGGGACCGCTCACGCGAGTACCCTCGTAGTGGATAGGACGGCTGTCGAGCTTTTGCGCCGCCTCGTAGCAGTACTTTAAGTTGACACCCGCGCCCGCCTCGTTGCCCAAGCTCCACATGATGACGCTCGGGTGGTTGCGGTCGCGCAGAACGAGGCGGTCAATGCGGTCGACGAAAGCCGGTATCCAACTCTTGCGGTCGCTGATGCTCTGGTTGGCGTGGTCTTCGAGGTCGGCCTCGTCGACGGTGTAGAGTCCGTAGTAGTCGAACATGGCATACATACGGTAGTCGTTGGGATAGTGCGAAGTGCGGATGGTGTTGATGTTGTTCTGCTTCATGAGCAGTACGTCGCGCAGCATCTCGTCCACCGTGACGGCACGCCCGTGGATGGGCGACGTGTCTTGGCGGTTGACACCCTTGAGCAGCACCCGCTGGCCGTTGACGTAGAGAAGGGAGTTCTTGATTTCGATGGAACGGAAACCGTACTTGGTGGAGAACGCCATTTCCTCGTTGCCGTCGGCATTGCGCTGGATAACGCGCACAGTGTAGAGGCTGGGAATTTCCGCGCTCCAAAGCTGGGCGTTAGGCACGCTTATTTCCACGTTCGCCTTTGTGCCGTCAGCCCCCGTGAGGGACACCTGCTTTTCGCCCACCTTCTTGCCGTCGGGGGCGAAGAGCTTGACGGTGACGGACTTTGCGCCGGAGAGGCTGTCGCGGTTGTCGAGCGTGAGCTGCACATTGAGTTTTGCCTCAGCCGCAGTATTGCCGTTGATGCCAGAGAGAGTGGACGTGAGGTAGTGGTCGCGCACAGCCATCTTAGGCACGTTGTAAAGATAAACCTCGCGGAAGATGCCGCTCATGCGGAACATGTCCTGGCATTCGAGGTAGGAGCCGTCGCTCCAACGGAACACCTGCACAGCCAGACGGTTGTCGCCGCCGCGGCGCAGGTAGGGAGTTACGTCGAACTCGGCCACGTTGTTAGAACCCTGCGTATAACCCACGTACTCGCCATTGAGCCAGACGAAAGCTGCCGAGTAGATGCCGCCGAAGTGGATGAACGTGCGGCGACCGTCCCAATTGTCGGGTACGGAGAACGTGCGCACGTACGAACCCACGGGGTCGATGCCGTAGTTTTTGCCGCCATCGTTGTAGCCGGGGCGCGCCTTGATGTAGGGCGGCGTGTTGGAGTGGGGATACTCCACGTTGCAGTAGATGGGTTTGTCGTAGCCAAGCATCTCCCAGTTGGAGGGGACGGGAATGGTGTCCCACGCCGATACGTCGAACGAGGGTTTGAAAAAATCGAGCGGACGCTGCGAGGGTTCGCTCACGAGGTTGAACTTCCACGTGCCGTTGAGCGAAAGGAAACGGCCTGTTTGCGGCTGGCTCCACGGTTTTTCGTAGAAAGCCTTGTCGACCAGCATCTCAGCCTCATTATTGTAAGGCAAGTACGTAGCCACGGTGGTTTCCTTGTTTACGGCAAAGACGGTTTCATCTTCCCAGCAAGGCGACTGAATCTTGGGCTTTTCCACCTGTTCGACAGTGAGCCATGCAGTTTCGTCCTTGGCGTTGTAGTCCACACTCTTGAGGGCGTTGCCTTGCAGGGCGTACATTTTCGAGGCTTTGTTCTTAGCCGCCGAACGGAGGATGTACACGCCGCTATGGCCACTTACGGGCTCGAAGCAGAACTGCGCATTGTTCCACACGCCGTCCTCGGCCGGCCATTGCAACAGGTAGTCGATGGAGAGGTTGCCGCCGCCATCGTCGAAGTTCTGCGTGTAGAACGCATTGCCTATAACGCAACGGTTAAGGTCGAGCATCTTCACGTTCCAGTACTGTCCACGATTGTCGGCATTGACAGTCTCGCCCACAATGCGTGCGTTGTTCTCGCCCGAATCGCCGTTGCCAAGCACCTTGTCGGTCTGCTTGTATGAGCGGATACGGTAGGTAAGGTCCACATCGAAACCGGCATGGGCAGCCTCAGCCACGTTGAACTGCGCCGCCTTGTTGCCCTTAGCCTTGGCTTTGTCGATAAGCACGAGGCGATTGCCCTGCACGGCAACAGCGAGCGAGGGAGAGTTGGTGGGGACAAGGTTGAAGTATTTGCCGTCAGCCTGGAACTTCCAGAACTGAGCCTCGTCGGAGCCGTTGTTGTCGCCGTAGCCCAGCGAATTGCCCTCGGTGCGGACAGCCTTGTTGCTGAACGGATTGATTACGCGCCACGAGCCGGCAAGCTCCGTCACCGTGAAGTGCTGGTTGGCGGCATCGGCGCTGAGTTTGGACAACACGAGGTTGCCCTGCGCATCAACGTCAACCGCAAGGGAATTTTGCACGGAGAGCAGGTGGTAGAGCTTGCCCTTTACGAACGATTGGGAAAATGCGCCAAGAGCCGCCGCAAAACACAGAGCCAGCAGCAAGAGGCGCGAGAGGAAGAACGTCTTTTTCATAGAGATGTTATTCGGTTGTTTGTTTTCTTGTCATTAAAAAGGAGGGGAAGACGGGCTTTCAACAACCCTCGAACACTTCGGCACTCTCGTCGCTCCACGTGGGGAAAGCCTGATGGGGATTGTCGTTGCCACCGTCGGTATTGTCGTCATCGCCATCGCCGGTAAGGATTTCGTAGTCGTAAACAGGCTTCAACCCGGCGGCGTAGCAGTACTTCATCTTCAATCCGGAGAGTTTTACCCGAGCATGGAGCATATCGGGATTGTCCTGCAAATTGAGGGCATCGCGGGCATCGGAATCTTTGAGAAGCTGCGCAGTGGCGCAGTTAGACGCATCCTGTTCATTGGGCGAATCGGCAAGCACAAGGTTGGTCTGCACGGCACCGTCCGCGCTGAAGATTGCTCCCTTCACCGAACTGCCGGGCATATAGCCCACGATGTAGGCTTTGAGCGTCACCTCGGTGGTGTCGGGAGCAGCGGCCAGCGTGCTGACCGTATAGACGGTGCTGTCGCTCTGCGTGTCGTCGGTATCGCCTTTGTCAGTGTTTTCTTTGCCGTCACTCTTGCTCGAAGCCTCTTCAAGCTCCACCTTGCCGCAAGCGGTAAAGAGGAGCAAGAGAAGGAAAAGTATGTGGGAAAGTGTTTTCATTGCCTACAAAGATATATCATAAATGCCACATTGCCGCAACGACAGGGCTAAATGGACGTGTTCTGCCACTTTCCCCAACGCATATAGGCAAAGGCTACGGTGAGAGCCACTATGCCGTAGACAAACTCGCTTGCCCAACACAGGGGAAGCGACACCCGAAAGTGGAAGATAGCTACAAGTACATAGAGCGTATAAAAGAAGAGAGCCACCAGCTCGGCACGGAGAGCAACGCGCGTATTGCCCGTGCCGCTCACGGCATGGAGCAGGATTTGCGTGGGAACAGTGATAAGGTTGGAAGCGAGCAACACGTAGAGCGCGCCACGGGAAAGAATGATAAGCGATTCATCGTCGGTGAACACTCGCATCACTACGTCAGGGAAACAAGCTATGAGGATGAGGACGGGGAGCAGGACGAAGAACGTCATCTTGACGGTACGCATCAGCATGGGCCAGACAGAGCCGAACTCCCCTTGCCCGATGAGGTTGCTCACCAGCGTGCTGGCGGTGGAGGCAAAGGCTATGATGGTCATGAACGTAAACGAGGAAATGTTGCGGATAACATTGGTAGCCGCCAGACTGCTTTCGCCAAGATGTTCCACGCAAACGAAGAAGATGAACCACGTGGCGAGCGAAAGGAAATTCTGCACCATCGTCCACACGCTGATGCTCAGGACCTTGCGCAGGACAGAGAAGCGCAAACGCGGCACTCGGTTGAGGGCGTAGTCGGCACAAGGAACACGGCGACGGGTGTAGGCAATAAAGAATACGGTAGACACCGCCTCAGCCATGCTGCTGCCCAACGCCGCGCCGGCTATGCCCATGGCAGGGATGCCCAATGCGCCGAAAATCAGCACGTAGTTGAACCCCACATTGCTCAGCACCATCACCACGGAATTGAGCGTGAGCGTACGGGTATGCGTGGTGGCCACGTAGAACGCCCTGAACATGATGTTGACAAAAGCAAAGAAGAAACCTATGACACGCCAATGCAGATAGCTATTGGCTGCCTCGGCCACACGGGGCGAACTGATGATGCGGTCGAGCAAAGGCGGCGCAAACAGGCGCACACCTATAAAGAGGAACAGGGCAAGCAGGAGGAGAAACGCCACGCCGTGGTAGAAAAGTGTGCCAATCTCTCGTTTGTTGCCCTCGCCATTGCGCCGCGCCATGAGAATTTGCGCCCCCACACTGAAACCCAGACCGAGCATGAACACGCTGGTGTAGAAGATGCCGCCCAAGGCCGATGCGCCAAGTTCCACCTCGCCCACCCTGCCGAGGAAAGCCGTATCGGTGGTGGCGAGGAGCTGCTCCATAATTGCGCTGACGAGGATGGGATAGGCTATTTTGCCTATTTGAGAATAGGTAAACGTACGCATACAATGTATTTCAGGACAGTTGTTTCTCAGGAAAAGAAGAGGCTGCACTACCGAATCGTTTCCTTTTCGACGGCGCAGCCTCTTAGTGGTTAATGTCCGGCAGAGCGCCCTACGGACAACCCTGCGGAACGGGATTTATGCTTTGCTTTGACAATTACTTTTTCTTCGACTTCGTGGCTTTGGCTACATAGTCAGCGGCTTTTTTCACAGCCTTGCCGTAAGCAACTTGGGCTTTCGTTCTGGAAGTATCGTCCTTGGCGTTCTTCACGTTTTCGTAGAGCGTCCAGAGGTTGTACTTGGCGGCAGCCTCTTTCTGAGCAGCGGTAGAAGCCTTGGCGGCAGTCTCCGTAGCTGCTTCGTCCTCGGCAGAAGCGAAAGCGTGGTGGAAACCCTTCACATCGGTCCAGTGTCCGCGGGTGAAGTCGGGGAATGCCACGCTGGCGCAGTTGTTGTCCATCGAGAGCGTACCGAGTTCTGCGAGGGCGCACCACTCAGCAAGGTCGTATACGTCCATATCAAGGGGCAGACCGTTCTGCAAGCAGTAAACGAGACGGCTGTCCATGATGAAGTCCATACCGCCGTGACCGCCTACCTCCTTAGCCATTTCGCCGTACTTCTTGAGGATGGGGTGCTGGTACTGCTGTTCGAGAGCTTGCTTCTCACTTTCGGGCATAAAGCCGTGCGAACTGAGGTTGTCCACCTTGGGCTGATGACCTGCGGCAGCGAGCTGCTTGGCATCAACGGCATAACCCTCAGAGGGATACTTGTTGGCAAAGCCGCGTGTACCCGTGAGCTGATAGAGGCGGTTGTAGGGCTGCGGATTCATCACGTCGTGCTGAATTTCAATCACCTTGCCCTCCTCGGTGCGGATGAGCGTAGTGGTGTGGTCGCCGTTGCGGTAGTCGTTGCAGGGCTTTCCCGTCTTCTGCTCCACGTATTCCTTGCCGTGCGCACTCTTGGTGTCCATGGCGATGAGTGTCTTCATGCGGTCGCCGCGGTGAATGTCGAGAGCCTGAGCTACAGGGCCGAGGCCGTGAGTGGCGTACACGTCGCCGCGGTTCTCCTTGTTGTACTTCATACGCCAACCGAGCTGGTCGGGATCGCTTCCGTCGGGGTTCTTCCAGTAGTATTCCCAAAAGTCGTCGAGGTTGTGGATGTATGCACCCTGCGCACGGAGAATTTCGCCGAACACGCCGTGCTGAGCCATGTTGAGGGTGTTCATCTCGAACCAGTCGTAGCAGCAGTTTTCGAGAATCATGCAGTGCTTACGGGTCTTCTCAGAAAGGTTGATGAGTTCCCAGCACTGTTCGAGGTTCATGGCAGAGGGCACTTCGATAGCGGTGTTCTTGCCGTTTTCGAGGGCGCACTTAGCCACGGGGAAGTGGTGGTCCCAGTCGGTAGCCACGTATACAAGGTCGATGTCGCTGCGCTTGCAGAGTTCCTTGTAGCCTTCGGCACCTGAGTAGATTGCGGCGGGAGCAAGACCTGCTTTCTTCAAATATTGCTGGTTAGCCTCAGCGCGTTCGGGTACGTAGTCGCAAAGTGCCACGATCTGCACGCCGGGGATGTGCGTCCAGCGTTCAACGGCACCGGGACCGCGCATGCCCAGACCTACGAAGGCCACGCGTACGGTTTGGATTTTCGGAGTGGTAAGGTTGATAGCGTCTTTCTGGCCTGCGGGGCGGGCGGGCGTGTCAACTACGATAGTACCCTTTTCCCAGTGCCACTTAGTGGAAGGTGAAGTTGACTGCGCATTTGCCACGTTTACGCCCAAAGTGAGCAGGGCGGCAAAGGCCACAGCGAAACATTTTACCATTTTCATAGATAGATTGTGTATTTGGGATTGTATTTGTCAAGCAGGAGTTCGGACTGTGCAGCCCGGACTCCCGCTTGGTTGTTTTCTCGTAAATGCGAAGGGGATTACTTCATTGTCTTCAAGTGTTCGAGAGCGGCCTTTACGAAATCATCGTCGGGATTGATTTCCTTGGCGATGTTAGCGTAGGTAGTAGCCTCAGCCTTGTTGGGCGTGTCGATGCTCACGTAGTAGAAGAAGAGGTAGCGGCAAGCTTCGAAACGCGCACGGCTCGCTTTCTCTATAATAGCGGAGTCGTTGCTTTCCTGAATAACCTTTACGTAGTAGTCACGAACTGCATCGATAGGCTTATTCGTGTCGGTGTTGCTCAAGCGAGCAAGCATCTGATAAGCCAACACGATGGGCAGGTGGTTGGTGGTTTCGCTGGCAGCCACGCTCTTGAACGCCTCTTCGGCCTTGTCGTGATAGACTTGTTTCTTTTCAGGAGCGATTCCCTGCTGCTGATAAGCGGCGAGGTACTTTGTACCAAGCTGATACTTGTCTGTGATGTCGGCTTTGTCGCCGAGGAGAGCCAAGTACTTTTCAAACACCTCGATACCCTTTTCAGCCTGCTTGTTGCGTACGCAAAGGGTTGAGATTTCGTAGTAGTATGAACCGCGCTTGTTGACGTTGTCCTCCTTCTTCTTGTCGTCGGTCAGGTCGGCAGCCTTGGCTTCCAAGTCGGCCACGGCCTGTTCGTAGTAGGAGATCGCCTCGTCCAAGTTGCCTTTCTCTTTGGCGAGCTTGGCGGCGTAGTCGAAGTCCATATAGAAGTATACGGAGTCGGCGAACTGCTTATTGCGGATGTAGCTGGCGGCTGAGTCGGCAGCGGCGATTGCGCCGTCGTAGTCCATGGCCGTCTCAATCTTGCCGTACTTGGCAAAGAACTCCATACGCGGAATGATGATGTCGTTGGGGGCGAGAGGCTTAATCTCATCTGCCACGCTAATCATCTTGTCGAGGTTGGTATCGTCCTTGACCGACATAGAGAACATGGCCTGCAAATAGTTTTCGCAAGCGGCAATGTCTATCACGCCCTCCTGCTTGGGAGTGTTTGCGTAGTAGCTAGCGTAGCTGGCGATAGCCTTGTTGTAATCGTCGAGCTTATAGTAGATATCGCCGAGTATCTTGTCGGCTTCCGTATAAGAGGGGTCAGCCTGCTTGATTTGGTTCAGATAGTCAATGGCAGCGTGGGGGTTTACGTTCTTATACACGAACGCATTGCGCTTGAGGGCGGCCACATTGTTGGGTTCAATGGCGAGCACTTCGTCGAAGCGACCGCCAGCTTCGCCCCACTTCTGAGCTTTCATAAACACCTCGCCAGAGAACATCAGACCGGGGATATACTCAGGAGCAAGTTCATATACCGACTTGGCGCACTGGCTTGCAGCGGGATAGTTGTCGTTTTCGAGAAAGAACGTACCGACAGCCACGAGGTCTTCCTTGCTCTTCTTGATTTTTTTGGAAAGGTCCATGTACACTTTGTTGGCCTTTTCAGGGTCTTCCATATTGAGGTTGATTACCTGCTCGGCCATACCCTTGTACTCAGGGTTGAGTTCGGGGCATTCGTACGAACGGGTTTGGGCAAAGGCGCTGTTAGCTCCCATAGCCAACAAGGCGCACATTGCAGCAACGCAGAAAATGTTCTTCTTCATATATGTGTATGTGCTTTTGTTTCTGTGCTAAAAAAACGGATGTGTTTCCACGCAAAGCCCCTCACGAAAGAGCTTTGAAAATACGTGCAAATATAGCATTTTATAAAGACAAAATTGCAACCGTGCTTTTTTTTGTCCTTTCGCATCCGCCAAACGTAACGAAACAGAAACGTTGGCAGCTATGTGGGAGAGAACCACGAAGCCACCAACGTTTGCTGACTAAGAAAATGCGGCACGCTTGCCGCATTGAACCAGAGAGAGAGTTTTATTTGTCAACGCGTACCACGCGGAAGCCCACGTTGGCATACGTTTGATTGGCATCGCGCACGTCGTCGGAATATTCACTGCGGCAGGCATCGCGGCTAGAGTCCCAGCTGCCGCCTTTCACAATGTAAAGACCGTCGGCGTTCTGCGTGGTGGTCCATTCCCAAGAGTTGCCCCAAAAGTCTATGCCGCCGCAAGCACCCGTAGTTTGGGCGTAGGCATCGACGGGAGTCAGCCCCCGCTCCACGTGGTCGCTGTTCATCTTCACGTCCTTGGGCATGTGTCCGGCGGCCAATATCCACTCTTCTTCGGACGGGAGGCGATAGCTGTGCTTCTCATCATTCGCCGTAAGCCAATTGCAGTAGGCAGCTGCTTGCGAGAGCGTCACGTTGACTACGGGATAGTTATCCTGTCCCTCGGCGTAGACAAAGGATGGGTCGTATGCGGCATACTCCGCATTGGTAACGGGGGCGTAGCCAATATAGGGATTGTTGGCATCGGCACCGCGAAGAACCATCCAAGCGTCGGTCGTGTCGTCGTCCTCACGAGGGTCGATAAGGCGCAGGAACTGCTGTTCCAAACGAATTTCACGGTTCTCGGTCATCTCGTCGACAATGGCTTGCATTTCTTCCACAAGACTGTATTGCTTCGCCTCGCGTTCGAGTTCGCGCAACTTCGCTTTCTTCCTTGCCACCACTTTGTCGTAGCGAAGTCCCATCTGTTCGAGCAGGGCTTCCTTGTTTTCTTCGGTGGGGTCGTGCTGATACTTCACCAGTGCGTCCTTTGTGCCTTGGTTAAGCCCGGGACGCTCTTCCTCGACAAGGGGAGCGTCAGGGTCGTCAAATTCGAGTTCGCTCTCCACGAGGTCGGGCGGAGTGATAAACTCGCCTGCCTCAATGGTCTGATGCACTGCAAAATAGTCAGCCACCAAGCCGTCCTTGTAAATGGAGAGTCGATAACCGCCGTAAACGTCGGCAGGGAACGTAGCTATATAGTAGTCTTTGCCGGGGGTAAACGTGCCGCCGTCTGGGGCATAACAGGTAATGATGTTGTTGCCCGTAGCTATTTTGTAGCCGTCGACGCTTTCGAGTTCCACGTGGGTCACGCCTTCCATCTGGAAGTTTATCCGCACGCCGCCGAATGCGCTATTCAGCAAGGCGGAGTTTGAAGCGCAATCGTACGAACCAGTCTCTTGGGCAGTCTGCTCATCTGCAATCACCACCGTGGCGGGTGTTCCGGCGTAGTCGGCCGTGACGTTGGCGGCAGATGTGCCGTCTACTGCCAAGCCGCTCACTTCGGCAAGAACGAAGGTGTTGTTCATTACGGAGAGCGACGTTCCAGCGTTGAAAACCATGTTGCCGGTCTTCTCGGCCGGAAAACGGTGGCTCACGCCGCCCACGTTCACCACGAGAGTCTGAGCCACGCCGGCCAATGCACTTGCCGCCCAGAGCAACAAGAATATTCCTTTTTTCATCGTACAATTATTTTACAGGTTTTGCCTTGCGTCTTCACGATATAAACGCCTGAGGTCATTTCGTTCGCAGGAACTTTCTTCCCGTGCAGGTCGTATACCGTAGCCGACTGGTCAATTATTTGAGTAGTCGGCACTTGGGCTATGCCTGTCACCGTGTCATCAGTGTCGGAGAAGTACATATGCGAAAGGTTGTCGATAAGCAAGGTTTCTTCGCCAACCCTCAACGTGTTTCCCTCAATTGCCAAGTCGAGCCCATCGAGGGGGAACGAAGCGATTGCGCCGTCGGTGGTACAGAACGACAAATAGGGGTAGGGAACAGCCTGAGCCGTTGCGCCCGTCACTGCTAAAAGTAACGTGAATAGATACTTTCTCATAGTTTCATGAGTATTTCAACGGTTTCCTCGGGATTACTTCTGAGCCTTTGCGCGCGGTTTCTGCCCTTTTGCCTTGTTGGCACGCGAGGCAAATCGTTTCAGCATTTGGCGTTCTATCTCGTAGACACGCTGAATTTGCTTCGGGGTGAGGAATGCGGCGTACTTCTTATAATAGGACTGGCGCAGGGCAAGAACCTTCTGTTCGCGCTCGAAGCGTTGCATGATTTGCTGTTCGGTGTCGGCGTTGTCTTTCGAGCGGTTAACCTTTCCGCCTATTGCCCAAAGGTCTTTTTGGAAATCCTTGTAAGTGGCGACAAACTGCTGAGCCGTATTGTCGTCGAGGGCGAGGTCGCGGGCAATGTGCTTTGCCTGTGCCTCAGCCAGCTGTTCGCGCGACATACGCTGTTTGGCTGGGGTTTGCGCCGAAAGGCAGAATGCGTTTGCGAAAACAAAAACGAGGGTGAGCAACAGACTATTAATGAGAGTTTTCATTTGATTGACTTTTTAGAATTACACTTGGTTTTCTTGGCTTGCTATTCGCTGAGGAGCAAGTCGTCCTCGTAGATTTCCAGCAAATACTGCTGGTCAGCTTGGCTCAACTGGCTGTAAGCCTGGTCGACCTCGCTGTAAGGGTCGGCGGACGATGCCGCAAGTTTTCCGTGAACAACAAAGAAGAGCGTCAACGAGGCGGCAACCGCAGCAACGGACCATGCAATGCGCTTCACCACCGAATGCCGGGCGGCACGATTGCCCACAACGAGAACGGGCTTCGGCTGTTCGCCCTTCACCGCATTCAGCACATTGGCTTCGATAGCGTCCATGCATCCGTCGGGGACGGTATAGGGCATGCGTTTGCCCACTTGGGAGAAATTGAACTTGTTATCCATCGTGTGTGTGGTTCGTTAATCGTGTTCGTACATATAGGTGGTTATCTTTTCCTTCGCCTTGTGGTAGCTCGCCTTTGCGCTGGCCGTTGTAGTGCCAGCCACTTGGGCTATTTCGTCAAAGGGAAGTTCGTCGTAGTAGCGCAGGTTGAACACCAGCTGTTGCATTCGGGGGAGCGAGAGTACCGCTTGCTGAAAGCGGAGAACTGCGGTGTCGGAATAGTCCACGTAGCTGTCTGCTGCTACTTGCTGCACCGCCTCGCTTTCTTGCTCCATTGAGACCTCGTCTGCCCTCCGCCGACCGATAATGCGAAGTGCCTCGTTGGTGGCAATTCGGTATATCCAGCTTCGCAAGGTGCATTCGCTACGGTAGTTGTCGAATGAGCGGTATATGCGGATGAATGTTTCTTGCGTGGCGTCCTGAGCATCGTCGTGCAGCACCACCATACGGCGTATGTGCCAGTAGACGGGTTCTTTGTAGCGTTTCATCAACAGCCGAAAACCTTGCTCGGTGTCTTGGATGAGTGCCGCTACGATATCTTTGTCGTTCTCCATAGGCGTTATCTTCTTGCTACGACCACGCGGCGGTGGTGCCGGCGGTGGAATTTCTTGTGGCGTGGCGGGCATTTCTTTTTCTTCACCACCACAACGGTTGTAGAGTGTGAACTGTTGGTTGCGCAGGGGGGAGTTGCGCAAGCGGGAGTCATGAGGAATACGGACAGTGCCATGAGTACCGTTCCCTTTCGGAGGCAGGATATCATTGTCATAACTGCATTTGTTTTAGAGGGGTGTTTAAGTTTGCGGAGCTCCACTTTTTTGAACGTTACACTTATATGACCTGCGAAACTCCCGAATGTCAACTCACGGGACGAAAAAAATCAAGAAAAAATTACAGTACGGACAAAAACGCTGGAAACTTGGCTGTTTGGCAAAATGTTCGTACTTTTGCCACGCATAAGGGAAATGCTTATGCAATCGGAAAGTAGCGCAGTTGGTAGCGCACTACGTTCGGGACGTAGGGGTCGGGCGTTCGAGTCGCCTCTTTCCGACACAAATAAAGCCGGGATAAGTCAATCTGATTTATCCCGGCTTTGTTGTTTCTGTGCGTCGAAACGTTTGGGTTAGCCCAAGAGCTGCTTTACAAGGGCTGAGATGGCCTTGCCGTCGGCGCGCCCGGCGAGTTTCTTGCTGGCTATGCCCATCACCTTGCCCATGTCTTTCATTGTGGAAGCTCCCGTCTCGGCTATGATTGACTTCACCTCGGCTTCGAGTTCTTCGGAACTGAGTGCCTTGGGCAGGTATTCCTCAATGACGGAGGCCTGTGCCTCTTCCTCTTCAGCAAGGTCGGGACGGCCTTGCTCACGGTAAAGGGCGGCAGTGTCGCGTCCCTGCTTGGAGAGTTTTGCAAGGATTTTGAGGGCGGCGGCATCGTCGAGCGTGTCGTTCGCGCCCGGGGCTGTCTTGGCCTCAATGAAAAACTTCTTGACGTTGCGCAAGGCTTCAAGGCGCATTTTGTCCTTGGCCTTCATCGCAGCAATAATGTCTTTGCTTACTTTTTCGAATAATTCCATCGTCTGTATTCTATTATGTGCCGCACGCAGAATGGGCAATCCCCCCTACTCTGCCGCAGCCGACATGTTCTTGATTTGTTTTAGCTGCTCCACGCCGCGCTTTTTGGTAGGCGTATCCTCTACTTTGTGTACAATCTTGTCGTCGAGCAGATCTTCGGGCGAGAATATGAACACGTTTGGCTTGCGCTTGCTTCGCTTCCGGGTGTCGTTAGTGCCGTAGAAACGACTGCGGCGAGAGTCTTGTTCGGCACTCTCAATACTCCACTCCACCACGGCAGGGGACGGTTTCGTCTTTTCGCCGTAGAGTTTGAAGCCAGAGGCAATGACCGTAATCTTTATCTTGTTGCCCAAATCGGGACTAAGGGTTAAGCCCCACTTCGTCTCGATGTTGCGGTCGAACTTGTCCATGAAACGCTCCACCTCATTTATCTCGTAGGTTTGGAGCATCTGACTGTCGTCGGTGCTGGTGGTGATAGAGAGCAGTATGCGCGAGGCGGCAAACACGTCGTTGTTGTTGAGCAGGGGCGACGTGATGGCATCGTGTATGGCTTTCGTCACACGGTTTTCGCCCTCGCCGTAACCGGTCGACATCACTGCGATGCCACCGTTGGTCAGCGTGTTGCGCACATCCTCAAAGTCGAGAATGAGACGACCGTGCATGCCTATCACTTCGGTGATGGAGCTAACGGCTGTCGAGAGCGTTTTGTCGGCGCACTTGAAAGCATTGATAATGCTGAGGTCGGAGTATATCTCGCAAAGCCGTTGGTTGTTGATAACGAGCAGCGCGTCTACTTCCGTCGCCAAGGCTTCGAGCCCGTCGAGTGCCTTGTCTATCTGCTTTTCACGCTCGAAGAGAAAGGGAATGGTCACAATGCCGATGGTGAGGATACCCTTCGTCCGGGCTTCGTGGGCAATGACGGGAGAGGCTCCCGTACCCGTTCCGCCACCCATACCGGCGGTAATGAACACCATCTTCGTTTCGTCGTCGAACACTTCCTTTATCTTGTCAATACTCTCCTGCGCCAGTTCGCGTCCCTTTACGGGGTTGCCGCCGGCACCAAGACCGGGACCGAGCTGCAAATGGTCTGGCACGGGATTGTCCGAAAGGGCTTTGCTGTCGGTATTGACCACCACGTAGCGCACATTGGGAATGTCGTCGCGGTACATCTGCGCCACGGCATTGCCGCCACCGCCGCCCACGCCAATCACCTTGATGATGCGCGGTATCTTTTGGTTGGCAAGTTCAATGAGCGAGTCGCTGCCAAGCAGCATGTTGTCTGTGTCGTTCATTATTCGGCTTGAATGTGCTTACGCGTTGGTTTGAACAATCGCCTATACACCTATATATATTAGAACGAAATCACGGAACCAGGCGTAGCGGCCTGTGCGGCGTTCGATGCGCTTTCGGGTTCAATGGCTACGTTGGTATAGGTCTTTGCGTTGATGTCGTTGAGTGCCTCCTTCGAGCGTTTGTAGGTCGGGGTGAGTTCCACGAGCGAGATAATCTCTTCGTTGTCGAGGTCGTCAAGTCCGAAGAGGAAATAACGCGGACGGCGACGGCGCAAGTTGCCTTTGTCGCCGCTGCCGTAGTATATTTCGCGGCGTTCTTCTTTTTCCTCGTTGTTTTCGAGTTCGTTTTGGCGCTTGCGCTCTTCCTCGGCTTCTTGTTTCTTCTTGAATCCGGGTACGTTGTTCATGCCGAAACCGGTAGCGAGGATGGTTATCTTCACCTGCTTGCCCAGCTCGGGGTCGGTGGTAAGTCCCCACTTTGTTTCCACGTCGTCGTGGAACTTCGACATAAACTCGTGCACCTCGTTCATTTCGTCCATCATGAGGGTTTGGTCTTCCTTCTCTGCGCAGAACGAAATGGAAAGCAGCACTTTCTTGGAGTTGAAAATGTCGTTGTTGTTGAGCAGGGGGGAGTGGAGGGCTGCCTCGATTGCTTTGCTCACACGGTTTTCGCCTTCACCGAAGCCGGTCGACATGATGGCCACGCCGCCGTCTTTCAGTACGGTGCAAACGTCGCGGAAGTCGAGGTTGATGAGTCCGTGCATCGTGATGATTTCAGCGATTGAACGGGCCGCAATGCTGAGCGTATTGTCAGCCTTTTCAAAGGCGGAAAGCACGTTGAGTTCGGGATAGATTTCGCGCAGGCGTTCGTTGTTGATTACGAGCAGAGCGTCTACGTTCTTCGATATTTCTTCCACGCCGTCGAGTGCCTGGTCAATCTTCTTGTGGCCCTCGAACTTAAACGGGATGGTTACGATGCCCACCGTGAGGATGCCCATGTTCTTTGCTTCGCGGGCAATGACGGGAGCGGCTCCTGTACCCGTGCCGCCGCCCATGCCGGCGGTGATGAACACCATCTTGGTGCCGTCGTTGAGCATTTTGTGTATTTCCTCCACGCTTTCCTCAGCGGCTTCGCGGGCACGTGCCGGGCGGTTGCCGGCTCCGAGGCCTTCCTTGCCAAGCTGCAGCCTGACGGGCACGGGGGAATCGGAAAGGGCTTTGCTGTCAGTGTTGCACACCACGAAATTCACGTCGTGGATGCCTTCGCGGTACATGTGGTTCACGGCATTGCCGCCACCGCCGCCCACGCCGATTACCTTAATAATGGAAGGCGTTGTGGTGGGAGTACCCATATCAATAAGCAGGTCGTTATTTTCGTCCATTGTTGTGTTTCTTTGTTTTCAGGGTTTGGGGATTGGTTCGCTGCAAACGCAGAGGCGTTAGTTGTTGCCCTCGTCTTCTTTCACAAGGTTGCCGAACCAATTGCCTACTTTCTTGAATGTGCCGAAGATTTTCTTCTTGCGTTCCTCTTTTTCCCTATCCCGTTTATCTTTCTCTTCCTGTTTGCGCTTTGCCTCGGCTTCGGCTTCTTCTTGGAGGCGGAGCTTTTCAGCGTCTTCTTCCTCCTGGCGTTTGCGCTCTTCCTCAGCGGCGGCTTTTGCGCGTTCCATTTCTTCCTCTTCTTCCTGCGTCGGGCCGAAGAGGTCGGTCGGACCGCCGAGGTCGCCGCCGCAGCAGTTGATGTTGCCCTTGTCGATGAGTGCCAAAGCGGCGTTGCAGTCGCCGTCGTTGTTCAGGCTGGGATAATCGGGGCAACGAAGTGACACGTTGATCTTGCGCACGAAACGCAGCTTTTCAAAACCTGTAAGGGCGGTGAAGGCCTTGTCAATGTTCTTCATGTGCGATGCGCCGCCGGTGACAATGATGCCGCCGATGAGCTGGTTCACGTCGAACTTAGTGAGCGAAATCTGGTTTTTCACGTTGAGGATAATCTCCTCGGTGCGCGCTTCCACCAAACCGCTAAACTCTTCGTAGGGAATGGTGCGCCCGTCGCGCAGAACGATGGGCTTGTGTTCCTCGTCCTCGGGGGCTGACACAGCCGAACCGTATTTGAGCTTCAGTTCCTCGGCTTCGTCGTCCTCAATCTGCAGCGACATGATGTCGCGGTTGATGTTGGCGCCGCCAAGGGGAATTACGGCCAAATGGCGAAGCAGGTTGTTTTTGTAGATAGCCACCGACGTGGTCTCGGAACCCATGTCGACGAACACACAGCCAGAACGGCGTTCGGGTTCGGTGAGCATGGTGTCGGAGAGTGCCTGCACGGTGATGGGGAGTTCGGCAATCTTCACCTCAGCTGCCTTGAAGCAGTTGCGGATGTCCTCGCGGATGGAGGAGCTGGCCACGATGTTGAGGAAGTTGCCCTCGATATGGTCAGACTGGATGCCGACGGGCTCAATGGTCAGCTGCGTGCCGAGGCGGAACTCCTGGGGTATGGACTCCAAAATGTCGCGGTCGGCGTTCGAGGAGTTGCGGTTCTCGTCGTTCATGGAGTCTATCATCTCCTGGGTGATTTCCACTTTCGACTCGAAGTGGCGCACCACGGAGTTGGCCACGGTGTGCATGCCCATGCCGCCAATTCCCACATAAACCTGACCGATGTGCTTCTGGAGCTTCTGTTCGAGCTTCTCCTTCATGCTGCTCAGGCAGGTGGTCATCTTGCTGATGTTGTTGATGCGCCCTTTGCGGATGAACGTGGTGGACGGTTCCTGCGCAAATGCCAGCACCTGGATTGCGCCGTCGGGATCCTTGCGCCCGGCAATGGCGGTAACTTTTGAAGAACCCAGTTCTATAGCTACTATAAAGTTGTTGTCTCCTGTTGCCATGTATGTTGTTTTTTGTTTTTCTGTTTGGATTGTTCTATGATGCTCCGCTATTTCCGCCCGATAACCTGCGAGAGGTGTTCAACGGATATTTCGGAGTATTTGTTCCACCCCACCTCGGGCAGCACTTTCTCGTAGAATGTGTAGAGGTTGCGGAACTTCTGGCTGATGCTGTCCGTCGTGCCGAACACAATCACGTGCTTGCCCACGCGCGGCACCATCTTGATGCGTTCCTGCGGCGTAACGTATATCTGCTCTATCTGGTTGTTCCAGAACGGGTCATCGTGTAGGAACGTGCCGAGCCGAAGCAGTTTGGTCTTGGCGAACTTGTGCGATATGTGCCCCGTGGCCACAATGAGGTCGGCCGAATAGCCCTGCGGATTCATCAGGTTGCCGCCCTTGTCGATGTAATAGTCCTCGCCGTTGTCGGCCTTGATGCGGAGGAGCGGCAAACGCTGCTGGATAAGCACGTTCAGCACGCCGTCGGGCGACTTGTAGCAAAGCACGGAGTCGATGAACGAGTTTTTGCGCAGTTTGCGCTGTATGCTCTGCCCGTCAATCTGGTCCATGGTGCGCCCCACTGGATACTGCCCCGAGGCGCGCAGTATGCGGTCGGCCTCATCGGCGGTGATAAACCCGGCGTGCGAGCTGTCGGCGATGGTATAGTTCACCTGCTTGCACACCGTGCTGTCGCTATGGCGCGTAAAGTCGGCAAAGGCGAAGACAAGGTAAATGATGATACCGGCAAGCAGTACTAGTTTGAGGAACGTTCGCATGGAGTGTGACGGTGACGGCGTGGGGAGGAGGGTTACTTTTCTTCTAAGGTCTTCTTGATTGCGGGGATGTAGTCTACGGCATCACCTGCGCCGAGGACAATCAGCACGTCAAAGTCTTCTGATGCCACAAACTGCGGAATGTCGGCTTTGGCGATGAGGTGCTTTTCCACGCCCTCGCTCAGGTTGTCGTATATGAGTTGGCTCGTCACGCCGGGGATGGGCCTTTCGCGAGCCGGATAGATTTCGGTGAGTATCACCTCATCGAGCAACGACAGACTTTCGGCGAAGTCCTTGTAGAAGTCGCGCGTACGGGTGTAAAGATGCGGTTGGAAGATGGCTGAGATTTTCTTGCCCGTAAACACCTCGCGGATTGACAGCACGCTCTGGCGAATTTCCTCGGGATGATGGGCATAGTCGGAGAGCAGCACGTGACGGTCGGTTTTCAGGGCGAAGTCGAAACGGCGGTCAACGCCGGCAAAGCTCAACATGGCCTTGCGAAGTTCGTCGGCCGTAGCTCCCGCAATCTGCGCAAGAGCCATGGCAGCAATGCCGTTCTCGATGTTGATGCTCACGGGTACGCCCAGTTCCACACCCGGCACGTTGCCAAGGGGCGAAACGAAGTCAAACACGATGCGGCCGCCGCCAATCTGTATGTTCTCGGCGTGGAAGTCGCCCTCGGTGCGGTCGTAGGTGTATACCTTTACGCCCGGCTGGGGGTTGGGCTGCATCCTGAGGTTGCGGTGGATGATGAGCGCGCCGTCGGGCTGGATGAGTTCGGTGTAATGGCGAAAACTTTCCAGATAGGCTTCCTCTGTGCCGTAGATGTCGAGATGGTCGGCATCGGTCGCGGTGATGACGGTGGCGTAGGGACGGAGGTGGTGGAACGAGCGGTCGAACTCGTCGGCCTCAATCACCACGAAGGGCGACTGGGCGTTGAGCAGGTAGTTCGTGCCGTAGTTCTTGGTGATGCCGCCAAGGAAGGCGTTGCAGCCCACGTGACTCTCGTGGAGCAAGTGCGCCGCCATCGAGGTGGTGGTCGTTTTGCCGTGCGTGCCGGCCACGCAGAGACCTTTCATCGAACGGGTGAGCGTACCCAGCACTTGGGCCCGCTTTTGCAGGTCGAAGCCGTTCTCGCGGAAATAGGTCAGTTCCTTGTGCGTGGCGGGTATGGCGGGAGTGTAAACGACGAGTGTCTCGCTCTTGTCGCGACAGGCGGCAGGGATGAGTTCGGGATTGTCTTCGTAGTGTATATCGGCTCCTTCGGCGCGGAGTTCTTCGGTGAGGGCGCACGACGTACGGTCGTAGCCGGCCACCACGAGCCCTTTCGACAGGAAGTAACGCACCAACGCGCTCATGCCGATGCCGCCGGCTCCGATAAAGTATACTGATTTCATTGTGTTTCTGATTGGGTGTTGAGTTTTCGGGCGACGGGGCTTTACTTGCCCTCGGCCAATTTGAGTACCTCGTCGGCAATGTCGGACGCGGCGTGGGGGCGGGCCAGCTGCACAATCTGGCGGCTAAGGCTTTCCAACTTGTCGTGGTCGGTCACGGTGTTGATGGCAAGGGGCATGAGCGTGCGGCTTGCTTCGGCATCGGCCACGTAGAGCGCGGCTCCTTTCTGCACGAGGGCTTGCGCATTCTTTGTCTGATGGTCTTCGGCCACGTTGGGCGACGGCACGAGTATCACGGGTTTGCCAAGGAGGCAGAACTCAGAGATGCTCCCGGCTCCGGCACGCGAAATGACGAGGTCGGCGGCGGCATAGGCGGCATTCATGTCGGCGATGAAGTCCATCACCTTGAGGTTGTCGGGGCAGCCGCGGCGCGCCAGTTCTTCTTGAATGGCTGCGCTGTAATACTTGCCCGTTTGCCAGATAAACTGCACGCGGCTCTGCTGCTTCACAAGGGGCAGGTTGCCGAGAATGCTCTCGTTGAGCGTACGCGCGCCGAGCGAACCGCCAACCACGAGGATGGTCTGCTTACCGGGAACAAGGCCGAACGAGCGCACAGCGTCCTCCTTCGACAGGGATTGCTCGAGCAGGTTTTGCCTGACGGGGTTGCCCGTGTAGAGGATTTTGTCGGCAGGGAAGAAGCGCGACATGCCCTCGTAGGCCACGCAGATTTTGCGGGCTTTCTTGGCGAGCAGTTTGTTGGTCACGCCGGCGTATGAGTTTTGCTCCTGAATGAGAGTGGGTATGCCGAGGCTCTCGGCCACGTTGAGCGTAGGGCCGCTGGCATAGCCGCCCACACCCACAGCCACCTGCGGACGGAAGTCGCGGATGATTTGGCGCGCCAGGGCGCGGCTCTTCATTATCTTGAAAAGTACGGGAATGTTTTTAAGCAGGTTCTTGCGGTTGAACCCGGCAATGGGCAGCCCTTTTATTTCGTAGCCGGCAGCCGGCACGCGCTGCATCTCCATGCGTCCCTCGGCTCCCACAAAAAGTATCTTCGCGTCGGGTCGCTTGGCGCGTATTTCGTTGGCTATCGACACGGCCGGGAAGATGTGTCCGCCCGTGCCGCCGCCGCTGATGATAACCCTTAATTCACCGTTCATGTTTTTGCTGTGTATAGTACAAGGCAAAATTAAGCAATTATTTCTTGCTCTCTTGCGTTTTAATACTTGCTTTTTTGCAAGTGTTAGATTTTTGCCGCTTGCCCCAGATGCAGCCAGAACGCGAACTTGGCGCAAAAGTGTTACTGACGGCGCAAAATATCGTAGTCCTCAACGGCTTCCACGATGAGACGTATCGGCTAATAGCCAACCGTTCAAACAATCAAGGCTTAGCCACGAAGCATCACTCTCGCACAAAAAGGTGACCGTGAATGTGGACAAAGGTCAGCTTACCCAAAGTCAGCACGAAATAGATCATAAAAGGCAAGTGAGCGACAACGGGCGCGGAAAGGCAGAGCGCAGTTTCTGGATAAATAAAGAGGACTTAGCCCGAGAAGAACGGGGGCACAAAAGCAAGAGAAACTCCGTATGCCACAAAGCGCGGCATACGGAGTTTCCCCAAATGTGTGTTTGTCCGCGAGGAGCGGACTTAGTGCTGTATCAGCAACAAGATTTACTTAGACTCTTCGTTGATGGTGCAGATAGAAACGCGGTTCCAGTCGTTCTCAGAGAACATGTTACCTACGCCCTGACCCTCAGCGTTGATGCGGTTAGCGGCAATCTTGTACTTGTTGACGAGGATAGTCTTCACAGCCTCGGCACGGGCCTTAGCTATCTTGGCGTTAACCTCTGCGCTGCCCTCGGGAGATGCGTAACCCTTGATGTCAACAGTGCTGTTCTTGTGGTTCTTCAAGAAGGTAGCCACGCGCTCTACGTTGGGGAGCTGAGAAGCGTCTACCGTGCTCTTGCCCTGACGGAAGGTTACAGTCTGCTCGAGCGAAGCGGTGCTCTTCGTTACGGTCTGAACTGCGGGCTTCTGGTTGCGGCAGTCGTTGAGCTGCTGCTGGAGGTCGCGGTTGTCAGCGCCGAGCTTAGCAATCTGGCTGTCCTTGTCGTTAACCTGCGAACGGAGGTCGTTGATCTTAGCGTTCAAGCCGTCAACCTCAGCCTGGTCGTAAGCCTTCACGAGGGTCATGTAGTGCTGACCGTTGCTGTGGTTCTTGAAGTGGTAAGTTACGCCAGCCAATACCTCGATTGCGCTGTTGTTTACGTTGAACTCGGGGTAGTTCTTCTGTGCGCCCGTTATGTTGTAAACGATAGAGGGCTTCAAAGACACTGTCCAAGCCTTAGCCTCGCCAAGGTTGAAGTTGAAGTTGAAACCTGCCTTGCCGGTCATGTAGCTTGCGTTGTCGCAAGTATAAACAGGCTTATTATTATCATCCTTACCAGCAAATGTATTGTGGTTGTAGTCGTGCTGCCAGCCAAGACCGAGAACGCCTTCAACCTCGAACAAACGGGGAGTGCCGTTGTAGCCGCAGAACCAGTTAGAGAAGTTGATCTTGCCCAACAGGCTGAGGTTGTGCTGGTCGAAGATGTTACGGCTGGAAGTCGTATTGTTGTTGGCGAGGTACTGGAGGCCAAAGCCCAAAACCGGAGTTACCTGCTTGCCAAGCTCAACGCCGTAAGTGGCGCGAACGTTCTTGATGAAGTTGCCGTGGCCGTTGGTGGGAGTAACTGCGCCGCCTACGAGACCGATAGACCAATTGTCAAAGAAGCGAGAACCCTGAACGGATTTCTGCGCGTTTGCCGAGAGCACAATTGCGCCCATGGCAACCATTGAAAGAAACTTTTTCATTGATGTAATGTAAAGAATTTGGATTTATTCGTGCATTGTAATAATGCGTACACGGCACTGCCTTTGCTCCGGCCGAGGCTCTCTTCTACCTCGTGCGCCGAAACGCCGGCTGCGTACGCCATAATTTTTCCGAAATCCCCGTTGCCGCCAAAATCGTGCCTAAACCGTTTATTCTTAACCGCTTAGAGGCCGCTCCCGTAAGGATTTCATCATTTCGGACGGCAAAATTACACAATATTTCCGAAACCAAGCAACTTCTGCCAAAATTCGTAAACAGGAGATGTCTTTTTTGGCGAAAAAGAAGCGGCACCTTTTTGCCACCACACAGCAAGGGAGTATATTTGTAGTGCAATGACGGCAAAACGGCCGGCCGGGTACTCACAATGCAAACGGCAGCCGTGTGAAGCAGCAAGGGCAATGTCCGCAAACCGCGCCACGAAGGGCAGGGTGTTCAAAATGCGAACATTTCTGGGTGCAGAAATGCAACGGCAATGTCCGCAAACCGCGCCCCAACGGGGCAGCTCCCCATAGCCCAGGGCAGAGCCGACACGAAGTGGCGGCGTCACCCTGGGTTCCCCGTACGGGATGTGTTGCGCCCTGTAAGGGCAGCTACATAATATAGGGGGCAACGCCCCGCAAAGCCACATTGCTCATATACCGCCAACAAGCCCACAAACCCACGACTTGCCACGGACAAAACACGCCGCCCCAAGCGTTGCCCGACATCAATATAACGGGCTAATTGAACCCATCAAATCAACCAGATAGAAACTAACACAGTATAAACACAAATAACACGAAACATCCCCATGGAAAATCAAGAAACAAACGACGGACAGTTGAAGATTGAACTCACTCCCGAGGTAGCAGAAGGCATCTACGCAAACCTGGCTATCATCACGCACTCAAGCGCAGAGGTCGTAATGGACTTTATCCGCGTGTTGCCGGGCGTACCCAAGGCTAACGTGAAGAGCCGCATCATCCTGGCTCCCGAACACGCCAAGCGCCTGATGTTCGCCCTGCAGGACAACATCGTGAAGTACGAGAAGGCTTTCGGCCCCATCACTCTTCCCGGCACGCAGGAGGCTGCACCTCAGGGCGGCCGCACTGCCACTCCGTTCGGCGTACCCGAGGGCAACGCCTAAGCGCACCGCCACACGGGCAAAAGACAATCCGTGCAAACCGAGCCACGAGCTTGGTTTGCACGGATTTTTTTGTTTCGGGGCGTTTGCCCTGCGCAGGTTGGATTAGACGAGGACAAGCTCGAGGTCGACCACGTCTAGCATCCGTCCGAACTTATACCCTACTTTCTCGAAGAGCGACACTTGCTTGAAGCCAAGGTGTTTGTGGAAGCCGATGCTGTGTTCGTTGCCCTGCGTAATGCAGGCGATGAGGGCAATCACGCCCCGCTCACGTGCGTCGGCAATGAGGCGGCGGAGCATCTCGCTGCCCACTCCCCTGCCCTGCGCCGCCGGCGAGAGGTAGATGGTCACCTCCCACGTGCGCGAATAGGCGGCACGGGGTTTCCACGGGTGGAGGTAGCAGTAGCCCAGCACTTCGCCGCCGTCCTCGTAGACGTAGTAGGGAAAGCGCGGGGAGAGTTCCTCTATGCGGCGGCGCATCTCCGCGGCCGAGACGGGCTGGGTTTCGAATGTGATGGCAGTTCCCGTCACAAAGGGGTTGTAGACGGCGGCCACGGCGGCGGCGTCCTCGGGTGTCACTTCTCGTATCATAGCAGTGCGGTCTGTTTCGTAGTCTTTGCTGTTCGCACTGCGAAATTCCGCATTTTGCGCGAGATGGCAAACCCTAATGCGCACGCAAGCCGTTCCGCCGCCCAAAACAGGGGCGCGGGAACGCCATTCCGCCGACCTGGCAAAACTATCCCCGGGGCAGTGAACGAATACTTGGCAAGGAGCATATTGAATACTTGCCAAGAAGCAGATTGAATACTTGGCAAGAAGCAGATTGAATACTTGCAAGTATTCGTTCACTACCCCGGGGATAATTTCAACTACCCGCCGGATAAGAACGGCTAGTTCGCAGGCTGTGCCGACAGCCGTTTGCGGCTATTCGCCCCAGATGGGGCTATGCCATCCTTTTTCGTTCGAGAGCGTTGCATCGGTGTTGACGGCGTTATCGTCGTCGACAATGGTCTTGAGGCTGCCGGTAAGCAGAGGGGTTTCCACACAGAGCGCGACTGCGCACGCTGCGGGAGAGGTATATTGCTTCTTCATTGTTCGATGATGGGTTGAGGTTACGATAGATGTTACTTTACAACAAACTTGCGGCCGCCCTTGACGTAAACGCCAGCGGGGAGTTTGCCTGAGACGATGCGGCCGGATAGGTCGTACGTGGGGAGTTGCACACTGCCGGCATCAACCGTGACGGTCTGGACGGCGGTGGAAGAGCCAAAGTCGAGGCGCAACGCCGTGGCACTGCCGCCCTGCTTCTTCAAGGCCGCCTTGTTGGCAGCCAGCGTGGTGTTGCCGTCGCTGCCCAAGACGCTGAACTGAGCCTCGCCCGAAGTGGCTTTATTGAAAATGTAGTATTCGCCAGCCGTAAGCGCGAGCGTTTCGTCGCCGCCACCCACAAGCAGATTGTCGCGGCTGTCAGCCTCCGCCGAAGAGGCGTACGCGAACGCCACGGTGTACTTGGTGGAGTTTTGGACTGTGCCAGTGGCTGAACCTGCCGCCGTGCCGCCGTTATATTCCCAATAGGATGTGCCGCTCGTCGACACCACAGCTCCCTGCTTTGCCGCCAGGGACTTGCCCTCAGAAAGGGGCGAAAGGCAGGCACTGCCGTCGGCCAGCGATGTGACGATATAAGCCGTGGTTGCTCCGTCGAACTCGACATTTGCGCTGCTGCTGAAAGTTGCCACGCTGCTAAGCCCAGTGTTGGTGACAGCCGTAGTTTTCACGAGGTAGCCGTTGTAAAGGTCGAGTTCCTTTAAGCTCATGAAGCACCCCGTGTCAGTTGTCTTTGTAAAACGCACAACGAGGTATTCCTCGGCTGCGGCGGTGAAAGCAGTTGAGCCCTTGCCTTCTACCCACAAGGCATTAGCCACAGTTCCTTGAGGCTCGGGATTGATGTCGAACTTGCTGTTGCTGATAAGCGTCTCAGTGGGCTTGGTCACGTTTGTGTTCCACGCTTCAAGTTTGTAATAAAGCGCATCGTGCGACGCGCCTTTCGTTTGAAACGTTCCTGTGTTGTTAATGCTCGCCACATTGGCATCCACATGATTGTAAGCGAAGCCGCTGAGACCGGAAATCTTGAACGTAAACTGCACGTAACCATTAAGGGTATTGTTGCTACCCATGTTCACGCCCAGAAAATCGGTGTTGCTTGCCATGTCCTTTGTATCAAAAAGGGCAACAGTGGCGGGGTCAGAAGTTGCGCCCTTTCCAGAGGTCACGCTTTCGAGCGTTGCGGACGCCCCGCTAATGGCCGAGCCGTTCTCGTCGCTCACCGTCACGGTCACGTCGCTTGCGCTTGTCCCCGTACGCTGGAAAGTTAACCTCACCTTGTTGTACGCGCTTGCAGGAGCTGCCATCATAAGCAGCAGCAAAGCCGAGAGGCACGTCGTGAGAGCTGTATTCTTCATAATTCAGTATAGTTTGTGGATGAATAATCTTTGAACTTTTGGCAAAGGAATATAACAGGACGAACACAGACAAACGGGGGGGGGTAATTTATCACAATGTCGGTTTTATTGTGTTAATTTCTGGCGAGAAAGAACCGCTGGAACAAAAAAGGCAGCAACCTGCGAGTGAGGTTGCTGCCTTTGGAGCTGTAAGTTCGGTAGGATGGTCAATTACTTTTTCTTGCCCTTGGCCTTCTTAACGAGGCGGAGGAGGCAATAGGCGTATTCGTCCTTTACCTTGCCGCCCTTGAAAGTTGTCTTGGTCAGGCCCTGCATGGCTTCGGCAGCCGCCTTTTTCTTGGCATCGGTGCTGGCGAGGCCTTCGGCTATTTCGTCGTCTGCATCGACGCAGTTGTTGTAGATCTGTCCCTCAACGGGCTTGAACTTGCCAAGGCTCTTGTAGTCGCCCTTGGCTTCGTCGTATTGCACGAGTTCGTACTCGTCGCCAGGAGCGAGGTTCTCGCGCAGACCAATTTCGGCATAGATTTCGCCCTTTTCGGTGTCGACACCAAGCACGGGGGTGAGGGTGCGGAAGTCCTCATACTTTGACTGCAAACGGGCGATATTCTCGTCGAGCGAACGCTGAACGGCACGAACAATGAGGCTATCGACGCTGGCCTTCGAGGCAATGCCCTTGCGCACGCCGGCGCGGCTCTTCTCGTGACCTACGAAGGTGAGCTTGCAAAGACCGCTCTTGACGAGGTCGTCGAGCGTGCCTTTCCAGCAGTTGTCCAAAAAATTATTGTTAACCTCGTCGTTCCAATCGAGTCGATAGAGGTACGTGTTAGTTTGCACGCTATAACCATCGCCGGCGATGGTTCCGGCCACTGCACCAAGCGCCTGCGAAGCAATTTTACCATACATACCGCCCATTGAGCCTAGAAGATCAGCATATGTCTGGTATTCAGCAAGGATTTCAGCATTGGAACGATACTTAAAGTAGTTGAGCATGACGTAGGTGTGTTCCATCAGCTTCACCGCATCGTTGGTGATTTGACTATTCTTGTCGGCACCTGCCTCAAACTTACGCTTGTCCTCTGCCGAAATGGAGTTGATACCCAAATCGGTAATAGTGGCAAGGTCGTAGTGGCTATCGCCCGTCGCATCTGCCTTGTAGTTGTACCACTTTGCCACGAGGTTAGCGGCCACGTTTTCCTTGTCGAAGAACTTGATAGCGAGGGCTTTCATTCCCTTTGTTACGTTGTCGTTGCCGGGAGCAGTGGGCAGAGTGACACCGCCAGTGGCAGCCGAAAGGGCCTTGCCGGCCATTGCGCCGAAGCCACCCTTCTTCTTGCCAGTGGATTCGTCGGCCGCCTTGATGTCGTCTTCTGTGATTTGGTAGCCGTCGTACTCAATCACACGAGTCGGGAGGTTGAAGTCGTTGAACTGACGGGGAATGGCGATGGTGGGGAAAAGGTCGGTGACGATTGTGGGGCTGACAGTAAGCGTGTCCGCGCCCTTTGCGCTGCGAACGGCATCGAGAACCATATTGCCCGTCGACTTCGTTTCGCTCAACTTCTGATCCATCGTGTTGCTGTGGACAAGGACGCTGTAAACGGAACTGCGGCGGAACTTGCGCTGACCGTCGTTCTGCGCATTGGCAGAGAGGGCTGCCACCATCATGAGGGCGGCAGCGGAAAGGGAGGTAAATCTCATAGGTTTATAGTTTTAGTGGATAGTGTTAGGGAATAATCGCCCGTGATTTGTTTTAGCAAGACCGAAGGCATTACCACCAAGAACGCTTAAAGGTGATGTAGGTGGGTTTCTGGTTGTTGCCGTAAGCCACGCCGATGGCACGGGCGGCGGCTATGCGGCGCTTTTGCAGGTCGATTTCGTTGTTGTACTTCGTCTTGTTCTCGAAGTCCCAGTTCTCCTTGACCGTCTTGCCCATTTTTGTAATGAGGGCTGTGGCTTGCTTGTAGCACGAGGCGGACGGATCGATCTGGTTGAGGAGCGCCATGGCCTCGCTTGCCCCGGTGTCGGTAGGGTCGGCCGCCCAAATGCCCTGCGCCTCAGTGAGAAGGCTCTGCCCCTCCTTGTCGCACCGCTTCTGGAAGACGGTGAGGGTGAGCGCCTGCGCCTTTTGGTAGCCGCTGCAGCATTCGGGAATGGAGGTAAGGAGCATCAATGCCTCGTCGAAGTTGTTTTGCGCAGCAAGGCTCTGAGCGCGCTGGAGAATCTTGGAGTAGTTGCTCTCGTAATAGGTGAGAATCCGCTGCCGCCCCTCCTGCACCATACGCGCCACGTTGGCGTTGCGGGCGTTGAGTTGTTTGAGGGCATTGACGTAGGCGCGCTGTTCGGTGGTGCCCACGCCACGCAGTTCTACGCTGCAGCTGGAAAAGATGCTTTTGTTGATTACGTCGCCTATCCAAAGGGTCAGCGTGGTGCGGATGACGTGTTGAGGCGGAGGCCCAGGCAGCGTCTCCTTGTAGGCGTGGCTGAACTGCCCCGTAATGAAGAATTGGCTGAAATCAGTAGACACTCCCATTTCGTCGCTGGTGAGTAGCTGGACGAAGCGGGTGCTTATCTGATCGCTCACGGCGGCAGGAACGTCGGCTTCCTGCTCGATGGGCATCGTCATCACGTTGAGCCGGCACTGTGCGGCAACGGGCTGCAACCCGAAAAGGGGCAGTGCGGCGGCGAGAAGTATTTGCTTGATGTTCATAGTGTTTCCGTTTTTATTTCTCACCGATTGTAAGGCGCACCTTGCCCAAGCCGAGCGTTGTGACCTTGGCGGTGATGTTGTAGGGG
The DNA here is from genome assembly GCA_963632215.1 of Clostridiales bacterium. Classification (GTDB taxonomy): domain Bacteria; phylum Bacteroidota; class Bacteroidia; order Bacteroidales; family Bacteroidaceae; genus Alloprevotella. Next base: position 43,157 of record CAVGTD010000005.1, read on the forward strand.
GCTTCTTTCAAGAACTTGCGCAGACCGTTCGCCCACTTTTTGGTGTCCATGGGGCGCTCGTTGGCATCGAAAAGGGGAATGCGCACCTGTTCGAATTGCATCATGCTCTCCGTAGCGTCGACCGTGCTGAAGCGGCGCTGCACGGTATTGTCGCTCACCCAGTTCTCAATACAGGTGGAGAGTTCCTCGTCGCCGAACTCCGTTTCGAGATTGAGTCCGCTGCCGTTGTCGAACACACGCACTTCCATAGCCACCTCACGACCGTTGGCCAAGAGGTCGTCGAAGTGCTGCTGTAACTGGGAGTTGAAATTATCGATATGCTTCAGCACCTCAGCTTGGAGCATCTCAATGGTATTGCCGCCAATCAATGCAGCACTTGTGCCAGATGCCGCAGCAATCTGTTTGTTTGTGTAAGCATCGATACCGCTTATAGAGAAGTTGACCGTACGGCGAGGACCGAGTGATTCAACCTTATAATAGACTTCGAGGCGGATGTCGGCCTTGGCTTTCGAGAGGAGGTTGTCGAGGGGCGACTGCATCACCTCCGCTCCGCTGGTGGTGCTTTGCTGCACTTCGTCCATTGACTTGCTTTCGTTCACGGCCTTGATGGTTGCACCAAGGTCTTTGAGGGGGAAACCGCGTTCGGTCATCATCTCGTTGATTTTCGTAATGACCTGCATCATCTCGGCATCCTGCTGGGTGACACGTTCGTAGTCGGGAACGCGCGACGTTTTGCCTTGGTTCTCGAACTCTTGCATGAAGCCATGCTCGGTGCACCAGACATCGCTCGGGAAAACCATAAGGATGGGTTTCTTGGCCTGCCCGAAAGCCGTAATCGTCAGGGCGAAGAAGAGAAGGATGGATAGGATTGTTTTATTCATAAGTTCGTTTCGTTTATTGGGAAGTTCATAGATTGTACCAGATTGTCAGAAACCGCTGCCAAGCGGCTTGACGATGCCTTGCTGTTCGAGGGCTTTGCGGAGGTTGTCTTTCATCACGGTGACATTAGCCGTAGAGCGGACTTTCTTGTCGGCGGTTTTCACAATGGAACGTGTTCCGCTAATCATAGTGACGTAGCTGCGGTAGGTGGCATTGTCGAAGAATTTTGAGAAGAAGTCCTTGTGTTCTTCCTCAGCCGATGCGCTGCCGGCAAGAGGCTTTTGCGAACCATTCGTGCCGTCTTGGAAACCGCGGAACAACACGGCGTGAACGGCTGCCTTGCAAATCTCGTCGTCCTTGACCGTGACCTTTTTAGTGATGACCGTAACTTTGAGCAGATAAGTGCCTTGTGCGCCAGTGCCAGCCGACTCGACATAATAAACAGGCGGCTCGTCCTTGGCGCAAAGTGTAGCGCAGGAGAACAAACACACAAAAAGCAAGAGGGCAATACGTAATGTTTTCATATATATAGGTATTTATTGTAAGACATATCCAGGTAAGCAACACAGTTCTTTCATCAAGCTACCTCAAACCAGCGGAAAGGTTTGTTAGGTTAGCACATTGCAAAAGTGGTTTAGACTACTTAAAACACCAAGTGGGGGGGGGTAATTTTACTCAACGTAGGTTTTTTCATGTTAATTCATGGCGAAAAAGAACCGCTGGAACGAAAAAATCCCGGCAAATACGGTCAAATCTTGGGAATTTTCGGATTTGAACGTATTTGCCGGGACAAAGTTCCAGCTAACAGAAAAGGACATCCTCGGAGGTCGGGGATGTCCTTTTGTATATAAGAATTGTAAGTTATTCAGCCTTTGATTCCTCAGCGGCAGCCTCGGCTGCGGGAGCCTCAGTTGCCTCAGTTGCAGCGGGAGCGGCTTCGGCAGCAGGAGCAGCCTTCTTGCTGCGGCGCGTGCGAGTAGCCTTCTTCTTGGTCTTGGCCATGTTCTCGTCGAAGTCAACGAGTTCGATGAAGCACATGTCGGCACCGTCGCTTGCGCGGAAACCCGTCTTGATGATGCGAGTGTAACCGCCCGGGCGGTCAAGCACCTTAACGCGGATTTCGCGGAAGAGCTCAGTCACGGCAAACTTGTCCTGAAGGTAGCTGAACACCACGCGGCGAGAGTTCATTGTGTCGTCCTTGCTCTTCGTGATAAGGGGCTCAACATACTTCTTCAAAGCCTTTGCCTTGGCGAGAGTCGTAGTGATTCTTTTGTGCTTGATCAAAGAACAAGCCATGTTGGAGAGCATGGCAGCTCTGTGAGAAGCAGTACGGCTCAGATGGTTGAATTTTTTATTGTGTCTCATTTCAGATATTAATCTTTATCTAGTTTATACTTAGAAATGTCAGTTCCAAACGACAGATTCAGACTGTCGAGCAAATCATCAAGCTCAGTCAGCGATTTCTTGCCGAAGTTGCGGAACTTCAAGAGGTCGTTCTTATTGTACTGAACAAGTTCGCCAAGGGTTTCCACGTCGGCAGCCTTCAAGCAGTTGAGGGCGCGAACCGAAAGGTTCAGGTCGGTCAACTTGGTCTTGAGACGCTGGCGCATGTGGAGAACTTCTTCGTCGAACTCCTCGTTTTCAGCTTCGGGTTTATCCTCCATGGTAATCTTCTCGTCGGAGAAGAGCATGAAGTGGTAAATCAGAATCTTAGCGGCCTCTTTGAGAGCCTCCTTCGGGTGAATGGAACCGTCCGTAGTGATTTCGAGCAAAAGCTTGTCGTAGTCGGTCTTCTGTTCAACACGGAAAGGTTCTACGGCATACTTTACATTACGGATAGGAGTGTAAATGGAGTCGATAGCAATCTCGTGAACGTCTTCGCAGAACTCACGGTTCTCGTCGGCGGGAACGTAACCTCTGCCCTTGTTGATAGAGATTGTTATCTGCATCGTGGCTTTAGAATCTAAGTGACAAATCACTAATTCAGGATTTAACACTTCAAATCCATTGAGATACTTGCTTATATCGCCAGCCTTGAACTCCGTAGAGTTAGAGATGGTGACAGTAGCCTTCTCTGTTTCGTACTCATCTACAATCTGCTTGAAACGAACTTGCTTCAAGTTAAGAATAATGTTGGTCACGTCCTCCTTAACTCCCGGAATGGTGGCGAACTCGTGCTCGACACCTTCAATCTTGATGGTGTTGATAGCGAAACCCTCAAGAGAGGAGAGAAGAATGCGACGCAATGCATTTCCGACAGTAGTGCCGAAACCGGGCTCCAAGGGACGGAACTCGAACGAGCCGTGCTTAGAGTCGCTTTCCAACATTATTACTTTGTCAGGTTTTTGAAATGCTAATATCGCCATGAATGTAAGGGATTATGGATTAGTTTTTAGAGTACAACTCGACGATCAACTGCTCCTTGATGTTCTCAGGGATGTCGGCGCGTTCGGGCTTGTGGAGGAGCTTGCCGCTCTTCAAGTTTTCGTCCCATTCGATCCAAGGATACTTGCTGTGGTTGAAACCAGCCAAAGAGTCAGCAATAACCTCGAGAGACTTCGACTTTTCGCGAACTGCCACGATCTGGCCGGGCTTTACGCTGTAAGAAGCGATGTTAACCACCTTGCCGTCAACGGTGATGTGCTTGTGGTTGACAAGCTGGCGGGCAGCAGCGCGAGTGGGAGCGATACCAAGACGGTAAACCACGTTGTCGAGGCGGCACTCTAAGCTCTGGAGAAGGATTTCACCGGTGATGCCTGATGCAGAAGCAGCCTTTTCGAAGAGGTTGCGGAACTGCTTTTCAAGTACGCCATAAGTGTACTTAGCCTTCTGCTTCTCAGCCAACATGATGCCGTACTCAGACGTCTTGCGACGACGGTTGTTGCCATGCTGTCCGGGAGGGAAGTTGCGCTTTGCCAATACTTTGTCAGCACCGAAGATAGCCTCACCAAACTTACGGGCGATACGAGACTTAGGTCCAATATATCTTGCCATGTTTATTCTGTCTTTTTCTTTAAACTACGTTTGTTATACTCTACGACGCTTCGGGGGACGGCAACCGTTGTGGGGAAGCGGAGTTACATCGATGATCTCTGTAACGGAAATGCCTGCGCCGTGGATGGCACGGATAGCAGATTCACGGCCGTTGCCGGGACCCTTAACGTAAGCCTTCACTTTGCGAAGACCGAGGTCGTAAGCTACTTTGGCACAATCCTGAGCTGCCATCTGGGCTGCGTAAGGAGTGTTCTTCTTAGAGCCGCGGAAACCCATCTTGCCAGCAGAAGACCAAGAGATGATCTGACCCTCGCTGTTAGCAAGAGACACAATGATATTGTTGAAAGAGCTGTGAACATGGAGCTGACCCATAGCGTCAACCTTCACGTTTCTCTTTTTTGCTGCAACTGTTTTCTTTGCCATAGTCAATTATTATTTAGTAGCTTTCTTCTTGTTTGCAACGGTCTTCTTGCGACCCTTGCGAGTACGGGCATTGTTCTTCGTGCTTTGGCCACGAACGGGAAGACCATTACGATGGCGAACACCACGGTAGCAACCGATATCCATCAAGCGCTTGATGTTGAGCTGGATTTCAGAACGGAGGTCACCTTCTACCTTGTATCCGTTGCTGATGACCTCGCGGATCTTACCAGCCTGGTCATCGGTCCAGTCCTTCACCTTGATGTCTTTGTCAATGCCGGCTGCTTCCAAGATTTTTGCCGAGCTACTGCGACCTATACCGTAAATGTAGGTCAGGGCGATCTCACCACGCTTGTTCTGAGGGAGGTCTACACCAACAATTCTTATTGCCATATTTGTTTTTGTTTATTGCGGAAAGTGGATGTTAACCCTGACGCATTTTCATTTTAGGGTTCTTCTTGTTAATCACAAACAGACGGCCTTTGCGACGCACGATCTTGCAATCTGCTGACCGCTTCTTTAATGATGCTCTTGTTTTCATATGTTTTTTTATTTGTATCTGAACACTATTCTTCCTTTCGAAAGATCGTACGGGCTCATTTCAACCTTCACCTTGTCGCCGGGCAAAATCTTGATGTAGTGCATACGCATCTTGCCGGAGATGTGGGCGGTGATTTCGTGCCCGTTCTGTAATTCTACACGGAACATTGCATTGCTCAATGCTTCAACGATTGTTCCGTCTTGTTCAATAGCAGCTTCTTTTGCCATATTAAGATTTTTGACTTTCTATCTTTTCGATTTCCTCGAACGATGACATGATATCGGCTTTGCCGTGATGAACCGCAATGGTATGCTCGAAATGAGCGGCGCATTTGCCGTCGCGAGTGACTACCCCCCATTTGTCAGGCAGCATATACAACTCGTTTGTACCCATCGTTATCATTGGCTCGATAGCTATGCAAAGACCGTTCTTGATTTGCTTGCCAGTACCCTGTTTCCCGTAGTTGGGAACCTGAGGATCCTCGTGCATCTCGTGTCCGATGCCGTGCCCAACGAACTCGCGGACAACACCGTAGCCTTGACTCTCGCAATGAGTTTGGACAGCATATCCAATATCGCCAAGACGATGTCCTGCGATGGCTTGCTCAATTCCCTTGTAAAGCGACTCTTTCGTAGTACGCAAGAGGTTCTTTACATCGGGCGAGACCTCGCCGACACAGAACGTGTAACAAGAGTCTCCGCAGAAACCGTCAATGAGTGTGCCACAGTCAACTGAAACTATATCACCATCACGGAGTGGCTCATCATTGGGGATGCCATGCACAACAACATTGTTGACAGAGGTGCAAATCGACGCAGGGAAGGGACCGCCAAACGGATTGGGGAAACCCTTGAAAGTTGGAACTGCGCCGTGGTCCCTGATAAATTGTTCAGCCAAAGTGTCCAACTGTTTAGTTGTGACACCAGGCTCAACAATTTTTGCTATCTCAGCGAGCGTTGCGCTTACCAACAAGTTGGCCTTGCGCAGAAGCTCGATTTCATCATCTGTTTTCAGATAAATCATTCAGGCATTCAAAGATTTAATAGGCAGCTACCTTCGTTGAACGCGTGCGAACATGTCCTGAATTGAGCAGTCCGTCATAGTGGCGCACCAAAAGGTGGCTTTCAATCTGCTGCAGAGTGTCAAGAACAACACCTACAAGGATCAGCAATGAAGTACCTCCGAAGAACTGGGCGAAATCCTGCTTCACGCCAAACAGACCTGCAAAAGCGGGAAGGATGGCGATAAGAGCAATGAAGAGCGACCCAGGGAGCGTAATGCGTGACATTACGTTGTCCAAGTAATCAGCTGTCGGCTTACCGGGCTTAACGCCGGGGATGAAACCGTTGTTGCGTTTCATGTCCTCGGCCATCTGAACGGGGTTTAGCGTAATGGCTGTATAGAAGTAAGTGAATGCTACAATCAGAATTACAAATACCACATTGTAAAGGACACTCGTATGATCCAAGAACTGGGTCATAGCCCAACTGCCTCCGTTCTTGGAAACAGTCTGGGCAAGAGTCAGGGGAATAAACATGATAGCCTGGGCGAAGATGATAGGCATCACGTTGGCTGCGAAAAGCTTCAAGGGGATGTACTGGCGTGCACCGCCTACCGCACGATTGCCCTCGATACGCTGCGCATACTGAACGGGTACCTTGCGAGTAGCCTTTACCAACATGATAGCCAAAGCCATCACGAAGAGCAGGGCAATAATCTCAAAGAGGAACTTAATCAAGCCGCCGCCTTCAGCACCGCTGAAAGCCGTGACGAACTCTGCAACAAACGCGCTCGGCATACGGGCGATGATACCAATCATAATGATCAGCGACACGCCGTTGCCCACGCCTTTGTCTGTAATTCTTTCGCCAAGCCACAGGATAAACATACTACCTGCCGCAAGAATAATCGTAGACGAGAACATGAACCAAAAACCGTCTCCAACCAAGAAAGCACCTGAACCAGCGGTCTGGGCTTTAAGGTTAATCAAATACGTCGGAGCTTGGAAGAGCAGAATTGCTATTGTCAACCAACGAGTGTACTGATTGATTTTTCTACGACCACTCTCGCCCTCGCGCTGCATCTTCTGGAAATAAGGTACTGCGATTGCAAGGAGCTGGATAACAATCGATGCAGATATGTAGGGCATGATACCCAAGGCAAACACCGAAGCGTTTGAGAAGGCACCACCCGAGAACATATTCAACAAGGACATCAATCCTTCGTTCGTCTGAGCCTGAAGAGCCTGCAAACGAGCAGGGTCAATACCAGGGAGAACCACGAACGAACCGAAGCGGTATATAGCTACGAAGAGAATGGTGATGAGGAGACGCGTACGCAAGTCCTCAATTCTCCAAATGTTCTTGATGGTCTCGATTATTTTTTTCATCGAAGTAATGATTGATTAGATTTTTGTAGCGGTGCCGCCGGCTGCCGTGATAGCTGCTTCGGCTGACTTTGAGAATGCGTGAGCTTCAACAGCCAACTTAGCCTTGAGTTCACCATTGCCAAGAATCTTCACCAACTGCTTTGAAGAAATGATACCAGCCGCACGGAGTTCGTCGATGCCGATCTTCTCCAAGCCCTTAGCTTCTGCCAAAGCCTGAAGAGCAGACAGGTTGACAGCCTTGTACTCTACACGATTGATATTCTTAAAACCAAATTTGGGAAGACGACGCTGCAAAGGCATCTGACCACCTTCGAAACCAATCTTCTTGCTATAACCAGAACGCTGCTTTGCACCCTTGTGACCGCGAGTAGAAGTACCGCCCATACCAGAGCCGGGACCACGACCGATGCGCTTGCAAGAATGAGTTGCACCATTAGCTGGTTTCAATGTATGTAATTTCATGAGACTTCTTTATTTGAGAATTATTCTACAACCGTTACTAAGTGGTGTACCTTGCGAATCATGCCGCGAATGATGGGAGTGTCCTCCTTTTCCACGACGCGGTTCAACTTGGTAAGACCAAGCGCATCGAGTGTACGCTTCTGGTCCTTGGGAGCACCGATACGGCTCTTCGTCTGTTGTATCTTAATCGTTGCCATATAATTATCCTCTGAATACTTTTTCCAAAGATACACCGCGGTGTTGAGCCACCGTGCGTGCATCACGCATTTCACTCAAAGCCAAGATTGTAGCCTTTACGAGATTGTGAGGATTGGAAGAACCCTTTGATTTGGCAAGAACGTTCTTGACACCGACACTCTCAAACACGGCACGCATAGCGCCGCCGGCCACAACACCAGTACCCTCAGAAGCAGGACGGATAAGTACATCAGCACCACCGAAACGAGCTGCTTGTTCGTGGGGAACAGTACCCTTCAATACGGGGACCTTGATCAAATTCTTCTTAGCTGCCTCTACGCCCTTGGCAATAGCTGCGGTAACTTCGCCAGCCTTACCCAGACCGTAACCGATGACACCCTTACCGTCACCTACCACAACAATTGCGGCGAAAGTGAATGTGCGGCCACCCTTGGTTACTTTGACAACACGATTGATAGCAACGAGTCTATCCTTTAATTCTTCTGCGTTTACGTTTACTCTGTTTGCCATAATCTAATTAGAATTTAAGTCCGCCTTTGCGGGCACCATCTGCAACTTCCTTAACACGACCATGGTAGAGGTAACCGTTACGGTCGAATACAACCTCTGTGATGCCGGCTGCAATAGCCTTTGCGGCAACAGCCTCACCAACCTTGGCAGCCTGTTCCTTCTTGGGCATTGCTTCGAAGCCAAGAGAAGAAGCTGATACGAGAGTTGAAGAAGTCTCGTCGTTGATAACTTGAACGTAGATCTGCTTGTTGCTGCGGAACACCGTCAAACGAGGACGAGCTGCCGTGCCAGAGATCTTATTACGAACCCGATATTTGATTTTTACGCGTCTTTGTTCTTTTTTCGTAGTCATAATCTTACAGATTTAAATTACTTAGCACCAGCAGACTTACCAGACTTGCGACGGATCTGTTCGCCTACATAGAGAATACCCTTGCCCTTGTAAGGTTCAGGTTTGCGGAAAGAACGGATTTTTGCGCATACAAGACCGAGCAGCTGCTTGTCGGCAGACTCGAGAGCGATATACGGGTTTTTGTTTCTTTCGGACTTCGTCTCAACCTTAATTTCGGGGGGGAGCTGAAGGAAGATGCTGTGAGTGTAACCCAAAGCGAACTCTACGAGATTACCTTGATTAGAAACACGGTAACCTACACCAACGAGTTCCATTTCCTTCTTGTAACCCTCGGAAACACCAACAACCATGTTGTTTACAAGCGCACGATACAAGCCATGGAAAGCCTGCTTCTGCTTTGTTTCAACAGTGTCGTTCGCTTCGTCAATGGCGAAGGTCACTTCGTTGTTTTCGATTGTGACGATGATGGAAGGATCAACAGCCTGGCTGAGCTCACCCTTCGGTCCTTTTACGGACACTACATTATCCTTCAGGGTAACTGTTACACCTGCAGGGATGTTAATCGGCAATTTACCTATTCTAGACATTTTGTTCCTCCTGAATTAATATACGTAGCAAAGAACTTCGCCGCCAATCTTCAAATCTGCGGCAGCCTTGTTTGTCATCACACCCTTAGAAGTAGAGATGATAGCGATACCAAGACCGTTGATTACACGGGGCATTTCACGGTAGCCAGTGTACTTACGCATACCGGGCTTTGAAATACGAGTGAGCTTCTTGATAGCGTTCACCTTAGTCTGAGGATTGTACTTGAGGGCAATCTTGATAGTACCCTGAGGACCTTCTTCCTCGAACTTGTAGTTAAGGATGTAACCCTGATCGAAGAGGATCTTTGTGATGTCCTTCTTCAAATTTGACGCAGGCACTTCAACCACACGGTGCTTTGCCTGGATAGCATTACGCAAACGCGTAAGGTAATCTGCTATAGGATCAGTCATTTGTTTGGATTGTTTAATTAATCGGGGAGTCCCCGACAATATTAAATAATGAATTGAGTTGGTTTGCTAACGCAAGCGAGCGAGCTGAACTTAACCGCTGTCGCGAACCGGTTCAGCAAGACTCGCATAAGGACGCTGGATTGAGATTACCAGCTTGCTTTCTTTACGCCCGGGATAAGACCGCTTGACGCCATCTCGCGGAACTGAATACGAGAAAGACCGAAGAGGCGGATATAGCCCTTGGGACGACCCGTAATCTTGCAACGGTTGTGCAGACGGATAGGATTGGCGTTGCGAGGGATCTTCTGAAGCTTGCGAGCAGCCTCGTAAGCTTCAACGGGATCATTCGACTTATTGACAATTTCCTTAAGAGCTGCACGTTTGGCGGCATACTTAGCGACGAGCTTGGCACGCTTTACCTCGCGTGCTTTCATTGACTCTTTTGCCATAGTTTCGAATTAGTTTTTAGCGTTTTTAAAAGGAAGACCGAATTCCTTGAGCAATGCATAACCTTCTTCGTCAGTAGGAGCTGAGGTTACGAAGGTGATGTTCATACCGAGGATGCGATCGATAGTGTCGATGTTGATTTCAGGGAAAATGATTTGCTCCTGAATACCGAGCGTGTAGTTGCCACGGCCATCGAACTTGCTTTCAATACCCTTGAAGTCGCGGATACGGGGAAGTGCCACGCGAACCAACTTCTCCAAGAACTCGTACATACGCTCGCGGCGGAGAGTAACCATCACGCCGATAGGCATCTTCTTACGAAGCTTGAAGTTTGCAACGTCCTTCTTGGAAACAGTGGCAACAGCTTTCTGACCGGTGATGGCAGAGAGTTCGTTGATAGCAACGTCGATGATTTTCTTGTCAGCAGTAGCGATACCCAAACCCTGGTTGATCACAATCTTCTTCAACACGGGAATCTGCATTGACGAAGAGTAGTTGAACTGCTTCATGAGAGCAGGGGCAATACGCTCTGCATATTCTTTCTTAAGTTGTGCTGTATTACTCATTACTTAATCTCCTCTCCTGATTTTTTAGCGAAACGTACCAACTTGCCTGCATCGTTCTTGCGACGACCGATACGAGTGGGCTTACCAGTCTTGGGGTCAACTACGTTCAGGTTAGAAATGTGAATAGGAGCTTCCATCTTTACGATGCCGCCCTGAGGATTCTTGGCGCTGGGCTTCTGGCTCTTCGAAACGATATTCAAACCCTCGACGATAGCACGCTGCTTCTCAACGAGAACCTTGATTACCTTTCCGGTTTTGCCTTTGTCCTCACCGGCGTTTACATAGACGGTGTCGCCTTTTTTGATATGTAACTTACTCATTACTTTCTGTGTAATCTTGATTAAAGTACTTCAGGTGCCAAAGACACGACCTTCATGTTGACAGCGCGGAGTTCACGAGCCACAGGACCGAAGATACGACTACCCCTCAGTTCGCCTGCATTGTTGAGCAACACGCAAGCGTTGTCATCAAAACGGATGTAGGAACCGTCAGCACGACGAATTTCCTTCTTAGTACGTACGATCAAAGCCTTTGATACGGCACCTTTCTTAATATCACTTGACGGGATGACGTTCTTTACAGAAACGACAATCACATCACCGACAGAAGCGTAGCGACGCTTCGTGCCACCGAGAACACGGATGCAGAGAGCCTCGCGAGCACCGCTGTTATCGGCAACAGTCAATCTTGATTCTGCTTGTATCATAATTATTTAGCTCTTTCTACAATTTCAACAACTCTCCAACGCTTTGTCTTGCTCAAAGGACGAGTTTCCATGATGAGCACGGTATCACCGATATTGCAATCGTTCTTCTCGTCGTGAGCGTGATACTTCTTCGTCTTAGAGATGAATTTACCATAAATGGGGTGCTTCTCCTTGAACTTAGCGGCTACAACAATGGTTTTGTCCATTTTGTTGCTAATCACGACACCCTGTCTTGTTTTTCTTAAGTTTCTAGCTTCCATCTGGACCATTATTACTTGTTGTTAAGCTCAATTTCTCTCAACACTGTCTTCATACGCGCGATGGTACGGCGTTGTTCCTTAATCTGCGAAGGATTTTCCAGAGGAGAGATGCTGTGGTTAAGCACCAGCTGATTGTACTTTGCAACCTCTTCTTCGATACGCTGCGAAAGTTCAGCTGCAGGAATTTGACGTATTTCTGAAATCTTCATGATTAAGCGTTTTTGTCGTAATCGTGTCTTACAACGAATTTAGTGGTAACGGGGAGCTTCTGCGCAGCGAGGCGAAGAGCTTCCTTTGCTACTTCGAAAGGTACACCTTCGATTTCGAAAATGATTCGGCCCGGAGTGATGGGGAATACATAGCCCACGGGATCACCCTTACCCTTACCCATACGCACGTCAGCAGGCTTCTTTGTGATGGGTTTGTCAGGGAAAATGCGAATCCAGCTTTGACCCTCACGTTGCATATAACGTGTCATAGCGATACGGGCAGCTTCAATTTGGCGACCGGTAAGCCAGTGCGTATCAAGGCTCTTAATGCCGAAGCTACCAAAAGCGAGTTGGTTGCCACGTTGAGCGTTGCCTTTGCAACGACCTTTTTGCGGTCTTCTGTATTTTGTTCTTTTTGGCTGTAACATAATACTCTAACTGAATAATCTCTGATTAGCGATTGTTGTTTCTCTTGTTACGGAAACGGCGACCGTTGAAGTTGCCATTGCCGCGTGCATCCTTCTCCTGGTTGAAGTTAGGAGCGAGGTCGCGCTTGCCGTAAACTTCGCCACGGCAAATCCAAACCTTGATGCCAAGCAGACCTACCTTAGTAAGAGCCTCGCACTGGCAGTAGTCGATATCAGCGCGGAGCGTGTGCAGGGGAGTACGTCCCTCCTTGAACATTTCCTTGCGTGCCATTTCAGCACCGTTGAGACGACCGCAAATCTGCACCTTGATGCCCTCTGCCCCCATACGCATTGCGTTGGCGATAGCCATCTTGATAGCACGACGGTAAGCAATCTTGCCCTCAACTTGACGGGCGATGCTCTTACCTACGATGTTTGCGTCGAGGTCGGGCTTCTTCACTTCAAAGATGTTGATCTGAACATCCTTGTCAGTGATTTTCTTCAACTCTTCCTTGAGCTTGTCAACCTCTGCGCCGCCCTTGCCGATGATGATACCGGGACGAGCTGTGCAAACTGTGATGGTGATGAGCTTCGGAGTACGTTCAATAACGATACGAGATACACTTGCCTTAGCCAAGCGAGCGTCGAGATACTTACGGATTTTGCTGTCTTCAAGAAGGTTGTCACCAAAATTACGACCGCCGAACCAATTAGAATCCCAACCGCGAATAATACCAAGTCGGTTACTTATCGGATTTACTTTTTGTCCCATATCGATTAATCATTTGTTTTTGTACCCACGAAAATAGTCACGTGGTTTGAACGTTTACGAATTCTGTAACCGCGACCCTGAGGAGCCGGACGCATACGCTTGAGCGTAACACCTTCGTCAACAAAGATCTTAGTTATGTACAATTCGCCATCTTCGGCTTTGCGGTCATTCTTTTGTTCCCAGTTAGCTATTGCAGAACGGAGAAGTTTCTCAACTACTTCCGAAGCTGCCTTCTTTGAGAACTTGAGAGTACCGAGAGCGCGGTTCACCTCCATGCCGCGAACCATGTCTACCACGTAGCGCATTTTTCGGGGTGAAGAAGGAACATTCTGCGCCTTTGCAAAATATTGGGTCTTCAGGGCTTTCTTTCTGTTGTTAGCCGCTATTCTTTTTCTTGCTCCCATTATTTAATTATTCTTTTTTCAGTGGATTGGTTGTCCTGCTTACTTCTTCTTGTTACCAGCATGACCGCCAAACTTGCGGGTGGGCGCGAACTCACCGAGCTTATGGCCAACCATGTTTTCAGTAACATAAACAGGGATGAATTTGTTTCCGTTGTGAACCGCAATGGTGTGTCCCACGAAGTCGGGAGAAATCATTGAAGCTCTGGCCCAAGTCTTCACCACGTTTTTCTTGCCGCTTTCGTTCATTGCAAGAACTTTCTTTTCAAGAGAAACTGCGATGTACGGACCTTTCTTAAGAGAACGACTCATAAATTCTTCTTTGTTTTAGTGCTTGTTACTTTTTACGTCTCTCAATAATGTACTTGTTCGACTGCTTCTTAGGAGCTCTTGTCTTCAAGCCCTTTGCATACAAACCAGTACGTGAACGCGGGTGACCACCACTCTGGCGACCTTCACCACCACCCATCGGGTGATCAACAGGGTTCATAACCACACCACGGTTGTGAGGACGACGTCCCATCCAACGTGAGCGACCTGCCTTACCAGAAGATTCGAGTGCGTGATCCGAGTTGCCTACGCTACCGATAGTAGCCTTGCAAGCACTAAGGATTTGGCGAGTTTCGCCTGAAGGCAACTTGATAACGCAGTACTTGCCTTCACGAGAAGTGAGCTGCGCAAAGTTACCGGCAGAACGAACGAGCAATGCGCCCTGACCCGGACGAAGCTCAATATTGTGGATAACCGTACCCACGGGGATGTTCTGCAAGGGAAGAGCGTTGCCTACTTCGGGAGCTGCTTCTGCGCCCGACATGAGCTGATCGCCAACCTTCAATCCATTAGGAGCAATAATGTAACGTTTTTCACCATCAGCGTAGAAGAGCAATGCGATACGAGCCGAACGGTTAGGATCGTACTCAATTGTCTTTACGACTGCGGGTACACCGTCTTTCTCACGCTTGAAGTCGATGAAACGCAATTTTCTCTTGTGACCGCCACCCAGATAACGCATAGTCATCTTACCGGTGTTGTTGCGACCACCTGAAACGCGCTTACCGTAAACGAGAGATTTTTCTGGTACGGATGCAGTAATTTCTTCGAACGTACCAATAACTTTGTGTCTCTGCCCCGGTGTAGTGGGCTTAAATTTACGTACTGCCATTATTTATTTAGATATTGCTGTAGAAATCGATATTTTCGCCCTCTTTCAGGGTTACGATAGCTTTCTTAAAAGCATTGCTGCGGCCACGAACAAGACCTGCCTTTGTGTAACGCGACTTGCTCTTGCCTGCATACTTGATTGTGTTCACGCTGACAACGTTCACGCTGTACAGAGCTTCAACTTCTGCCTTAATCTGAAGTTTGTTAGCTTCAGGACGCACGATAAAGCTGTACTGGTTCAGCTTCTCTGTCAGCCCGTTTGCCTTTTCAGACACGAGGGGTTTGATAATGAATGCCATTTTCTGTTGCTATTTTTACTTTGTTAAGACAGCTTCAATCAGGGGAAGTGCGCTTTCAGTCACAACCATCGTGTTAGCGTCAAGAACGCCGTAAGTGTTGATGTTTGCAGCGATAGCCACCTTAGCCTTTTGAAGATTGCGTGCCGACAAGTAAACGTTCTTGTTTGACTCGGGGAGAACAAACAATGTCTTCTTGTCAGACACCTTCAAGTTGTTTGCGATTTCGATGAACGCCTTGGTCTTGGGAGCCTCGAAAGTGAAGTCTTCAACTACAACCAATGCATTCTCCTGAACCTTGTAAGAAAGTGCGCTGCGACGAGCGAGAGCCTTAGTCTTCTTGTTCAGCTTGAAGTTGTAATCGCGGGGCTTGGGACCGAATACTCGAGCACCGCCTACGAGTACGGGCGAGTTGATATCACCACGACGTGCGCCACCGCCGCCTTTCTGACGACCGAGCTTGCGGGTTGAACCGCTCATCTCACTTCTTTCCTTAGACTTCGCCGTACCCTGACGCTGTGCAGCGAGATACTGCTTTACATCGAGGTAGATAGCGTGGTCGTTGGGCTCAATGCCAAATACACTGTCGTTAAGGGTTACCTTGCGACCGGTATCTTCACCTTTTATATTGAATACACTAACTTCCATTGCTTACTTCTCGATAATTACGATTGAACCTTTGCAACCGGGAACAGAACCCTTGATAAGAAGAAGGTTGTGTTCGGGGATTACCTTTAACACTTTGAGGTTTTGAGTCGTTACGCGGTCGCCACCCATCTGGCCGCCCATGCGCAGACCCTTGAACACTTTGGCGGGATAAGAACATGCGCCGATAGAACCCGGCTTGCGCAGACGGTCGTCCTGACCGTGCGTGCTCTGACCTACACCGCCGAAACCGTGACGCTTCACAACGCCTTGGAAACCCTTACCTTTTGAAGTGCCAATCACGTCAACATAGTTAGCGTCATTGAAGAGTTCCACTGTCAACGTGTCACCCAAATTCAGCTCCTGCTCGAAGCCCTTGAATTCTGCCAAATGACGCTTGGGGGTTACGCCAGCTTTCTTGAAGTGTCCCATGAGAGGAGCAGAAGTGTTCTTCTCCTTAGCTTCCTGGAAACCAACCTGAACGGCTGCATAGCCATCTTTCTCGACGGTCTTAATTTGCGTCACAACGCAAGGACCTACTTCGATAACAGTGCATGGCACATTCTTGCCCTCGGCACTGAAAACGGATGTCATTCCGATTTTTTTTCCTAATAATCCTGGCATTT
>CAVGTD010000006.1:0-53286 GCA_963632215.1 Clostridiales bacterium
TCTACCTTGTCGTCTGAACACGAAGCGAAACCGCTAAGCAGCGCAGCCGCGCCAAAGGCGTAGAACGCTGAACGAAAAATTTTCTTGTTCATAATAGTAAGTTATTTGAAAGTGATTGTTGCTTATTTGATTGTGTACTCTGCCTTGAAGATAGTATCTACCGAGTTTGTGCCAGTGACAGCCTCCACAAACTGGTCGAACTCTGAACCCTTCACGTAAACAGAATCGTTAACGGTTTGCTTTGAACCAGAGTTGGGGAGCATGAAAGGAACTTCGAGACCGCTCTCAGAAAAAGCCATCACGCTTGCGCTGATATTCCAGTCGAAGCAATACTCCTTGTCAGCCTCGAGCAGGTCGTGTACGTTTGCCTTGGGCTTAGCTACCACGTAAACCTTGAACTCCGAAGGAGCTAAGGCATATCTGTAAGCACAGGTATAAGCAGAAGAGGCCTCCATAGTGTCAGTCTTCGTTCCGTTCTCGTCTACTACGGTGCGAATTACGTCGAAGTAGTCGAACCAAGGCTGTTCGAGGGTGATGTCGTAAGCCACCTTCACACTCGCAGGGTGATTGCCCGTGTCGTCAGTGGTTTCCTTCTTCGGCTGATCGTCGTCGTCATCGCCGCAAGAGGTTACGAACATCGGGGCTGCCAAAAGGAACGCAGCTGCCATTGCCTTGTAAACAAAAGAGAATGATTTCTTCATAATAGATTGTTGTGTGTTGATTATGTGTGATAGTTTTGCCAAGTTTATTGGGACAAAAGTACGAAAAAATCCCCCCCCTATTTCTCGCACCGCCCTTTTTCACCGAAAATTAGCAAAATACCTGAATATTTGAATACGAATTGAACAGCGGCGTATACAAAACGGTACGGTTCTGATACCGTTTGTTTTCTCAGCAACACCGCAGGGATTGCGGATTGGCAGGAGGGTATATGATACAGAAACCGGCCAACAAGCGTAATCTTGCTTGCAGGCCGGCAAAAAATTTTAAGTATTGCGGAAAGGATAGGATTCGAACCTACGAAACCCTTTAGGGGTTTACACGCTTTCCAGGCGTGCCTCTTCAACCACTCGAGCACCTTTCCTCATGCTGTGGCTTCTCTCAAAGCGGTGCAAAGATAAGGATTATTTCTCAACTTGCGAAGTTTGCGCCGCTTTTTGATGAAAAGTCTTCGCCCGGGGGCTGCAAATAAAGGGAGTAATTTTTGCGCTTTACTTTCTTTGCACTACTTTTGCAGCGTTACCCGGAAACGGAAACTGCCTGTTGCGTTTCCGCTTGTTCAAAGACAGGTTTATTCATGAAGTCACACGGCCTTAGACACTTCCTTCCCCTATTCCTTTTGCTGTGTTCGCTCTCGGCGGCCACGGCCTTTGCGGCAAGCCGCAGCTTTACGCTCGTCATCGACGCCGGACACGGCGGACACGACGCCGGGGCTGTGGGCAGCTACTCGAAGGAGAAGGACATCAACCTGCGTGTGGCACTGGCTTTCGGCAAGCTCGTGGAGCAAAACTGCGAGGACGTGCGAGTGGTCTATACTCGCAAGACCGACGTGTTCATTCCCCTGCAACGCCGCGCCGACATTGCCAACAACCAAAAGGCGGACCTTTTCATCTCCATCCACACCAACGCCCTGCCCGAGGGGCGGCAGGCCTACGGCAGCGAGACTTATACGCTCGGCATGGCGCGCGCCAACGCCAACCTTGCCGTGGCCAAGCGCGAGAACTCCGTCATCACCCTCGAAACCGACTACAAAACCACCTACCAAGGCTTCGACCCAAGCAAGGCCGAGAGCTACGTCATCTTTGAGTTTATGCAGGACAAGCACATGAAGCAAAGCGTGGACCTGGCCGACTGCATACAAAAGCAGTACAAACAGGCGGGGCGCCCTAACAAGGGTGTGCATCAGGCGGGCTTTCTCGTTCTGCGCAACACGTCGATGCCCTCCGTGCTTACCGAACTCGGGTTCATCACCACGCCTTCCGAAGAGTCGTACCTCAATTCCGCCGAAGGCGTCGACGCGCTTAGCCGCAGCATCTACAACGGATTTCTGGCCTACCGCCGTCTGCACGAAAAGGGTTCGCGCAACATTCCCGACAACCTGCCGCTCCTGGCAAGCAGTCAGGCGCAAGCCGTCCCTGCGGCCGACAAGGAAGTGGTCGTTGTTCCCGTAGCCACCGTCCCCACGAGCCAGCTCACGGCGCAGACCGACACAAAGCCGGCCGCCGCTCCGCAAGCCACGGCAAAACCAGCCGCCCCGGCTGCCAAAGCGGAGAAGAAGGCGGAAGCAAAGCCGAAACCGGCAACCGCCCCCGGGCAGGACAAGACGGCGAAAAAGGCGGAGACGAAAGAGACTGCGAAGAAGTCTCCCGCAAAAGACACGAAAGGGACGCAAACTGCCGCTTCCAAGGATAAAACTACGAATAAAAAGCAACCCACAACCACTGCGAAGAAATCAACCCCGAAGGTAAGCTACCGCATTCAGGTGGGTGCAGGAAAAATTGAGATTGCCACGAACGACGCGCAGTTTAAGGGCGTAGCCGTGACGAGGGTCAAGGAGGGAACGCTCTACAAGTACTACGCCGGCACGTTCACCGCCTACGACGAGGCGCAAAAGCAGCTCCGCGCCGTCAAGGCGAAACTGCCAGCCGCCTACATCGTGGCCACCGTCGAGGGCAAGCCCGTCAGCGTGGCCGAGGCGCGCGCCAAAGAGAAAGAGAAGAAGTAAACGACACACATTATACATACTGAAGCAACGACTGCAATGAAAAAGGAAATGAAGATAGCCCTGACCGCCGTGGCGGCACTGGTCCTGCTCTTTATCGGACTGAACTTCTTGAAGGGCATCAACGTGTTTTCGTCGACCAACACTTACTACGTGAAGCTGAAAGACGCCGCCGGCCTGACCGTGTCGAACCCCGTCTACGCCAACGGCTACCCCGTGGGCATCGTCCGCACTATCGACTACGACTACGAGCGCGGCGAGCACGTGGTGGTGGGCATTGAGCTCGACAAGGAGATGCGCGTGCCGCAGGGCACCAAGGCCGAACTTGAGGTGGAACTGATGGGCGGCGTAAAGATGCTGCTCAACCTCGGCCCGAACCCCACGCGCCACATTGCGCAGGGCGATACCATCGAGGGCGGCATGCACCTCGGCACGATGGACAAGGTTGGCGCAATGGTGCCGCAGATTGAGCAAATGCTGCCCAAGCTCGACTCTATCATGAGCAACCTTAACCGCCTGACGGGCGACCCCGCGCTGGCTGCCGTGCTGCACAACGCCAAGGACATCACGGCCAACCTCAAAGAAACGTCTGACGAACTGAACGTGCTGATGCACGGCGACATTCCCCAAATGCTCGGCAACCTGAACCGCGCAAGCGCAAACGCCGAAAAACTGTCCTCGAACCTTGCCGCGCTCGACGTGCAAAGCACCCTCAACAGCGTGAACAACACCCTGACGAGCGCCAACAAGCTGGCCGACGACCTCAACGACCTGTCCTCGTCGCTCAACACGAAGATCAACAGCAAGGACAACACGCTCGGCCTCTTCCTCAACGACCGCGGCGCATACGACAACCTCAACGCCACGCTCAGCCACGCCGACTCGCTTATGATCGATCTCAAGGCGCACCCGAAGCGTTACGTCCACTTCTCCGTATTCGGCAAAAAGGACAAGTAGCCGCCCCGGCAAACCGCAAACGGAACGCCCGTCTCGAAGACACGATGCTTTGAGACGGGCGTTCCGTTTGCGTATGTTTTCCCGGCGTACGATTGGAGTTCACTCGGGGAGGTTGGACGTTTCCCCTGGGGAAACTCGAGTCCGCCCGTGGACGCACTCGAGTACGTCCGCCGTAGAACTCGAGTACGCCCGTGGGCGAACTCGAGTGCGCTCCGCAGCGTACTGGAGTCCGCCCACGGGCGTACTGTAATTTTCAGGCGGAGTACTCATCCCATCCCGCGGTTTTGCGCCGCTGGGCGGAAAGAATACGTCCGAATTAAGTTCAAGGATTTTCGGGAAGGGCTTATGCCTTCACGCGGTTGAGGTAAGAACCGTCGCGGGTGTCTACCTCGATTGTCTCGCCCTCGTTGATGAAGAGGGGCACGCGGATCTCCACGCCCGATTCGAGTTTGGCGGGCTTGGTGGCGTTGGTTGCGGTGTCGCCCTTGAGACCCGGCTCGGTGTAAACCACCTTGAGGTGAGTCTTGACGGGCATTTCGGCAAAGAGGATGGTTTCGCTCGATGCGTCGCTTACCACTTCGCAAACGTCGCCTTCCTTCATGTAGTCAACGCCCGTGATGAGGTCGCGCTCGATTACCACGTCGTCCCAAGTTTCCTGGTTGAGGAAGTGGAACTGGTCGCCCTCAGCGTAGGAGTACTGGAAGGGGCGGCGTTCTACGCGCACATCCTCGAGAGCTTCGCCGATGTTGAAGCGGCGTTCAAGCACGCGGCCCGTCACCACGTCCTTCAGCGTGGTGCGCATGATGGTGTTACCCTTACCGGGCTTTACGTGGAGGAAGTCGATGCAGAAGTAGAGCTTGCCGTCAAGGCGGATACATGTACCCTTCTTGATGTCTTGTGATTTAATCATTGGTAGATGAAATTATTCGTTTGTTTTATCTGTGCGTGCAAAATTACGATTTATTTTCGGAACGAGCCTCTTGCCCCCCTGCCCGTACGCAAACGGAGACAACGGACGGCCGCCCCTGCGGCTATGGCGAAAGGGGCTGAGACGGTCCGTTGTCTCCGTAATTGTATGCGTGGCTATTAGTACACCTCGACGTACGAGGCGAGCCGTTTCGCCTTGTCGCGCACGAGGTTAAGGTCGGCGTCGAGCGGTGCGTTGCACACCACCACGCCCATGCGGCGGTTGAGGCGCGTGGCGGGTTTGCCGAAGATGCGTATGTCGGCATCCTCCTCGCAGGTGCGTTCCAGTCCGCGGTAGCGCGGCTGCTCGTTGCTGGCTATGGGCGACAGGATGACCGCGCTCGCCCCGATGCGCATCTGCTTGACGCAGGGAATGGGCAGCCCCAGAACGGCTCGCAGGTGCAGCTCGAACTCGTTGAAGTTTTGCGTGCCGGCGAGCGTCACCATGCCGGTGTCGTGCGGGCGCGGCGAGAGTTCGGAGAAGTACACGCCGTCCTTGTGGCTCAGGAAGAACTCCACGCCCCAGATGCCGGCACCCGTCAGGGCGCGCGTCACCTTTTCGGCCATGCGCTCCGCCTCGGCGAGATGCTCCGGGGCGATGTGCGCCGGCTGGAAGCTCTCGCGGTAGTCGCCGCCCTTTTGCACGTGGCCGATGGGCGGACAGAAGAGCGTTGGGCCGTCCTTTTGCGTCACCGTGAGCAGGGTAATTTCGCTGTCGAAGTGGATGAATTCCTCAATAATCACCTCCGCGATGTCGCCGCGGCTGCCCTCCATGGCGTACTGCCAAGCGTGTTGCAGCTCGCCCTCGCTCTTTACGAGCGACTGTCCCTTGCCCGACGACGACATGAGGGGTTTCACTACACAGGGGAAGCCTATTTCGCGCGAATGGGCGACGAGTTCGTCGTACGACGTGGCGTAGAAGTACTTCGCCGTTTTCAGCCCCAACTCCTTGGCGGCCAAGTCGCGTATGGCCTTGCGGTTCATGGTGATGTTGACGGCCCGGGCCGAGGGCACCACCTGTATGCCCTCCTGCTCAAAGTGGTAGAGGCGCTCGGTACGTATTGCCTCAATCTCAGGCACGATGAGGTCGGGGCGGTGCTTTTCCACCACCCGTTCGAGAGCCTCGCCGTCGAGCATGGAGAACACCTCGAACTCGTCGGCCACCTGCATGGCCGGCGCGCCGGGATAGGAATCGCAGGCAATGACGTGTTGACCTAAACGTTGAGCGGCGATGGTGAACTCTTTACCCAGTTCGCCCGAGCCAAGAAGCAATATCTTTTTCATTTTTCCGTAAGAAAGTGGTTTGTTTGTGCGTTTGCGCCCGTTCGCCCCCTGACAACACGGGGGCGGAGCGGTTTTGTGCGGCAAGACAAAGGTACGTTTTCTTTTAGAGGCGGCACACATTATGCGCAAATAAAGCGTTGAACGCCAACCGCAAAGTACGATTTAGGCAAGGCACGGGCGTGAAAAAGAAAATAAATTCAGAAATTTGCAATCCCTCATAAGCAAAACACAGCACCCCCGAAGCATGGACATATCGGCAGAAGAACGTTGGCAAAAGAGCTTGCAGACCATCAAGCAGAGCATTCCGAGTGAACAATACGTCGCTTGGTTTGAGCCGCTGCAGTTCGTGAGCCTCGTGGACGGCGTGCTGCGCGTAGGAGTGCCGACCCGCTATTTCGTAGAATACTTCGACAAGCATTGCGCCGCCTACCTCATGCAGGTGGTGCAGGGCGCGATGGGCGGCGAAAGGCTCAGCCTGAAATACGTCGTAGCCCCTGCCCCGACGGTCAACGCCGCTCCCGAACCGCTGATACAGACCGCCGCCACCGCCAAGACGCAGAGCGTCAACCAGCGCAACACGTTCGTTTCGCCGCAGCAGCAGGTGAAGCCCGTGGCGTTCGACTCGCAGCTTAACCCCTCATACCGCTTCGAGAACTTTGTAGAGGGCGAGAGCAACCGCCTGTCGCGCAGTGTGGCGCTGAGCATCTGCGAAAACCCGGGCAAAAGCACGTTCAACCCCTTCTTTCTCTACGGGCCGAGCGGCGTGGGCAAAACGCACCTCGTCAACGCCATCGGCGTGCGCATCAAGGAACTTTACCCCGAAAAGCGAGTGCTTTTCGTCTCCGCCCAGGTGTTCAAAACGCAGTACACCGACTCCGTGCGCTACAACACGCTCAACGACTTCATCAACTTCTACCAGTCGATCGAGGTGCTGATTATCGACGACATTCAGGGCATCACCACGTCGAAGACGCAAATGGCTTTTTTCCACGTGTTCAACCATTTGCAGCAGAACAACCGCCAAATCATCCTCACCTGCGACCGTCCGCCCGTACTCTTCGAAGGCATCGAAGACCGTATGCTCACGCGCTTCAAGTGGGGCATTGTGGTGGAGATGGAGAAGCCCGACACCAAGCTGCGCCGCGACATTCTCGTGTCGAAAATACGCCGCGACGGCTTGCAGGAGGCCATTCCGTCCGACGTGGTGCAGTACATCGCCCAAAACGTGGAGAGCAGCGTGCGCGAGCTTGAGGGCATCGTCAACTCCCTGATGCTCTACTCCGTGGTGGACAACTGCGAGGTAGACCTTGCCCTGACGCAACGAGTGGTGGCGCGCGCCGTCAACCTTGAAAAGAAGGAACTCACGCCCGACGACATCCTCTCAGCCGTGTGCCAGCACTACGGCGTGAAGCAGAAGGACCTGGTGTCGAAGAGCCGCAAGCAGCAGTTTGCCCTGCCGCGCCAGCTCGCCATGTACCTTGTGCAGAAATACACCGACACGAGCGCAAGTCAGATTGGCCGCCTCATCGGCAAGCGCGACCACAGCACCGTGTTGCACGCCTGCAACAAAATTTCGGGCCTTATCGCCGCCGACAAAACGTTCCGCCGCGAGGTGGAAGAACTCGAAAGCGTGCTGAAATAGCCGGCACGCCCACTTTTTTCGTACACTCCCCATCGAGACACTCCTATAATATATATGTCCATACTCTCACACAAGAAAGCGGCTTACCACACCCTTGGCTGCAAGCTCAACTTTGCGGAAACCTCGTCGCTGCGCGACACGCTCGAACGCGAAGGCGTGCAGACGGCGCAAAAAGGCGAACAGGCCGACCTGTGCTTCGTCAACACCTGTTCCGTGACCGACGTGGCCGACCACAAATGCCGCCAAGCCATCCACCGCTTCACGCGCGAACACCCCGGGGCGTTCGTCGTGGTGATGGGCTGCTACGCTCAGCTCAAAGCCAACGAGATAGCCACGTTTCCCGGCGTGGACCTTGTGCTGGGCATGGAACAGAAAGGCGACGTGCTGCGCTACGTAGAGGAACGCCTGCTGCAAAAGCAAGCCCTAGACGGCGGCGACGCTTGCCACGAGGCAATCAGCGTGCCCACGAAGGACATTCGCACGTTTGTGCCTTCGTGTTCGCGCGGCGACCGCACTCGCTACTTCCTCAAAGTGCAGGACGGCTGCAACTACTACTGCACCTATTGCACCATACCCATTGCCCGCGGACGCTCGCGCAACGGCAGCATAGCCTCGCTCGTGGCGCAAGCCGAGCAGGTGGCGGCCGAAGGCGGACGCGAGATTGTACTGACGGGCGTGAACACGGGCGACTTCGGACGCTCTACGGGCGAGACGTTCCTGCAGCTCATCGAGGCTCTCGACAAGGTGGAGGGTATTGAGCGCTACCGCATCTCAAGCATCGAGCCAAACCTGCTGACAGACGAAATCATCGATTTCTGCGCCGGTTCGCGCGCCTTTATGCCCCACTTCCACATACCGCTCCAATGCGGGTCGGACACGGTGCTGAAATACATGCACCGCCACTACGACACTGCGCTCTTCGCCCAAAAGATAGCGCGCATACGCCAAGCCATGCCCGACGCCTTTATCGGCGTGGACGTAATCGTGGGTATGCGCGGCGAGACGGACGAACTCTTTGAGGAGAGCTACCGCTTCATCGAGGGACTCGACATATCGCAGCTCCACGTGTTCAGCTACAGCGAGCGGCCCGGGACGAAAGCCCTCGAAATACCCCACGTTGTATCCCCACAGGCTAAACACGCTCGCAGTCAGCGGCTGCTGGCTCTGTCAGAGGAGAAGCGCAAGGCTTTCTACGCCCGCTTCTCCGGCACGAGCCGCCCCGTTTTGTGGGAACACGCCCACGACGGCGCGCCTATGCAGGGATTTACCGACAATTACATCCGCGTGCAGCAAAAGCCCTGCGCCGCCCCTGCCGACAACAGCATCACCTTAGCCGAGCTTGGCACGTTCACCGCCGATGGCGAGTGTCTGCAAGAACGGTAAACACAGCCGCATTCCCAGTCCCATACACCCTATGCCCTTATGATTAGAACCGACAAAATAGCAGTGGTCATCCTCAACTGGAACGGCTGCGACATGATGCTCCGATTCCTGCCCTCGGTGGTGGAACACTCCCAGCCCGAGGGTTGCGTGATTGTGGCGGACAACGGTTCGACGGACAATTCGCTCGAAATGCTCAGCCAGGAGTTCCCCACGGTCAAGCAACTGCCGCTCGACCGCAACTACGGCTTTGCCGAGGGATACAACCAGGCTTTGCGGCAGGTGGACGCCCCTTACTACCTTCTGCTCAACTCCGACGTGGAGGTAACGCCGCATTGGCTGCAGCCGTTGCTCGCATTTATGGAGAGCCACCCCGAGGCGGCGGCTTGCCAGCCCAAACTGCTTGCCGAGCGCGACCGCAAGATGTTTGAATACGCCGGGGCCGCCGGCGGCTTTCTCGACCGCTACGGCTACCCCTTTTGCCGCGGCCGCGTGTTTGGCGACGTAGAGGAAGACCGCGGGCAGTACGATGCCCCGGCCTCGCTGCTTTGGGCCACGGGAGCCGCGCTGCTCATCCGCCAGTGCGACTGGCAACAGAGCGGCGGGCTTGACGGGCGATTCTTTGCCCACATGGAGGAAATTGACCTTTGCTGGCGGCTGCGTTGCCGCGGGCGCGAGGTGTGGTGCGTGCCAGAGAGCCGAGCCTACCACGTGGGCGGCGGCACGCTCGAAGCCGGCAACCCGCGCAAGACGTTCCTCAACTTCCGCAACAACCTGCTCATGCTCTACAAGAACCTGCCGCAGGACGAGCTGAACGGCGTGATGCGCATACGCACGTGGCTCGACTACGTGGCGGCCGCAAAATTTCTCCTCACGGGCGATTGGGCAAACTTCCGCGCCGTACTCCGGGCCCGCAAGGAATACCGCCGTATGCGCCCCGACTTCGAGGCGGACCGCAAGCGAAACCTCCAGCTCGCCGTAGACGGCGGACAGGGCATCCCCGAACGCATCGGACGCAGCATTCTCGCCCTCTATTACATAAAAGGAGTAAGGCGTTTCAGCCAACTGCCGAAGGGGACTGTCTGAGCAAAGCTTTTGTAAACGAAAACACGCAGAGAGCGCAAAAACGTACGATGTTTTTGCGCTCTCTGCGTATCAGTTTTTTGACGGGGTGAGAGCGTGCCGGTCAGTTCAACGACTTGGCGGTGGCGGCGGTCATGGCCACGGCACGGGCAAGGGCTTCGTTTTTGCCGTCCTTTGCGCAAAGGCGGGCAAAGGCGCGGACAAACGTCAAGGTCTCCGCTTTGGGAGAGGGCGTGTCGAGAGTAGAATGCGTCATAGGCGTAGGTTTGTGATTGATGCCTATATAACGCACGCTCTGCCCGTTTAGTACAACGGGACAAAAAGTTTTTGCGTTTCCGCCCTACTCTACCGTCAGGCTTATCTGCCGTTTCTTGGCCATGCGGCGCATATTCGACACGCCGTAACGGAAACGCCCCAACGCCGTGTTGATGCTCACGCCCGTGGTCTCGGCTATTTCCTTGAAACTCAGTTCTTGGTAAATGCGCATAAACACGACGGCTCGCTGCTCTTCGGGCAGAAGGTCCATCAGGCTTCGCACGTCGCGAAGCACCTGCTCGTTGTTGAGTTCGTCCTCGCGGTTGAGTTCGAGCAGACCGCGCACGCCGTTCCAGCCGTCCTCGCTCCCGTCCTTGTAGACAAGGGCTTCGTTGTTCTCAAACCGCACCTGATCGATGAGCAGATTGTGGGCGATGCGCGTCAGCCAGTAATAGAAACGGCACGACTCGCGATACGCGCCCTTGCGCAGGGCTACGACAGCTCGGACGAACGTCTCCTGAAAAAGGTCGTCCGTCAAGTCACGGTTTTTTACGTAAAAGTTGATGTAGGAATAGAGTTTATCCTGATAACGCAACAAAAGCTCGTCAAAAGCTTCGTCTTGACCAGCTATATACAACGATACCAATTCTTCATCGGCAACCGCCTTGTAATTTGCCATTACTCTTGTGTTTTATTGATTAAGAAGTAATGTCTTTCCGATAGGCTGCTGTGTTTTAGTTTGATTATCGTTTGCAAATATAGGCGTTCTTGCCAAAAAAGCAAAACGCATCGCAAATTTCCGCCGTCCGCAACGCTTCTGCCTTGCAAAAGCTAACGAAAACGTGGCAGGGGGATAGCAAATAATCCGTACTTTTGCCACGCTTCGCAAGCGTGTGCGGGCGAAGTGCAAAGCGTTTTCACGTCATGAAGGATACAACAGGCCCAAATACGGCCAACCCGTCCGGCAGCAACGCCGGCAAGCAACTCCGCGCCACGGGGATGCAGCAAAGCGAAAGCTACACCACGAACATTCCCCCTCGCCTTCCCGAAGGCTTCTCCTACCGCCAAGCAAGCGACACGGAGGAAGAACCGCCTACGCCGATCGAAGACGAGACCGCCACGGCGGAAACAGAAACAGCCACGGAGGCACTATCCACGCCCTTGCGTTCGGGCGAGACGGTGAACCACGCCGCCGGAAGGGTGCAGAAGCCGCAAAAGCCGAAGAGGCGCACGGGCGTACGCTTGAAGCGCATCGTTTGGGGCTTCGTACTGGTGGTGTTCATACTCGCCATGGGAGCGGCGTTCCACTTTTGGGCAGGCATTCCCGAATCGTGGCGCAGGGATGCGCCCCAGCCCGTTGTGGCAGCCGACACCGTGCCGCGCAAACAGCAGCCCGAGCCTCAACCCGTTGATACTACTGCGCAGACACTCAGCCCCGAGGACAGCGCACGCATACAGGACTCTATCCGCCACGCCCGGTGGCTCTACCTGCAGCGTCACCGGCGCAACGCCCCGCAAACGGAACAGACAAACGAGACCGCCCCGTCCGCAGCCGCCGAATCGGCTAACGAGAGTACTCCCCACGCTGCTCCGCACGCCGCCGACAGCGTAAAGTAGCCCTACTCCCCTACCTATCCAACAATCTATGTCAAACGACAAAGCCACCTCGTCGCTTAAGGAACGAACCGCCAACGGACTGCTTTGGGGCAGCATCAACAGCGGCGCGCAGCAGGTGCTGAACCTGGTGTTCGGCATATTCCTTGCCCGCTTGCTCTCGCCGGCGGACTACGGCATGGTGGGCATGCTCACCATCTTCTCGCTCATAGCCTCGACCCTGCAAGAGAGCGGCTTCATCTCGGGGCTTAACCGCAAAAAGGACGTCACCTCGGCCGACTACAACGCCGTGTTTTGGTTCAACGTCATTTGCAGCCTCAGCATCTACGTACTGCTCTTTTTCTCCGCCCCGCTTATTGCCGCATGGTTTCGCCAGCCCGTGCTTGTGCCGCTGGCGCGCCTTTCGTTTCTGAGTTTCGTGATTTCCTCGCTCAACACTGCGCCGCGCGCATGGCTTTTCCGCAATATGCGAGTCCGCGAAACGGCCATACTCTCCCTTGCGGCACTCGTCGTGTCGGGCATCACGGGCGTTTGCCTTGCCTGGAACGGTTTTGCCTACTGGGGCATAGCCATCCAAAACCTCATATTCTGCGCCATGCTCACCGTGGGCAGCTGGTGGTTTGCCGGCTGGCACCCTTCGTGGCACATTGACCTGCGCCCCCTGCGCGGCATGATAGGATTTAGCTCAAAGCTCCTTGCCACGAACATATTCACCCATATCAACAACAACCTTTTCAGCCTTTTCTTCGGCCGCCTTTACGGCGAAAAGGAGGTGGGCTACTACAACCAGGCCAACAAGTGGACGGGCATGGGACACAGTACGCTTACGGGCATGATATGGAGCGTGACGCAACCTCTGTTCGCCCGTCTCGACGACAACGAGCCGGAACGTATGCAGCGGGTTTTCCGCAAAATGTTGCGACTCACGGCGTTTCTCTCCTGTCCAGCCCTGTTCGGGCTGGCTCTCATTGCGCCGGAGTTCATCACGCTCGCCATCACCGACAAGTGGCTGCCCAGCGCGCGCCTCATGCAGTTGCTCTGCCTCGGCGGGGCGTTCGTGCCGGTCGCCTCGCTCTACTCCAACTTTCTTGTGAGCCAAGGGCGGAGCAACGTGTATATGTGGAACACCGTTGCGCTTTGCCTCGTGCAAATGCTGCTGCTCGTCGTTTTCCACCCTCTCGGCATCACGGCCATGGTATGGGCCTACATCACCGCCAACACGCTTTGGCTCTTCGTGTGGCACCGGTTCGTGAGCCGCCTCATCGGGCTGAGCGTACTGAACGCCTTGCGCGACGTGCTGCCCTTCACCCTGCTTGCCGCCGTCGCAATGGCTTGCGGCTGGGGAGCGGCTCACTTGTTGGGGCAAAACATTTATTGGAGTTTGATAGTAAAAGTTATTGTTGCCGCAAGCGTCTATGTGCTATCTTTGCGGCTGTTGGGCGCAGCCATCCTGCACGAGTGCCTCGGCTTCGTACGGTCGAAAATTCCCTTTCTGCGTCCGGCGGAACATTAACCCCTTAAAAAGACAACGCGTATGTATTTCATACTGTTCATCGTCATTGCCCTGGTGAGCTACCTGGTGCAGAGCAACCTTCAGGCAAAGTTCAAGAAGTATTCGAAAGTGCCTATCGCATCGGGGCTTACAGGCCGCGAAGTGGCTGAGCGAATGCTCCGCGACAACGGCATTTACAACGTCAAGGTAACAAGCGTAAACGGCTACCTGACCGACCACTACAACCCGGCGAACCAGACGGTCAACCTCTCGCCCGACGTGTACAACAGCTGTTCCGTAGCCGCCGCAGCCGTAGCCGCCCACGAGTGCGGCCACGCCGTGCAGCACGCCCAAGCCTACGCGCCGCTCAAGCTCCGTTCGGCGTTGGTTCCGGTGGTGCAGTTCGCCTCGTCGTGGGTGCAGTGGATTCTGCTGGCCGGCATCTTGCTGATACAAGCCGTCCCGTCAATCATGCTCATCGGCATCGCGCTTTTTGCCATGACCACATTGTTCAGCTTCGTCACGCTCCCCGTTGAAATAGACGCCTCGCGCCGCGCCACGGCATGGCTTCAGCGCGCCGGCCTCACCTCCACCCGCGACCACGGCATGGCAGTCTCCGCCCTGCGCTCGGCAGCCTACACCTACGTAGTGGCCGCCCTCAGCTCGCTAGCCACATTGGTATACTACATCCTCATCTTCACAGGCAGCTCGCGCGACGAGTAAGGCGCAGGCCTAATAGGCGAGAGAGGCTAAAGCCAATAAACGCCTTGGCAAACAAGCGCATTTCGGCAAACGGACTGAAATGCGTAACTTTGCCGCATGGAATGTCGCCTGCGTGGCGCGTCCAGAGTACTTGAAACCTCGTAAAAAACAAGAATTTCTTATTCATGCCTTCAATTCTGAACGATGCGCTTTCGCGTGAGCCGAAAGCGCGCGCCGCAGTGAGCATACCCTTTATGTTGCTGGGTATACTCTTTTGTGTTTGTCTGATAGCAGCCAATCTTCTTGAAACAAAACAAGTGGCGATAGGTCCGGTGGAACTCACCGCAGGGCTTATCGTGTTTCCCGTGTCGTACATCATCAACGACTGCATGGTCGAGGTGTGGGGCTACCGCCGGGCGCGCCTCGTCATTTGGCTGGGCTTCGCCATGAACTTCCTGTTCGTTTTGTTTGGTGCGGCGGCCGATGCCCTGCCCGGCGCAAGCTACTGGAACGGCGAGGAGGGTTTCCATGCCCTTTTCGGTCTGGCTCCTCGCATCTGCGCCGCCTCGTTCGCGGCTTTCCTTGCCGGTTCGTTCCTCAACGCCTACGTGATGAGCCGCATGAAACTGAACGACACCACGGGCAACCGCTTCTCTTTGCGCGCAGTGGCCTCGACCGTGGCCGGCGAAGCGGCCGATTCGCTCATTTTCTTTCCCCTTGCCCTCGGAGGCGTGGTGCCCTGGAGCGTCATGCCCCTGCTTATGCTCAACCAGGTAGTGCTGAAAACGGCGTACGAAATTGTGGCACTGCCGATTACCGTCCGCGTGGTGCGTTTTCTGAAACGCCATGAGGGGGAGGACGCCCGCGACGAGGGCATATCTTACAGCATCTGGCGCATTTTCGACGTATAGAAAAGTACATACAACAATGAAACATACTCACCACTTCCCTATCGACGGGGAAAAAATCCACGAGAAGGCTCTCGTGGTGTTCAGCGGCGGGCAGGACTCCACCACCTGCCTGTTTTGGGCAAAGAAGCACTTCGACGAGGTGTACGCCCTGAGTTTCACCTACGGGCAGAAGCACGCCCACGAGGTGGATCTCGCCCGCGACATAGCCCACGAGGCGGGCATGAATTTCCACCAGATGGACGCTTCGTTCATCAGCACGCTCGCCAGCAATTCGCTCACGGACCAGACAATCGTGATGGACCAGGTAAAGCCCGCCGACGGGCCTCCCAACACGTTTGTGCCGGGGCGCAACCTCTTTTTCCTGAGCATTGCGGCGGTCTACGCCCGCGAGCACGGCATACGCCACATGGTGACGGGCGTGTCGCAAACCGACTTCTCGGGCTACCCCGACTGCCGCGACTCGTTCATCCGATCGCTCAACGTGACGCTCAACTTGGCTATGGAGGAGCAGTTTGTCATCCACACGCCCCTGATGTGGATCGACAAATGCGAAACGTGGGCCTTGGCGGACGAGTTGGGCGTGCTTGACCTTGTGCGCCACCGCACGCTCACCTGCTACAACGGCGTGCCGGGCGACGGCTGCGGCCACTGTCCCGCCTGCAAACTGCGCCGCGAGGGCTTGGAAGAATACCTGAAACTGAAAGAAACGAAACTGTAAAACACCTGCACTTATGCGCGACGACCTGAAACTCAACGCCCTCGGGCGCAAAACGGAATACGCCTCGAACTACGCCCCCGAGGTGCTCGAAACGTTCGAGAACAAGCACCCCGACAACGACTACTGGGTGCGTTTCAACTGCCCGGAGTTTACCAGTCTCTGCCCCATCACGGGCCAGCCCGACTATGCCGAAATTCGCATCTCCTACATCCCCGACCGCCTCATGGTGGAGAGCAAGAGCCTGAAGCTCTACCTTTTCAGTTTCCGCAACCACGGCGATTTCCATGAGGACTGCGTGAACATCATCATGAAAGACCTCATCCGCCTCATGAACCCCAAGTACATCGAGGTGACAGGCTTGTTCACGCCGCGCGGAGGCATCAGCATCTACCCCTACGCCAACTACGGGCGCAAAGGCACCAAGTTTGAGCAGCTGGCGGACTACCGCTTGCAGCAGCACGACCTTTAACCACTATCACTCCCACCCCACCCGCACTCAACAGAATGGTATCAATCGACGGACTCGCCGTGGAATTCGGCGGCACGACGCTCTTCAGCGACATTTCATTTGTCATCAACGAACACGACCGCATAGCCCTCATGGGCAAGAACGGAGCGGGCAAAAGCACGCTGCTCAAAATTCTGGCCGGCGTGCGCAAACCCACGCGCGGCTCGGTGTCTGCCCCCAAAGACACCGTGATAGCCTACCTGCCCCAGCACCTCATGACCGAGGACGGGCGCACCGTGTTCGAGGAGGCAAGCCAAGCCTTTTCGCACCTGCACGAAATGCAGGCGCACCTCGACGACCTCAACCGCCAGCTCACCGAACGCACCGACTACGAAAGTGCTGAGTACATGGCACTCATCGAGGAAGTGTCTACCCTGAGCGAGAAGTTCTACGCCATCGACATGACGCACTTCGAGGAAGACGTGGAGAAGACGCTGCTCGGCTTGGGCTTCGAACGCTCCGACTTCAACCGCCAGACAAGCGAGTTCTCGGGCGGATGGCGAATGCGCATCGAGCTGGCCAAGATGCTCCTGCAAAACCCCGACGTGCTTCTGCTCGACGAACCTACGAACCACCTCGACATTGAGAGCATAGGCTGGCTTGAGGACTTCCTCGTGAGCAACAACAAGGCCGTGGTGGTCATCAGCCACGACCGCCGCTTTGTGGACAACATCACAACGCGCACCATCGAAGTGACAATGGGCCGCATCTACGACTACAAGGTAAACTACTCCCACTACCTCCAACTGCGCGCTGAACGGCGCGAGCAGCAGCAGAAGCAGTACGAGGAGCAGCAGAAGATGATTCAGGAGACAAAGGACTTCATCGAGCGATTTAAAGGCACTTACTCAAAAACGTTTCAGGTGCAGAGCCGCGTCAAGATGCTCGAAAAGCTTGAGCTGATCGAGGTGGACGAGGTTGACAGCTCGGCCTTGCGCCTCAAGTTCCCGCCCGCTCCCCGCAGCGGCCAGTACCCCGTGGTGGCCGAAGGCGTGGGCAAGGCATTCGACGGCAAGCAGATATTCCGCAACGCCACCTTCACCATCGAACGCGGCGACAAGGTGGCCTTTGTAGGGCGCAACGGCGAGGGAAAGTCCACCCTGGTGAAGTGCATCATGGGCCAGCTCCAGCACGAGGGCAAGCTCACCCTGGGCCACAACGTGCAGATAGGCTACTTTGCTCAGAACCAGGCTTCGCTGCTCGACGGCGAGCTGACCGTGTTCCAGACCATCGACGACGTGGCCAAGGGCGACATACGCAACAAGATACGCGACCTCCTGGGCGCGTTCATGTTCGGCGGCGAGGCCAGCACCAAGAAGGTCAAGGTGCTGTCGGGCGGCGAACGCACGCGCCTCGCCCTGCTCAAGCTGCTGCTCGAACCCGTCAACCTGCTCATACTCGACGAGCCGACCAACCACCTCGACCTGCGCACCAAGGACGTGCTGAAACAGGCCCTTGCCGACTTCGACGGCACGCTCATCTGCGTGAGCCACGACCGCGACTTCCTCGATGGGCTGGTAAGCCGCGTCTACGAGTTTGGCGGCGGCAAAGTCACCGAACACCTCTGCGGCATCTACGAGTTTCTCGAAAAGAAAAAGATGGACGAGCTGCAAGAGCTGGAACGCAAGCGATGAACTGCTATGGGAAAGCATTAAACTGCCCCGGCGCAGCACCGCAGTCCGCCCACGGGCGTACTCGAGTACGCCCGGCAACGCACTCGAGTACGTCCGCCTGAGAACTCAAGTCCGCCCGTGGGCGCACTCGAGTGCGCCGGCGGAGTACTCAAGTGCGCCGCCAAAGTACTTTTTCTAGCCCGGAACTATTTTTGTACAAAATGCCCGTCCTCACGGCACTTCCGCTTTCGTATTACAGGAAAGCATCTGCCAGTTTTTAGAGAACGTCACCGGCAAGCGCGCCCTTTCGTCGGATTTTCCACTCCCCCCTGCAGAATTTCAATAATCGCTTGCACTTTCCAAATTTTGCTACCTTTGCAAAAACGCTCCTGCATATTAGGGAGTGCTTTTGGCATCGTGAATATAACACCCGGATTATGACTACTGAAATGCACGAGAGGAGATTGCCCGTGGGCATACAATCCTTCTACGAAATAAGGGAACAAGGGTATTTGTATGTTGACAAGACCGACCTTGTTTGGGAACTTGTCAACAAGGGCAAGAAGTATAATTACCTGAGCCGTCCGCGCCGCTTTGGCAAGTCGGTGCTTGTTGACACCCTGCAGGCTTATTTTGAGGGAAGGAAGGAGCTCTTCAAGGGATTGAGAGTCAACGAATTAGAGAGCGACTGGACAAAACGCCCGGTCATCAGGCTTGACATGAGCAACGCCAACGCTACGCCGGAGGGCATTTTCGCTTATTTGGACGATGCGTTCTTCGACTACGAGACCGAGTACGGCATCACTGTGCGCCCGGGCGCCACGCTCACCGTTCGTCTCAAAAACATCATCAGGGAAGCCTTTGCGAAATCCGGGCAGCAAGTTGCCATCCTCATCGACGAATACGACTGCCCGCTGCAACACTCATGGAAAACGCCGCGGCACGAAGCCTGCCGAGACGTGTACAGAGATGTCTTTGCGGTACTCAAATCGGAAGACCGCTACGAGAAATTTGTCTTTATCACAGGCATTACCAAATTTACGCAGATTTCGCTGTTCTCCGTCCTAAACAATCTCAGCAACATCAGTTTCGATGGTCAGTTTGCAGCCATCTGCGGCATTACAATGCAAGAGATGACCGACAATTTCATGCCTGAGATAGAGGCTATGGGCAAGGCTAACGGCTGGACGGCAGAGGAGACTATCGCACAACTGAAAAGCAACTACGACGGCTATCATTTCAGCGCAGACAATATGGTGGACATATTTAATCCGTTCAGCCTTGTCAACTCCCTGTCGGACGGAAAAATCAAAAATTATTGGGCTTCATCGGGGTCTACGTCACTGCTTCCGAAATTCATTGACAATATGGAGCTCCGCCTGAAAGACTACGACCATTGCACCTTGTTGGGGACAGTGGCGGAGACTTCCGACGTGACAGGCGGCGGCACAGAGCTGTTCCTGTACCAGTCGGGCTACCTCACCATCAAGGACTATCAAATGGGTGTGTACATTCTTGGTTTCCCAAACCATGAGGTGCGCCAGGCACTCTATGAAATAGTACTGCCAACACTCACCATGAAGGAAAACGCGGACTTGCAGTCTGTTCAGGCCGGCTTGATACTCGCCTTGCAATTGGGTAAACTGCCCGAAGCCATGAAATGTCTGAAAGCCCTCATCGCCGACGTTCCGTACAGCAACAAGAAACTCGCCACGATGGACATGGAGGAGCGTTACCGGCTCATTCTGAGTACAATATTCAACGCCATCGGCTGCCGTGTGGAGGTTGAGAAGATGATTGCCACGGGACGTATTGACATGGTGGTGGCTGTCACCAACTACATCTACGTTTTGGAGCTGAAGCTCTCCAACAACGGCGGCATTGCCGCAGCCGAAAAGCAAATCAAGGAAAACAGATACACAGAGCCTTTCAAGGCAGACAAGCGCAAGGCTATTGCCCTTGCCGTGGAACTCGACGAAAAGGGCAAGGGCTTAGTGGATTGGAAAGAAGTGGAAGAGGCGTAAGGCGCAGCGACATTCGCTCACCGCTTCCACGACACGAAAACGGTTCTGTCAAACAATACGCATTGATGCAACGCAGGTTGTTGGCGTATTGCTTGGCAGAACCGTTTTTTTTGCGGTGGCTCAGACTTGCTGGCCTTGGGTTACTTCTTTTCCGGGACGCGTTCGAGGATGGTCTTCACGAACGTCCAGTACTTGCCTACGCTGGGAATGAAGCAGCGTTCGTTGGGCGTGTGGGGCGAACGGAGCGTGGGACCGAAGCTCACGAGGTCCATGTGGGGACGGAGCGCGCCGATTACGCCGCATTCAAGGCCGGCGTGAACCACCTGCACTACGCTTTCCTCATTGAACAGCTCGTGGTAGATGCCCTTCATGAGTTCCACGATTTCGCTGTGGGGGTTGGGCTGCCATGCGGGGTAATCGCCGCTAAGTTCCACCTTCATGCCGGCCATGGAGAATGCGCTTTCGAGCGTCTCGGCGCAGCACT
Source organism: Clostridiales bacterium (assembly GCA_963632215.1). Lineage (GTDB taxonomy): Bacteria > Bacteroidota > Bacteroidia > Bacteroidales > Bacteroidaceae > Alloprevotella. The sequence continues at coordinate 20,356 of CAVGTD010000006.1, forward strand.
CGCGCATACTGTCGCGCGAGGAACGGATGAGGATAAGGAACTCAGCCTTGCCCTCGCCGATGTTGACAATTGCGAGGTTTGATGACGTTTCAACGATGTTGGGAACTTCGGGAATCATGCGCAAAACGCCGTTGTGAGCGGCGCAAAGAGCGTTGACGAGGTTGTCCTGAATTTCGCCCGGCACGATGTGTTCGGGAAGAGGCGCATCGACCACGTCGAGTTCGAGCGTCGGCTCAATAGGGGTATACTCATCCTTCAAGGTCTGCTTCCATTCGGCGATAACCTCCTTGAAAGCCTCTACATTCTCCTTGGGGAGCGTAAGAACCACCTCGGCGGAACTCGGGATGGCGTTGCGCATATTTCCGCCAGCCCAGCTGGAGAGACAAGCGGCAAAGTTGGCGATCGCGTCCTGAACAATGCGCGCCATAGCCTTGTTGGCATTGCAACGTCCCTCGTTGATTTCAAGACCGGAGTGACCGCCAAAGAGCTTGTGGAGCGTCACCTTAACGGCAGCGTCGGCGGCATCGGTAGCCTCGGGCTTGTATTCGAGCGTGGCAGTCATGTTGACACCGCCGGCCGAACCGATAATCATCTCGCCCTCAGTCTCGTCGTCAAGGTTGAGCAAGATGTCGCCCTCGAGCGTCTCAGCCTTCATGTGGTTTACGCCGTACATGGTAGTCTCCTCGTCGGCGGTGATGAAACCCTCTACGGGACCGTGCACGAGCGAGTCATCCTCCATCACAGCCATGATGGTAGCCACGGCCATGCCGTCGTCCGACCCGAGGGTTGTGCCTTTGGCCTTCACCCAATCGCCGTCGATGTAGGTTTGGATGGGGTCGGTCTCAAAGTTGTGCGTGGAACCCTTAACGGCCTGCGGCACCATGTCCATGTGGCCCTGCAAAGTGACGCACTTGCGGTTCTCCATGCCCTTCGAGGCAGGTTTGCGCATAATGATGTTGCCGGCTTCGTCCTTGAAAGCGGCAACGCCTTTCTCCTTGGCCCAGTCGAGAAGGAACTGCTGCACCTTTTCGAGATGCCCAGAGGGACGGGGCACCTGCGTCAGCAAATCGAAGTTTTTCCAGATAGCCTGCGGCTGTAAGTTTGCGATTTCACTCATAACGTAGAATGTATTTTTAGTTGATTGTTTCCTTTGGTTTTCTCATGTTCGCCCTCGCCCAGCCGAAAGCCCCCAGCACAATGACGAGCGCGGTTTGTATGGTATGGACGGCAAGGGCGAAAAGCACGGCTTGCGTTTCGGCCACGCCGTAAAGCACGAGCATCGTCTTCACGGCAAAGTGCCACGGACCAGCCCCGTTGGGGGTAGGCACAAGCACGGCGAACGTACCCACGCAGAAGATGAGGAACGCCACGCCGAGCGGTATGTCCTGCGTGAAGCCGAAGCAGAAAAAAGCGATGTAGAAATGCAGGAAATAGCCTACCCAAATGAGCAGACTGTAAAACAGGTAGAGGGGGAGGTTGCGCACGCGGCGCAGCGAAAGTATGCCGTCACGGACATCGCGTACCTTGTCGCGCCCCTTGCGAAAAAAGGAGAAGCGGCGCACCATGACGAAGAACGCCGCCACAGCCGCCACAAGGCAAATGAACGTAACGAGGTAGCCCGTGCTGGTGAAGCGGCGCAACAGTCCATGGACGTTGAAGCCCGTCTTTTCCAAAAAGGCCATTAGCATAGGCAGTTGCACGAAGAAGGCAACGCCCGTGAAGAGGAGCATGAGCAGGGAGTCGACAATGCGCTCGGTGACGACCGTGCCAAGCGACTTGGAGAACGAAACACCGTCGACCTTTTTCAGCGTGCCGCAACGGGTTATCTCGCCAATACGAGGCACGACGAGGCTGGCGGCATACGACATAAAGATGGCGTCGGTGCAGGAAGAGCGGCGCGCATCCTCGCCCAACGGGGCAAGAGCCATGCGCCACCGCCAAGCGCGCGCCATCTGCGGAACAATTCCGAAAAGAAGGGAAAGAAGCATCCAGCCCCAGTTCATCTCGTGGAACACCAATGCATTGAAGTCAGACCAGTCTGTACCCCGATACATCCACCACAAAATGCCCGCCCCCAAAACAAACGGCAGGCCAACTTGCAATATAACTTTGAGTAGACGCTTCAAAACATCAAACGCTTTCATGCACAGCGGGAGGCTTGTGCACGTGCTTAAAATATTTTCCTAACTTTGCAGCACTCTTAAACGCACAAGAAACACACTGATTTGCCTCTTTTGTACTTATGCAAAAGTAGGAAAAACAATTAAGATGAAATCCGTACGTCCCAAAAAATTTCTCGGCCAGCACTTCCTCACCCACCTGCCCACGGCGCAAGCCATTGCCGACACCGTAGACGCTTGTCCCGACCTGCCGGTACTGGAAGTTGGTCCGGGCATGGGCGTGATGACGCAGTTCCTCATTCCGAAACAGAGGGAACTGAAAGTCGTAGAGATTGACTTTGAAAGCGTGGCGTACCTGCGCGAGCACTTCCCCTCGCTCGAGGACGGCATCATTGAGGACGACTTCCTGAAAATGCACCTCGAACACACGTTCGGCGGCCGCCCCTTCGTCTTGACGGGCAACTATCCCTACAATATCAGCAGCCAGATATTCTTCAAGATGCTCGACTACCGCAACCTCATACCCTGTTGCACGGGCATGATACAAAAGGAGGTAGCGGAACGGCTGGCGGCCAAGCCCGGATGCAAGGCGTACGGCATTCTCAGCGTGCTGGTGCAGCTCTACTACCGGGTGGACTACCTCTTCACCGTTGAGCCAGGCGTTTTCAACCCGCCGCCCAAAGTGCGGAGCGCGGTTATCCGTATGACGCGCAACGAAGTGCAACACCCTGGGTGCGACGAGGCGTTGCTGCGCAAGGTGGTGAAGACAACCTTCAACCAGCGGCGCAAAATGATGCGCGGCTCCATCAAGCCCCTGCTCAACGAACTTGACCAAAAACTGGGAGGACCAGCACCCGACCACGCCGAATTTCTCGCCCAACCCATGCTGACACGTCGCCCGGAACAGCTCAGCGTGGAAGAGTTTATTGAACTTACGAACAAAGTCGCTACGCACTACGCCATGTAGATGCCGAAAGCGGAAAAGACACAACCATATATGAAAACGTACTTAGTGACAGGCGCGGCCGGCTTCATCGGCGCAAATTACCTGAAATACATTCTCAAAAAGCACAACGACATCCGCGTAGTGGTGCTTGACCTGCTGACCTATGCCGGATACCTCGGCACCATTGCCGACGACATCGACAACGAGCGTTGCTTCTTCGTAAAAGGCGACATCTGCGACCGCGCGCTGCTCGACCAGCTTTTTTCGGAATACCGCTTCGACGTGGTGGTGAACTTCGCCGCCGAAAGCCACGTGGACCGCAGCATCGAGAACCCGCAGCTCTTCCTCAACACCAACATTCTCGGCACGCAGAACCTGCTCGATGCCTCGAAGGCGGCATGGGTGAGCGGCCGCGACGAGCAGGGCTATCCCACGTGGCGCAAGGGCGTACGTTTTCACCAGGTGTCGACCGACGAGGTATACGGCTCGCTCGGCAGCGAGGGCTTCTTCACCGAAGAAACGCCCCTTTGCCCCCACAGCCCGTACAGTGCGTCGAAAACATCGGCCGACCACTTTGTGTGCGCTTACCGCGACACTTACCATATGCCCGTGAGCATCACACGCTGCTCCAACAACTATGGTCCGTACCAGTTCCCCGAAAAACTTATTCCCCTCGTCATCAACAACATCTTGGCCGGCAAAAAGCTCCCCGTATACGGCAAGGGCGAGAACATACGCGACTGGCTCTACGTGGAGGACCATTGCAAAGCCATCGACATGGTGGTGAACCAAGCCAAGGACGGCAGCATATACAACGTGGGCGGCCACAACGAGCGGCAGAACATACAGATTGTAAAGATTATCATCCGCACCATACACGACCTGATGAAGGACGAACCGCAGTTCCGCACGCTGCTGAAAAAGCAGGAACGCGACGAAAACGGCGAAATCAGCATCGACTGGATAAACGAGAGCCTCATCACTTTCGTCAAGGACCGCCTCGGCCACGACCAACGCTACGGCATTGACCCGACGAAGATAAAGAACGACTTGGGCTGGTATCCCGAAACGTGCTTCGAGGAAGGCATCGTGAAGACCATCCGTTGGAATCTTGAACACCACGACTGGGTGGAAGCCGTGAGCGGCGACGACTACCAGCTCTACTACGACAAAATGTATTCGAGGAAGTAACCCTCTGCCCGTCAAATGCAGACACGCCACAAGAAAGCGAAAATAGAACTCCTCGCACCGGCACGCTCCGTGGAGATTGGCTTCGAGGCCATTCGCCACGGAGCGGATGCCGTGTATATAGGCGGTCCAAGCTTCGGCGCGCGGGCGGCAGCCGGCAACGGCGTGGACGACATCGGGCGGCTCTGCGAGTTTGCCCACCTGTTCGGCGCACGCGTCTACGTCACGCTCAACACCATACTTTGGGACAGCGAACTGGCGGCGGCAGAGAAACTTGTTTGGCAGCTCTACAAAGCCGGGGTGGACGCACTCATCGTGCAGGATACCTCGCTGCTGCGGATGCACCTGCCGCCCATAGCCCTTCACGCCTCCACGCAGATGGACAACTGCACGCCCGAAAAAGCGCAGTGGCTCGAAGTCGCCGGATTTAGGCAGATTGTGCTGGCGCGCGAAACGTCGCTCGAACAAACCCGCCGCATTGCCGAGAGCGTGCGTGTGCCGCTCGAAGCCTTCGTACACGGAGCTTTGTGCGTGAGCTACAGCGGACGCTGCTATGCCTCGCAACACTGTTTCGGGCGAAGCGCAAACCGCGGCTGCTGCGCCCAGTTCTGCCGTTTGGCATTCAACCTTGTCGACGACAAGGGGCGAACGCTCATTGCCGACAAGCACCTGCTGTCGCTCAAAGACATGAACCGCACTGCCAGCCTCGAAGACATGATGGACTCCGGGGTGCGGTCGTTCAAGATAGAGGGACGGCTCAAGGACGCGGAGTACGTGAAGAACGTCACCGCCTGGTACCGGCAGGAAATTGACAAGGTGCTGGCACGGCGGACGGACGACTACGAACGGAGTTCTTTCGGCAAGAGCGACGTAGCCTTTGCTCCCAACGTAGTTCGGTCATTCAACCGCGGATTTACCGAATACTTCCTGTACGGCCGAAGCAAGCAGCCCATCTATTCGCCCTATACGCCCAAAGCCGTGGGCGAGGAGATTGGCAGCGTGGAAAGCACTTCGGCACGCTCGTTCCGTCTGCGCACAAAGCCCCGCATCGCCGCCCCCGTAACGGCTGGCGACGGACTTTGCTTCATCGACAAAACGGGCAAGTTGCAGGGCTTCCGCGTAAACAAGGTGGAGGGCGAATTTGTCTATCCGCTGCAAATGCCCGCATTGCAACGAGGCGACACGCTTTTCCGCAACCAGGACTTCGCATTCAGCAAGCTGCTGGCCAAGCCCACCGCCGAACGCCGGCTGCAAGCCTCGCTCACCCTGCGGGAAACCACCAACGGCTACGCCCTCGACATGAACGACGATAGCGGATGCCACGTCACGAAACAATTCGACGCTCAGCACGACGAAGCCCGCTCACCGCAGCGCGAAAACATTGAGCGACAACTCGCTAAACTGGGTGACACGCCGTTCACCGCCGTACGAATCAACATTGAGACGCAGGGCGAACGCTTCATACCCTCCTCCACCCTTGCGGCTTGGCGGCGCGAGGTTTGCGAACTGCTGCTCAGCGCACACCGAATGAGCTACGAACGCGACCGGGCAGGCGCAGAGAAACACGAACTGCTGCAAGGAGCGTTTCCCGAGCATTTGCCTTTCACCGCCAACGTGGCCAACCGCGAGGCGGAGGCATTCTACAAAGATCACGGCGCAAAGAGCGTGGAACCGGCCTTTGAACTTCAAGAGCCGAGGGGCGAAAAGGTGCTGATGACCTGCCGCCACTGCCTACGCCACGAGTTGGGCATTTGCCTGAGACAAAAAGAGGGACGGCAAACGGGCAACCTGTCGCTGCAGCTCCCGGACGGCCGGACATTCCCCCTGCGCTTCGACTGCAAGCGTTGCGAAATGCAGGTACTCTCAAACGACTAACAAACATCACACGCCATGCGGCCACGAAAGGCACACATATATTATATAAGGCAGCTCTTGCTGTTCATCGCCGCTTGCTGCATGGCCGCCGGCTGCTACTATTCGCACCCCAACAAGGTGGACCACTGGCAAGCAGCGAGCGAGACGGGCGTGGACTCCGTCAACTTTTTCATCACACACCACTACTGGACGGGCTACAACTTTGTGGCGACCGACACGCTCGCCCTGCAAGCCGCCCCCCACATTGAGGGACTGCCCGACTACGGGGCGTTGCTCAACGACACCGTGCGCTTGAAGAAGAACGACCAACTCGTAGTGGCAAAGGTGATGTACGTGCCGACCGACACGACCGACACAGTATGGGTAAAAGTGGCGCGCGACCAACTGAGCCAAGGCTGGGTACACGAGAGCGAACTTCTGCGGCACGCTGTGCCAGACGACCCGATATCGAAATTCATCTACTACTTCTCCGACAGCCGCAGCGTGTACGTGCTGAGCGTGCTGGGGCTGGCTATCGTCTTTCTGCTGGTGCAGAACGTGCGGCACAAGCGTTTTCGCATGGTGCATTTCAACGACATCCCGAGTTTCTACCCCACCCTGCTCTGCCTCTGCGTGAGTGCATCCGCCACACTCTACGGCAGCATACAGCGGTTTGTGCCAATGACGTGGATTGAGTTCTACTTCCACCCTACGCTCAACCCGATGGGCGAATCCTTGCCGGCCATCCTGCGGCTGTTCATCGCCTCGGTGTGGCTCATGCTCATTGTAGCCGTGGCAGTGGTTGAGGAAATGCGCCGCTTGCCCGACGTGGGCGACACACTCTCCTACCTCACCTCGCTCGGCGGTGTCTGCGTGGTGCTATACCTTGTCTTTACGCTCTCCACACCCTTCATCGTGGGCTATTTTCTGCTGGCGGCATACACACTGTTCGCCATAAGGCAATACGCCAGGCACAAGCCCTCGCACCTGCTCTGCGGAGCTTGCGGAAAATCCATCCCCGGAAAGGGACGTTGTCCCCATTGCGGAGCGGAAAACCTTTGATGCCCCTACTAACAAAAGACACTTTACATCCATACGATAACCCCCAACACACATGAAACACATTGTCATGTTCAAATTTCGCGCCGACGTACCCGAAGACGTACGCCTCAGCGCACGCCAGGCTTTCAAGGAAGGCATTGAGCGTCTGCCCGAAGTCATCCCCTTTATACAGAGCGTACACGTAGGCTTCAACGTGAACGGCAACGAGACGTGGGACATCTGCCTCGACTCCACCTTTGCCACGCTCGACGAGGTGAAGGCTTACGGGGCGCACCCGGCACACAAAGCCGTAGCCTCGCAGCTAATGCAGTACATTGGTGAACGCGCTTGCGTCGACTTCGAGTAAACGTCCTTGCACACCGAATACGCCCTCCTCTTTTTTCCATCCGCCTCACGGTGCGTCGGTACGGAAATGTCCGTGCCGGCGCACCGTGCCGCCTTAAAGGCGGCTAAACGCTAATTTGTTCATCTCCACGCTTTTTCGTAACTTTGCGTTGCAGCCTCCCCTGCGAGGCGGTGCTTATAAGCGTTTTCTTGTAGTTCCGCATACGTTTATAAACACCACAGATAAAGACTAAATTACATTTGATGAAAGAAAGAATCGTATCTTTTTGCTGGCAGCACTTCTTGCTGCTCATTTCGTTGTGGATTATGACGGCCGGCGTTGCCGTTTGCGTACGTTCCCACTTGGGTTCAAGCGTTATCAGCGTGCTGCCCTACGTGTTCCAGACCGCCGGAAAGCAACATTTTGCACCCGCCCTGACCATTGGGCAATACACCTACATCATGAACGCCCTGCTTGTGTTCGGGCAAATTTGCATATTGCGCCGCAACTTTGAATGGGTGCAGCTTTTCCAACTCGTAGTGGGCTTCGTGTTCGGTTCGCTCATCGACCTTAATATGCTGCTCACGGAATGGCTCGCCCCCACAGACTTCATCTCGCAAGCCGTGTCGCAGGTAGCGGGCTGCACCATCCTCGGCTTTGGCATCGCTCTGGAAGTGAGGTGCGGAAGTGTGACCATGCCCGGTGAGGGCTTTCCCGTGGCCATCAGCCAAGTGACGGGCAAGGAGTTTCCCAAGGTGAAAATATTCGTCGACACGGCACTCGTAGTGCTGGGCGTGGCGGCTTGCTACGCCTTCTTTGGCGCATGGCAGTGGTACATTGTGGGCATCGGCACACTCTTCGCCATGTTCTACGTGGGCTATATGGTGCGCGTCATCGGCAAGCACCTCGGATGGTTCGAGCGTCTGCTGGCTTACAGCCCGGGATTCCGCCGCAGCGTGTACGGCCTTGCAAGGTTCATCTACACAAAGCCGAAGCGTTACCTCTACACCAAGCCAAAGCAGTACATCAAACGTAAAATCAAGTAATCACCCATACGCCCTCAGGCATTGAACGCGCCCGTTTTTCTGACCTCAAAAAAACGGGCGTTCGCTTTGCCCAACTTTGCGATTGAACTAATTTTGCACTCGAAAAGACGAAAGGACGTGAACAAGGGCTACTTATGCGTGCCGGCTCTGCAAGAGTGCGGCGCAATGGGTATTGAACATTCCACCGCGGCGGACAAGTGTGTCCGTCCGCCTTATTTTTGTGTCCGCACGTCAGGTTTGCCCTAAGACCTGAACGAAGCGGACTTTTTTCGTCTTTATACCTCCGGGAACTGTCCGCCCCTTTCCGTCCATCGTCCTTTTCAGCCGGAGCAATCCGCCAACGCCTGCACGGCCCGAGCCGGCGCAGCCCCTACGGACTGCTCTTACGAGAAACAACAACATTATTAATAATAACATTTAAAGAGCTATGAACTTTACCTTATTTGTCACTGCATTGCTGACAGGGTTGGCGTTCGTAGGCGTGGTTACGATATTGGCAAAGCTGATTTCGCCCCGCAGCTACAACGCTCAAAAGGAAGAGGCTTACGAATGTGGTATCCCTACGCGCGGCCGCTCGTGGATGCAGTTCCGCGTGGGTTACTATCTGTTCGCCATCCTGTTCCTTATGTTCGACGTTGAAACGATGTTCCTCTTCCCCTGGGCCGTCGTGATGCGCTCATTCGGTCCCGCCGGACTGCTGAGTGTGCTCTTCTTCCTGTTTATCTTAGTTCTGGGCTTGGCTTACGCCTGGAGGAAAGGAGCGTTGAAATGGCAATGAAAAGAGCAAAAATCAAGTCGATTCCCTACGAGGAATTCAAGGACAACGAGACTTACGAGAAGCTCGTTGAAGAACTCAACGCAGGCGGTGCGAACGTAGTGGTGCGCACGCTCGACGACCTCATTGACTGGGGCCGCTCAAACTCTCTTTGGCCTTTGACCTTTGCCACCAGCTGTTGCGGCATTGAGTTTATGGCCGTGTGCGCCGCGCGCTACGACATTGCGCGCTTTGGCTTCGAGGTGACGCGCAACAGTCCCCGCCAGGCCGACGTAATTCTCGTTTGCGGCACCATCACCACGAAGATGGCTCCCGTTCTTCGCCGCCTCTACGACCAGATGGCCGACCCCAAATACGTGGTGGCTATCGGCGGCTGCTCCATCTCGGGCGGTCCGTTCACCAAGTCGTACCACGTTCTCAACGGCGTAGACAAAATCATCCCCGTCGACGTGTACGTGCCGGGCTGCCCCCCGCGTCCCGAATCGTTCCTCTACGGAATGATGCAGCTGCAGCGCATTGTGAAAGTTGAAAACTTCTTCGGCACAACCAACAGAAAGGAGAAAGACCCTTTCAAGGCTGAAGCCGCGGAAAAAGAAGAAACCATTTATAAAGAGGAGGAAGAAGCATGAGCGAAGAATTGAACCCTACAGCCAATCAAAGCGCAGAAGCTCAAAAGCCCGCAACTCCCGCCGCCCCCAAAGCTGCCCCCGCAGCCGAGACAACCGCCGCCAAGCCTGCCGCAGCCGCTGCTGCCACGAAGCCCGCCGCTGCTCGTCCCGCCGTTCGCCCGGCAGCTCCGGCCAAGCCCGCCGTCAACGAACTTCACCCCAAGGAGGTGGCTCCGGCCGACCTCTTTGCAGAGATGAAGCGTCTGCACGACGAAGAGGGCATGGACTTCCTGCTCAATCTCACCGGCGAAGACTGGATGGAGGACGGACTGGGCGTTGTGTACCAGATCGAAAACACAAGCAACAAGAAACAGGCTTGCGTAAAGTGCGTCAGTGCCGACCGCGAGAACCCCATGATTCCCTCGGTTTGCAGCCTTTGGGACATTGCCCGCATTTACGAGCGCGAGGTGTACGACTACTACGGCATCGTCTTCACCAACCATCCCGATATGCGCCGTATCTTCATGCGCGAGGATTGGGTGGGCCACCCCTTCCGCAAGGACAATGACCCCGAGAAGGACAACCCCTTCGACCCGCAGCACATGACGAACGAGCCGCTCGCTGACGTCACCTACGAGTACCAGTTGCAGCAGGACGGCACGGTGAACAAGGTGGAACACACCATCTTCAACGAGGACGATTACGTGGTAAACATCGGTCCGCAGCACCCCTCCACTCACGGCGTGCTTCACTTCCGCGTGGCTCTCGAAGGCGAAACAATCAAGAAGGTCGACCCCGTGCTTGGATACATCCACCGCGGCGTGGAGAAAATCAGCGAAAGCATGACCTATCCGCAGACGCTGGCTCTGACCGACCGCCTGGACTACCTCGGCGCAATGCAGAACCGCCACGCCCTGTGCATGTGCATTGAGCAGGCCATGGGCGTTGAGGTGAGCGACCGCGTGCAGGTTATCCGTACCATTATGGACGAACTGCAGCGTATCGACTCGCACATCCTCTTCTTCGGCTGCCTTTGCCAGGACCTCGGCGCAACAACGGCTTTCCTCTACGCCTTCCGCGACCGCGAGAAAATTCTCGACATCTTCGAGGAAACCTGCGGCGGCCGCCTCATCCTGAACTACAACACCATCGGCGGCGTGACGTACGACATCCACCCCAACTTCCAGAAGCGGGTGAAGGAGTTCATCGTCACGATGCGCAAGAACATTCAGGAGTACCACGACATCTTCACCGGCAACGTCATCTTCCAGAACCGTTCGAAAGGCGTGGGCGTGCTGACGAAGGAGCAGGTCATCTCGTTCGGCTGCACCGGCGGCACAGGCCGTGCCTCTGGCTGGCACAACGACTTGCGCAAGCTCCGTCCCTACGCCGCTTACGACCGCGTTCAGTTCAACGAGGTGGTTCGCACCGAGGGCGACTCGTTTGCCCGCTACATGATTCGTCTCGACGAAATCAAGGAGAGCCTCAACATCATTGAACAGCTCATCGACAACATTCCCGAGGGCAACTTCCAGGAGAAGATGAAACCCATCATCAAGCTCCCCGCCGGCACGTTCTACAGCGAAGTAGAGGGCAGCCGCGGCCGTATGGGCGTGTTCATCGAGAGCAAGGGCGACAAGAGTCCCTACCGCCTCCACTACCGCTCGACGGGCTTGCCCCTCGTAGCTGTGATGGACACCGCTTGCAGCGGCAACATGCTTGCCGACCTCATCACCATCGGCGGCACGGTGGACTACGTCGTACCCGATATCGACCGCTAACCAATAAGTTTAATAAGCACGCGCGGCCTTGCCGCCGCCAATCCCGGCGAGCCGGCCGCAAAAGCTCATAAACTCATACACAAACAAAATGTTCGATTTTTCAATAGTAACAAACTGGCTTCACACATTCCTTACGGGTACGTGTGGCTTCGCCGAGTGGGGCGCAATCCTTACGGAGAGCATCCTCGTGGCGCTGGTCATCATCACCCTGTACGCGTTGTTCGCCATAGCCCTCATTTATATGGAGCGCAAGGTATGCGCTTTCTTCCAGTGCCGTCTCGGTCCGATGCGCGTGGGTAAGTGGGGCTTGCTCCAAGTGTTCAGCGACGTGTTCAAGATGCTGACCAAGGAGATTATCAGCATGCGCCAGAGCGACCTCTTTCTCCACAACCTGGCCCCGTTCCTCGTTGTGACGGCTTCGATGGTCACTTTCGCATGCCTGCCCTGGAACAAGGGCGCGCACATCATCGACTTCAACGTGGGCGTGTTCTTCTTCCTCGCAATGAGTTCAATCGGCGTGGTGGGCATTCTGCTCGCCGGTTGGAGTAGCAACAACAAATATTCGCTCATCGGCGCAATGCGCAGTGGCGCGCAGATCATCAGCTACGAGCTTTCGATCGGCATGACGATGCTCGCCATGATCTGCCTCACCGGCACGATGTCGTTCAGCGAGATTTGCAACGACCAGTACCTCAACGGCTGGAACATCTGCCGCGGCCACATCCCCGCCGTAATCGCGTTTCTCATCTACCTCGTGGCCGGCAACGCCGAGTGTAACCGCGGCCCGTTCGACTTGCCCGAGTGCGAGAGCGAGCTGACCGCCGGCTACCACACAGAGTATTCGGGTATGCACTTCGGCTACTACTACCTGGCCGAATACCTCAACCTGTTTATCTGCGCCGGCATGGCAAGCACCATCTTCCTCGGAGGCTGGGCACCGCTCCATATCTATGGTCTCGAAGGCTTCAACGGCGTGATGGACTACATCCCGGGTGCCGTATGGTTCATCGGCAAGACGTTCTTCGTGGTGTTCCTCCTGATGTGGCTTCGCTGGACGTTCCCCCGCCTGAGAATTGACCAAATCCTCTCGCTCGAATGGAAGTACCTCGTGCCATTCAGCATGGTAAACCTCATCCTCATGGCAATCTGCGTCGCTATGGGATGGACGTTCTAACATTCAAACCTTACACATTCTCATGGAAGAAAAAAGTTATATCGGCGGAGTGGTCAGCGGCTTGAAGAGCCTTGGCACTGGTTTGAAGACAACCATGCGCGAGTTCTTCACCCCGAAGATCACCGAGCAATATCCCGAAAACCGCGCCACGAACGTGATGTTCGACCGTTTCCGCGGTTCGCTCACGATGCCCCACAACGAGCAGAACGAGCATAAGTGCGTGGGCTGCGGCCTGTGCCAGATGGCTTGCCCCAACGGCTCCATAACGGTGCAGAGCGAGTTCTACGAAACGCCCGACGGCAAGAAGAAGAAACGGCTCGTGAAGTACGAGTACGACCTCGGCTGCTGCATGTTCTGCATGCTCTGCACGCGAGCTTGCCCCCACGGCGCAATCACTTTCGACCAAAGCTACGAAAACGCCGTGTTCGACCGCGCCAAGCTCGTCAAGGTGCTCAACCAGCCCGGCAGCCACGTAGCTGAAAAGTAAACTGACAATTATTAGTTGAAAAGCGTTGCTCACCGCCCCCATGCGGGGCCAGCGGCAAGGCTCTTAAACTCTGAAAGAATGAATTCACAAAACATCATGTTCGTCATTCTGGCTGTGCTTATGGTGCTTTCGTCAATCGCCACCGTATTGACCAAGAGCATCGTGCGCGCCGCCACTTACCTGTTCTTCGTGCTGCTCGGCACGGCAGGTATGTATTTCCTGATGGGCTACACGTTCCTCGGCGCGGCGCAGGTTATTGTCTACGCCGGCGGCATCATCGTGCTGTACGTGTTCTCCATACTGCTGACCGAAGGCGCAAAGAACCAGGAAATCTTCAAGCGCAAGATGAAGGACGCCTCTTGGGGCTTCGTCCTGAGCCTCGTAGGCTTCGTGACGTTCCTCGGGGTGGTGCTTTCGCACAACTTCAAGTCCGCCATCCTCACCGCGCCCAGCGAGAACGCCTCGGCTGTCACCGCCATCGATTCCATCGGCCGCAACATGCTCTCCTCGGGCGAGGGGGGCTATCTCCTGCCTTTCGAGGCTGTGAGTGTGCTGCTTCTGGCCTGCATCGTAGGCGCGCTGATCATCGCCCGCAAACGCTAACCCTTACATTATAAACGACAGTCACAATGATACAGTTAGAATATATCTTAGTCATTTCGGCCATTATGATGTTCGCGGGCGTTTTCGGATTTCTCACGCGCCGCAGCACGCTGGCCATTCTCCTCTCGGTGGAGCTGATGCTCAACGCCACCGACCTCAATTTCGCAGTGTTCAACCGTATGCTTTATCCCGACGGCAACGAGGGTTATTTCTTCGCGCTCTTCTCCATCGCCATCTCGGCCGCTGAAAGCGCAATCGCCATCGCCGTCATGATCAACATCTACCGGATGGTCAAAAACATTCAGGCAGGTGAACTTGAGAAGATGAAGTGGTAAAATCAAGCTGAACGGGGCCGCCCCTCCCCAATGCGGGCGGCTCATTCAAACGTAACAAACAATGGATTACACAATTCTTATACTTTTGCTGCCGTTCTTCTCGTTCCTCCTGCTCGGAGTGTTCGGAAAATGGTTCAGCCACAAAGCGGCGGGATTGGTTGGTACAGCGGTGTTAGGCGTTGTAGCCGTACTGGCTTACTACACGGCTTACCAGTACTTCTTCCAAACTCCGCTTACGGCCGACGGCGTGCACCCCACGCTTCTGCCCTACGACTTCACGTGGCTTCCCTTCTTCGTCAAGGGGCTTACGTTCAACATGGGCATTATGCTCGACCCCATCTCCGTCATGATGCTTATCGTCATCACCACGGTGTCGCTCATGGTGCACATCTACTCTTTCGGCTATATGCACGGCGAAAGGGGCTTCCAGCGCTACTACGCGTTCCTCAGCCTCTTCACGATGTCGATGCTCGGCCTTGTGGTAGCCACCAACATCTTCCAGATGTACATGTTCTGGGAACTTGTGGGCGTTTCGTCCTACCTGCTCATCGGTTTCTACTACACCTCGCCGGCCGCCATCGCCGCCTCCAAGAAAGCGTTCATCGTGACGCGCTTCGCCGACTTGTTCTTCCTCATCGGCATACTCATCTACGGCTACTATTGCCACTCGTTCGGCTTCAATTTCAACGAGGCCGGCTTTGCGCAGGGGGCCATGATGTTGCCCACCGCCCTGTTCCTCATGTTCATCGGCGGCGCCGGTAAGAGTGCCATGTTCCCCCTCCACATCTGGCTGCCCGACGCAATGGAAGGCCCCACGCCCGTGTCGGCCCTCATCCACGCCGCCACGATGGTCGTTGCCGGCGTGTTCCAGATTGCCCGTCTCTTCCCCTTGTGGATTGAGTACGCTCCCGGCACGCTCCACATTGTGGCTTGGGTAGGCGCGTTCACCGCTTTCTACGCCGCTGCCGTGGCTTGCTGCCAGAGCGACATCAAGCGTGTGCTGGCGTTCTCCACCATCTCGCAGATTGCCTTCATGATGGTGTCGCTGGGCGTTTGCACAGAGTTCCAGACGGGACACGAGCACGTAGGTTCGCTGGGCTACATGGCCTCAATGTTCCACCTCTTCACCCACGCCATGTTCAAGGCGCTCTTGTTCCTCGGCGCGGGCTGCATCATCCACGCTGTCCACAGCAACGAGATGTCGGCCATGGGCGGCTTGCGCAAGTACATGCCCATCACTCACATCACGTTCCTCGTGGCTTGCTTGGCCATCTCGGGCATTCCCCCGTTCTCGGGCTTCTTCTCTAAGGACGAAATCCTCACGGCTGCCTTTGCCTATACGCCCGCTATGGGCTGGATTATGACGGCCATCGCCGCCATGACGGCGTTCTATATGTTCCGCCTATACTACGGCATTTTCTGGGGTACGGAAAACAAGGAGCTCCACGCGGAGCATACTCCCCACGAGGCGCCCGCCTGCATGACTATCCCCTTGGTGTTCCTCGCCTTGGTTACTTGCGTGGCCGGCTTCATCCCCTTCGGCCACTTCGTGAGTGCTGACGGACACGCCTACGACATCCATCTCGACTGGAACGTGGCCGGCACGTCTATCGTGATTGCCGTAGCCTCTATCTTCCTCGCCACCTATATGTACGTGGGCGAGCGTCAGCCCAAGGCCGATGCCCTTGCCGAGAAGTTCGGCAAGCTCCACCGCTGGGCCTACAAGCGCTTCTACATGGACGAGGTTTACCAGTACATTACGCACCGCGTCATTTTTGCGCATATCTCCAAGCCCATCGCATGGTTCGACCGCCACGTTGTGGATGCCTTCTTCGACTTCCTCGCATGGGGTGCCAACGCGCTCAGCCTCCGCATCCGCGGCTTGCAGGGCGGTTCGGTTCAGGGCTACGCCTTCGTATTCCTGCTCGGCACGTTGATTTTGCTTGCAATTATGGCTTTCGCATAAATTAGTTTAGTGAGCGGCGCAACGCGCCCAAGCCCCCTCCCCCTTCGGGCGGACACGGCGGCAAACGGCGCAAAGGCTGCTCAGAAACTCCAAACAAAACATCAAAAATGAATTTTCTGTCATTATTCGTATTGATTCCCCTTGTCATGCTGCTCGGTCTGTGGCTGGCAAGAAGTGTGAAAGGCGTACGTGCAGTGATGGTAACGGGCAGTTCGCTTCTGCTTATCCTTTCGGCCTATCTGGTTGTCAGCTTCCTTGGCGACCGCGCGGCCGGGCAGAACGCTGAAATGCTCTATACCGCCTCGTTCAACTGGTTCGAGCCTCTTCACATCAAATATTCGGTGGGTGTCGACGGCATTTCAGTGGCCATGCTGCTGCTCTCGTCCGTCATTGTGTTCACCGGCACATTCGCCTCGTGGCAGCTCAAGCCGCTCACCAAGGAGTACTTCCTTTGGTTCACGCTGCTGAGCCTTGGCGTGTTCGGCTTCTTCATTTCGGTGGATATGTTCGCCATGTTCATGTTCTACGAAATCGCCCTTATCCCCATGTACCTTTTGATTGGCGTGTGGGGCAGCGGCAAGAAGGAGTACGCGGCCATGAAGCTTACGCTCATGCTCATGGGCGGTTCGGCGTTCCTCATGTGCGGCATCTTCGGCATCTTCTACGGTGCCGGCGGCCAGACGATGAACATCGTCGAGATAGCCAACCACCTGGGCGGTGCGCACGCCATTCCCTTCGCGCAACAGTGCATTTGGTTCCCCCTCACGTTTATCGGCTTCGGCGTGCTTGGCGCGTTGTTCCCCTTCCACACATGGTCGCCCGACGGTCATGCCTCAGCCCCCACGGCTGTGTCCATGCTCCACGCCGGCGTGCTGATGAAGCTTGGCGGCTACGGCTGCTTCCGCATCGCCATGTACCTCATGCCTGAGGCAGCCAACGAATTGGGTTGGATATTCCTTATCCTCACGGGCATCTCGGTGGTTTACGGCGCGTTCTCCGCTTGCGTGCAGACCGACTTGAAGTACATCAACGCTTATAGTTCGGTGTCGCACTGCGGCATGGTGCTTTTCGCCATTCTCATGCTCAACCAGACGGCTTGCACGGGCGCAGTGCTCCAGATGCTTAGCCACGGACTTATGACGGCCCTGTTCTTCGCCCTCATCGGCATGATCTACGGCCGTACGCACACCCGCGACATCCGCGAGCTCAACGGCCTTATGCGCATCATGCCCTTCCTTTCGGTGGGCTACATCATTGCCGGTTTGGCCAACCTCGGTCTGCCGGGCTTCTCGGGCTTCATCGCTGAGATGACCATCTTCGTGGGTTCGTTCGAGAACGCCGACACATTCCACCGCGTGCTGACCATCGCCGCGTGCTGCTCAATCGTTATCACGGCGGTCTACATTCTCCGCGTGGTGGGCAAAATCCTCTATGGCACTTGCACCAACGAGCATCACCTCAAACTGACCGACGCCACGTGGGACGAGCGTTTCGCCGTCGTGTGCCTCATCCTCGCCGTGGCCGGCCTTGGCCTTGCCCCGCTCTGGGTGAGCAACATGATTTCTACAGGCGTTGCCCCCATCGTTGACCACATTCACAATGCGGCGGTAACTGTTTCATCAAGCAATCCTTTCCTCTAAACATACCTATCATTATGGATTACAGTCAATTCTTATACATGCACGAGGAGCTTTCGCTGTTGGCGGTGATTGTCATACTGTTCATCGCGGACCTCTTCATGTGTCCTGACAAAAAGAGCGGGAAGGGAGTATACAACACTTGCTTGCCCGTAGTTCTGCTGGCCGTCCACACAGTGCTCAACCTGCTGCCGAGCTGCTGCTCGACCACGTGCGAGGCCTTCGGCGGAATGTACCAGTACACCCCGATGATGACCATCATGAAGAGCGTACTCAACGTGGGCACCATCATCGTGTTCCTCATGGCTCACAAATGGCTCACCCGCGAGGAGAACCTCGTGAAGCAGGGCGAATTCTACCTGCTCACGCTCTTCACGCTCTTGGGCATGTACTTCATGATTTCGAGCGGCCATTTCCTGATGTTCTTCATCGGCCTTGAACTCGCCTCCGTGCCGTGCACCGCCCTTGTGGCGTTCGACAAGAAGCGTTTCGAGAGTGCCGAGGCCAGTGCCAAGTTCATCCTGCTCGCCCTCTTCTCGAGCGCACTGCTTCTCTACGGCGTTTCGCTCATCTACGGCGTGACGGGTACGCTCTTTTTCAACGAGATTGGCGCAGTGCTCGACGGCTCGCTGCTGAGCATCTTCGGCATGGTGCTGTTCATCTCGGGCCTGGGCTTCAAGATTTCGCTTGTCCCCTTCCACCTCTGGACGGCTGACACTTACGAGGGCGCGCCCACGTCGGTTACGGCCTACCTGAGCGTCATTTCCAAGGGTTCAGCCGCTTTCGTGCTGATGACCGTGCTGATGAAAGCCTTTGCGCAAAGCGATCTCTTTTACAGCTGGAACACGGGCATGTACTGGATTATCGTGGCCTCCATCACGGTGGCAAACCTCTTCGCCATACGCCAGAACAACCTGAAACGCTTCATGGCATTCTCCGCCATCTCGCAGGCCGGCTACCTCGTGCTGAGCATCATGGACGGCACGGCGCAGGGCATGTCAGCCCTGGTGTTCTACCTCTTGGTCTACATGGTGTCTAACCTCGGCGCGTTCGCCGTAATGACGAGCGTAGAAGAAAACAGCGGCAAGATCAACATCAGCGACTACGACGGTCTCTACCAGAGCAACCCGAAGCTGGCGTTCCTCATGACGCTCTGCCTCTTCTCCCTCGCGGGCATTCCTCCCTTCGCCGGCTTCTTCTCGAAGTTCTTCGTGTTCATGGCGGCGTTCAAGGCTGGCTATCCCCTTCTGGTGTTCATCGCTTTGGCCAACACCGTCATCTCGCTCTACTACTATCTGCTCATCGTCAAGGCCATGTACATCAAGCCCAACGAAGCCCCGATAGCCAAGTTCCAGAGCGACGGTTACACCCGTGTGGCTCTCGCCCTCTGCGCCATCGGCGTAGTAGTCTTCGGCTTGGGCGGCGTGTTCTACAACTACATCAACGGCTTCGCCTACGGTCTCTAATCCCCTCCGGGTTTAGTCCGCGGCAGATGTCGCCACTATAAAAATTGCTCCCCTCCCGCCCCAAAGGGCGTTCAAGGGGAGCAATTTTTGTTTTTCCCATCCCCGTGCAAAGTGTTGTCAACCGTACGGGTGACGTGTGTCAACCGTACGGGGCACACACGTAACTGATACGCCTCACACACGTAGCCCGTACGGTGTGCG
Source organism: Clostridiales bacterium (assembly GCA_963632215.1). Lineage (GTDB taxonomy): Bacteria > Bacteroidota > Bacteroidia > Bacteroidales > Bacteroidaceae > Alloprevotella. The sequence continues at coordinate 39,930 of CAVGTD010000006.1, forward strand.
GCAATTTCCCCGGGATTTTTCACGTCTGCATCGGCTGTTTTTCCCTTTTACAAACATACCAGAGTTCCCGTCACGGCATCAACGCAAGCTTCAATGGATTTGAACAAGATTGGGCAGCAGCAAAATCCGACAAGGACAAACCTCCCATCCCATCTTAACTTAATACCTTTGCATCAGAGATAAATCAGCATGAGTGAATCGCGAATTACAACAAGAAGAAAATAGCCAATGGATTGGAGTAGTTTTAGTTTTATCGATTTGTTTGCCGGAATTGGCGGCATCCGGTTAGGATTTGAATCAGCTGGCGGACATTGCGTATTTTCTTCGGAGTTTGACGAAAGTGCCTGCAAAACGTACGAAGCCAACTTTGGCGAACATCCGTCTGGCGACATCACAAAAATTGCGGCAAGCGACATTCCCGACTTTGATATCTTGCTTGGCGGCTTCCCCTGCCAGGCATTTTCGATTATAGGGAAGAAAGAGGGGTTTGAAAACGAAACCTGCGGTACGTTGTTCTTTGAAATCGAAAGAATTTTAAAAGAGAAAAAGCCCAAGGCTTTTATGCTGGAAAACGTAAGGAACCTTACCGCACACGACAAGGGCAAAACCTTCAAGGTTATACGCAGCCATCTTGAAGCCTTGGGATATTCCGTTTACGCAAAAGTCCTGAATGCGCTTGATTACGGCGTGCCTCAAAAACGAGAACGAATCATCATCGTCGGATTTAAGGACGACATTCTGTTTTCCTTTCCGCCTCCTCTCCCCCCGTCGAAACGGAAAACACTAACGGACATTCTCGAAGAAAACGTCGCTCCCAAATATTACGTCAAGGACAGGATTAAACAGTCGAGGCTTATGCGCCTGAAAGACCCAAACTACCCAAAGCCTTACATATCCCACGAAAATATGGCAGGGAGCGTAACGCCTCACCCATATTCGTCGTGTTTGAGAGCTGGCGCATCAGCCAATTACATTCTGATTAACGATGAACGCAGACCCACTGAAAGGGAAATGCTCAGAATCCAAGGATTTCCGGATGATTTCAAAATAGTTGTGCCATATAGCCAAGTCAAGCACCAAACAGGCAATTCCGTAGCAGTCCCGGTCATTAAAGCGGTGGCAAAGCAAATGATAAACGCATTGAAGCAATGCGAAGCAAAGAACAAGCCTTCACGATTACAGAAGGACAAGCATACATGGCAAACACTGTCTGCGATAAGCCAGTTCCAGTGTTCCCGTGACGAACATTATTTTTTGTAATTTTGCAGCGCATCGGCCGGAAGCGAGATTTGCCGGCAATGCGTGAAAACGAAAAACAGCATAAAAAACATCACATACAATGACAAAGCGTAAGATACAATTCAGCTTGGTTTACCGCGACATGTTCCAGAGCAGCGGAAAGTTCCAGCCGCGCAAGGACCAGCTCGAACGCATTGCTCCCGTAATCATCAAGATGGGTTGCTTTGCGCGCGTTGAAACCAACGGCGGTGCCTTTGAGCAAGTAAACCTGCTCTACGGCGAAAACCCCAACAAGGCCGTGCGCGCGTTCACCAAGCCCTTCAACGAAGCGGGCATCAAAACGCACATGCTCGACCGCGGCCTCAACGCCCTCCGCATGTTCCCCGTGCCCGCCGACGTGCGCAAGCTCATGTACCGCGTGAAGCACGCCCAGGGCGTGGACATCACCCGCATATTCTGCGGTCTGAACGACGTTCGCAACATCATTCCCTCTATCAAGTACGCCATCGAGGGCGGAATGACTCCGCAAGCCACGCTTTGCATCACCAACTCCCCCATCCACACCGCTGAATACTACGCCAACATCGCCGACCAGCTTATCGAAGCCGGCGCGCCCGAAATCTGCCTCAAAGACATGGCGGGCATCGGCCAGCCCGCAATGCTCGGCAAGCTCACCAAGATGATCAAGGATAAGCACCCCGAGGTCATCATTGAATACCACGGCCACTCGGGCCCGGGCCTGAGCATGGCGAGCATCCTCGAAGTGTGCCGCAACGGCGCCGACGTAATCGACACCGCCATCGAGCCGCTCTCGTGGGGCAAGGTGCACCCCGACGTGATTTCCGTGCAGAGCATGCTGAAACACGCCGGTTTCGACGTGCCCGAAATCAACATGGACGCATACATGGAAGCCCGCAAGCTCACGCAGGAGTTTATCGACGACTTCCTCGGCTACTTCATGAACCCCGCCAACAAGCTCATGAGTTCGCTGCTGCTCGGCTGCGGCCTTCCCGGCGGCATGATGGGGTCAATGATGGCCGACCTCACCGGCGTGATGGGCGCAATCAACAACAACCGCAAGGCTAAGGGCGAAAGCGAACTCTCTGAGGACGAACTGCTCGTGAAGCTCTTCAACGAGGTAGCTTACGTATGGCCCCGTGTGGGTTATCCCCCCTTGGTAACGCCCTTCTCGCAGTACGTAAAGAACATCGCCCTGATGAACCTCCTCACGGAGTCGATGGGCAAGCCCCGTTACAGCATGATGGACAACTCCATTTGGGGCATGATTCTCGGCAAGAGCGGCCGTTTGCCCGGCCCCGTGGCCGACGAAATCAAGGAACTGGCCAAGGAGAAGGGCTTCGAGTTTACCGACGCCGACCCGCAGAGCTACTATCCCGACGACCTCGCCCGTTTCGAAAAGGAAATGGAAGAGAACGGCTGGGAGCGCGGCGAAGACGACGAAGAACTCTTTGAGTTCGCCATGCACGAGACACAGTACCGCGACTACAAGAGCGGCGCAGCCAAGAAACGCTTCCTGGCCGACCTGCAAGCCGCCAAGGACAAAGCCGGCGCAAGCGGCATGAGCCTTGAAGAGGCCACCGCCTTCAAGCACGCCAAGGCCGATGCCGTGGTAGCCCCCGAAAGCGGTACGCTCCTTTGGGAAATCGGCGGCGACGGCGAGTGCGTCAAGAGCATTGAGCCGTTCATCGGCAAAGAATACGCCGAAGGCGAACGCTTCTGCTACATCGAGAACACGCACGGCCAGATAATCGAAATACCCGCCGCTCTGGGCGGCAAGCTCGTGGAGATCGGCGCCAAGCAGGGCGCACGCGTCAACAAGGGCGACGTGATAGCCTACGTGCAACGCGGCGAGTAAGCCACGGGGCCAGGCATACCCCCGAAAGGCGGGAACAGGAGGCAAAAACTCCCGTTCCCGCCTTTTTCATTACCTTTGCATTAGATAGGCGCACGGCGGCGGCCACGAAATAAGCCGCGCCTGGTTAGCCCTGTCAACGCTACATGAAATACTCCCTCGTTATTCCCGTATACAACCGCCCCGGCGAGGTGGACGAACTCCTCGAAAGCCTCGCAGGCCAGACGTTTCGCGACTTCGAAGCCGTGGTCGTCGAGGACGGTTCGAGCGTTCCCTGCCGCGACGTGGTGGAGAAATACGCCCCCACCCTGCCCGTAAGCTACTACGCAAAGCCCAACAGCGGTCCCGGGCAGACGCGCAACTACGGCGTGGAACGCGCCAAGGGCGACTACGTGCTCATTCTCGACTCCGATGTAGTTCTGCCCCCGGGCTACCTTGCCGCCATCGACAGCGAACTGGCAGCCAACCCGTGCGACGCTTTCGGCGGTCCCGACCGGGCGCACCCGTCGTTCACCGCCACGCAAAAAGCCATCAACTACGCCATGACGTCGTTCTTCACCACGGGCGGCATCCGCGGCGGCAAGAAGAAGATGGACAAGTTCTATCCCCGTTCGTTCAACATGGGCGTGCGCCGCGAGGTGTACAACCGTCTGAGCGGTTTCTCCGCCATGCGCTTCGGCGAAGACATCGACTTCTCCACGCGCATCTTCAAGGCGGGCTGCTCGTGCCGCCTGTTCCCCGAGGCGTGGGTGTGGCACAAGCGCCGCACCGACTTCCGCAAATTCTTCAAACAGGTGCACAACTCCGGCATTGCGCGCATCAACCTCAGCAAGCGGCATCCCGGCACGCTCAAAGCCGTCCACATGCTGCCCGCGCTCTTCACGCTCGGCTGCGCCCTGCTCGTAGTGCTGGCCGTCGTCGCCCTGCTCTTGCACTGCCCCCACTGGTGGGTTATGCTCCTGCCCTTCGCCCTGTTCGCCCTGATTATCTTCGCCGACGCGTCGCGCGCTGAGCGGAGCGTCGTCGTGGGCGCAAAGGCTGTCGCCGCCGCCTACATCCAGCTGTGGGGCTACGGCACGGGCTTCTGGCGCGCATGGTGGCAACGGTGCGTGCTGGGACGCGGCGAGTTCGACGCCTTCCGCCACAACTTCTACAAATAACCCCTCAGCCCCGGCCTTACGCACATGAAACAGAACATCACCGACTGGGACTTGGAGGACCGCCCGCGCGAAAAGTTCGCCGCACACGGGGCAAAGAGCCTCAGCAAGGCCGAACTGCTCGCCATCCTCATCGGTTCGGGCAGCACCGACGACACCGCCGTTTCGCTGATGAAGCGCATCATGAGCGACTGCGGCAACAGCATCTCCGCCCTGGGGCGCATGGACGTGGCCGAACTCTGCCAGTACAAGGGCATCGGCCTGGCAAAGGCCGTTACGCTGCTCGCCGCTTGCGAACTGAGCGACCGCCGCTTGGAGGAGGACCATTCGCCCGCCCGCATCTCTTCGTCGACCGACATCTATAATATATTCCGCCCCAAACTCGCCAACCTGCCCCACGAAGAGAGCCACGTGCTGCTGCTCAACCAGCGATTGGGCGTAATCGGCACGAAACTCGTTGGCCGAGGCGGACTCACCGGCACAATGGTCGACGTGCGCATCATCCTCAAAGCCGCCCTGCTGGCCAACGCCACGAACATCGCACTCTGCCACAACCACCCCGCCGGCACGCTGCGCCCCAGCCGCGACGACGACCGCCTCACGGAGAGCGTGAAGAATGGTGCGCAGACGGTCAACATCCGCCTTGTCGACCACGTTATCGTCACCGCCGGCGGCTATTACAGTTACAGCGATCAGGGACTTATCTGACCAACGCACACAACACATACAACGAATGACACAAGAAGAAAAGCTCCGCATAGAAACACGCATCGTAGAGGTGCTGAAAACCGTCTACGACCCCGAAATACCCGTCGACATCTACAACCTCGGCCTCATCTACCGCATCGACCTCCACGACGACGGCTTGCTCGAAGTGGACATGACGCTCACCGCCCCCAACTGCCCGGCCGCCGACTTCATCATGGAGGACGTGCGCACGAAGCTTGAGGGCATTGACGGCGTGACCGACGCAAAGGTGCAACTGGTGTTCGAACCCGAATGGGACAAGGACATGATGACCGAAGAGGCCAAGCTCGAGCTCGGCTTCATGTAACCCACCCGCCCCGACGCGCGCTGCGGCGCAAGGCGGACAATCTGCCCCTCAACGCCGCCGAACGAAACACAAACAGACAGCAAACCTATGGCAAACGGCAATATTTATTTTCTCTCCGACGCCCACCTCGGCTCGTTGGCTATCCCCCACCCCCGAATGCAGGAACGCCGGCTCGTAAACTTCCTCGACAGCATCAAGCACAAGGCCGAGGCCGTCTACCTGCTGGGCGACATCTTCGACTTCTGGTATGAGTACCGCTACGTAGTGCCCAAGGGCTACACCCGCCTGTTGGGAAAAATCAGCGAACTCACCGACCTCGGCGTGGAGGTACACTTCTTCTGCGGCAACCACGACCTGTGGCAGGGCGACTACTTCGAGAAAGAATGCGGCATGCAGCTGCACCGCCAAAGCGAAGTGGTGGAACTGCACGGCCAAACGTTCTACCTCGCCCACGGCGACGGACTGGGATCGACCGACGGTAAGTTCAAAATGCTCCGCTCCGTGTTCCACTCGCCCCTTTGCCAACGCCTATTCTCCGCCCTCCATCCCCGTTGGGGCATGGCTTTCGGCCAAAAGTGGGCGAAGCACTCGCGCCTGAAACGCGAGGACGGCAAAGAGCCTCCCTACCAGGGCGAGCGCAACGAGGAACTCGTTTGCTTTGCCAAGCGTTACCTCGAAACGCACCCCGACATCAACTTCTTTCTTTTCGGACACCGGCACATTGAACTTGACCTCATGCTCTCGCGCTCGAGCCGGCTGCTCATCCTCGGCGACTGGATAAGCCAGTTCACCTACGCCGTGTTCGACGGCACGAACCTCTTCATGGAAAACTTCATTGAGGGGGAAACGCAATTGTAGCACGTTCCCCCCCCGTCCCTACCTATGGAACAAATTCCCTTTCTCGAAGCAAGGCACATCGTGAAACGCTTCGCCGCCCACACCGCGCTCAACGACGTGAGCCTCAGCGTGCCGCGTGGCAAGGTCTTCGGTCTGCTCGGGCCCAACGGAGCGGGCAAGACAACCCTCCTGCGCATCATCAACCGCATCACCCTGCCCGACAGCGGCGAGGTGGTGTTCGACGGCCACCCGTTCTGCGCCGACGACGTGCGCCGCATTGGCTACCTGCCCGAAGAACGGGGCCTCTACAAAAAGATGAAAGTGGGCGAACAGGCTCTCTACCTGGCGCAGCTCCGCGGACTGGGGCGGCGCGAGGCGGAGAGCCGTCTGCGTATGTGGTTCGAAAAGTTCGGCATCATGCCCTGGTGGAACCGCAAGCTCGAGGAACTCTCCAAGGGCATGCAGCAAAAGGTGCAGTTCGTCATCACCGTGCTTCACGAACCGCCCCTGCTCATCTTCGACGAACCTTTTTCGGGCTTCGACCCCGTCAACGCCGAACTCCTCAAACGCGAAATTCTCGCCCTGCGCGACAAGGGGCACACCATCGTCTACTCCACCCACAACATGGCATCGGTCGAGGACGTATGCGACAGCATCGCCCTGATAGACCGCTCGCAGGTGGTGCTGAGCGGCGAGGTTGACGACATTAAGGAGCGTTTCCGCACGGGCCGCTACGAGGTTGTCGCCGCCACCCCCTTGCCCGATGCCGCCAGCGACCTCTACACCGTGGAGAGCCACCATGTACGCCACAGCGTCCACACCTACGAAATAAGCAAGCGCGAGGGCGTGGAAACGGCAAGCCTCTTCACCGCCCTTGCCCGGCAGGCCGACCTGCGCGCCGTGAGCGAAAAGATGCCCACCATGCAAGAGATATTCCTCCGTACCGTAGCCCATACCCCCAACCAGCCATGAACAATCTGCTGCTCGTCGTCCAGCGCGAGTTTACCATACGCGTCCGCAAAAAGTCGTTCATCCTGCTCACCCTGCTCACGCCGCTGCTCTTTGCAGCCCTCGTGTTCGTGCCGTTTTGGTTCGCTACCATAAAGGACGGCACGCAGAAAGCCGTGGGCGTAGACGACCAGACGGGCCTCTATTTCCGCCACTTCCGAAGCGATGCGGCATACCGTTTCGTCAGCGTCCCCAACGGGCGCGACAAGCAGCTCTACGCTGACGACTCGCCCTACGAGGCGGTCATCGTCATCGGCGGGCGGCTGGCCGACACGCCCAAAGCCGTCACCGTATATTCGCGCAACGAGGTGCCGCCGGGGCTTTTGTCCGACGTAAGAAACACGCTCAACGACTGCCTTCGGCAGGAGAAACTTCAAGATGCCGGCATCCCCGATCTGGACAAGATTATCAACGAAGTGGAGGCTACCGTCGACGTGACGACTATGAAGTGCAACGCCGAGGGCGAAACCTCGTTGTCGAGTGCCGACGTGGCCGTGGCGGCAGGTTTCGTGCTGACGTTTCTCATCTACCTTTTCGTAATGACCTACGGTGCGCTGGTAATGCAAGGCGTGATGGAGGAAAAGACCAACCGCATCATCGAACTCATCGTGTCGAGCGTAAAGCCTTTCCAGCTCATGATGGGCAAAATTATCGGCGTGGCTCTCGTGGGCCTTGTGCAACTCGCCATCTGGGGCATTCTCTTCGCCGTGCTTGTGACGGTGGGCGGAGCAATTGCCGGGGTGAGCGTGACCGGCATGACACAGGCTGCCGCCGGTTCATCGTCCGAAACCGCCAGCCTCGCCAACGAAACGCTTACCGCCCTGCTCAACCTGCCCCTTGCCGAAATGGGCGTTTGCTTCGTGCTCTACTTCGTCGGCGGCTACCTGCTTTTCGCCTCGCTCTTCGCCGCCATCGGCGCGGCGGTCAACGAGTCGGAGGACGCTTCGCAGTTCATGCTGCCCATTATCATGGTGATGATGTTCGGCCTTTACGCTGCCTTGGGTTCGGTCGACAACACCGACGGTCCGCTGGCGTTCTGGGCATCGTTCATCCCCCTCACCTCGCCCATGACCATGATGGTGCGCATACCGTTCCACGTGCCGCTCTGGCAGGAGCTCCTTTCGCTCGCCCTGCTCTACGGCACTGCCCTGGCCCTGATATGGGTGAGCGGACGCATCTACCGCGTGGGCATACTTATGTACGGCAAAAAGCCCACACTGCGCGAAATGGCGCGATGGATACGCTCAAAGTAAGCCGCCCGGTCCGTACGCCCTTTTTCGCCGGAAACTCCTATATTTGCAGAAACACTCTTCACATAGAACAACATGGAAAACAATTATTTCTACATCGACGGCAGCGGAAACCAGCAGGGTCCCGTATCGGCGCAAGCCCTTGCCAACTGCGGCATAAACTCCTCCACTCTCGTTTGGCACGCTGGAATGTCCGATTGGAAGCCGGCCGGACAGGTTAACGAACTCCGCGACATTTTCCAGCAAACGGCCGGCGCAATGCCACCGCCGCACAACGCCAATGCCATGGGCGGCAACGCCTACTCCACGGGCTATACCGGCAGCTACGGCTACGCCCAGACGCAGCCCTGCCCCGACGACCACATGACGGGCGCAATCATCGTAACAGTTATTTGGTTCTTACTCTGCTTCAACCTCTTCGGTTTGATACCGGGCATCATCGCTATCGTCAAGGCCGACAAGGTGTCGAGTTTCTACCGTATGGGGCAGTACGACCAAGCCCTCCTTGCCTCTACCGATGCGGGGAAGTGGGTAAAGTACTCCGTGATTGGCGGCATTCTCTCCATTGTCGTTTCGATTGCGCTTGTTGTTATTTTCTTTATGGCTATCGGAATGTCGGCAGCCTCCTTTGCCGCTGTTCTCTAACGGCGTAACGTTCCGCACACTCCCCGCTCCTTAGACATTTATCCCCTCAGAAAGTGAACGCCGCCCTGTTCATGCTCGCCACGCTGGCAGCCTATTTTCTGTTGCTCCTTTTTATTTCGCACCGCGTGTCTCGACGCGGGGCGAGCGGCAACGACGCCTTTTTCCGCGCCGGACGGCAATCGCCGTGGTGGATGGTTGCGTTCGGCATGATCGGAGCGAGCATCTCGGGCGTGACGTTTATCTCCGTGCCGGGCTGGGCCAAGTCGACGGGACTGACGTACCTGCAAATGTGCATGGGTTTCATCGCGGGCTATGCGGCGGTGGCGTTCGTGCTTCTTCCGCTCTACTACCGCCTGCGCCTCACGAGCATCTACTCGTGGCTCGGCACTCGCTTCGGTCACTCGTCGCACCGCACGGGCGCGCTCTTCTTCGTAGCGAGCAAGCTCCTTGGTTCGGCGGCAAGGCTCTACCTCGTCTGCCTCGTGCTGACGCAGTTTGTCACAGCCCCCTACCTGGGCGACGGCACGTGGCAGTTCATCCTCACCACCCTCGTGGTGCTGCTGCTCATCTGGCTCTACACGCGCCGCAGCGGCATACAAACGGTGGTGCGCACCGACACGCTGCAAACGGCTTGCCTCCTGCTTGCCGCCGTGGGCATTCTCGTAGCGGTGGCCTCGAAGATGGGGCTTGACGCCACGGGTGTGTGGCAAACGGTGACGGACAGCCCCATGTGCCGCCTGTGGGAATGGAATCCGATGAGCAAGCAAGCCTTTTGGCGGCAGTTTCTCAGCGGCGTGTTCATCGTCATTGTCATGACGGGGCTCGACCAGGACATGATGCAGAAGAACCTTACCTGCCGCACACTTCGCGAGGCGCAAAAGGACATGTGTGTCTACGGCCTGGCGTTCCTGCCCGTCAACGCCCTCTTCCTCGGACTTGGCATTCTGCTCTACACTTTCTGCCAGCAGCAGGGCATAGCCGTTCCCCCGACGGGCGACGAACTGCTGCCCTCGCTCGTCAGTTCGGGCGTGCTGGGCGCATGGGTCATCGTGCCGTTTACCATTGGCATTGTGGCGGCGGCCTTTTCGAGCGCGGACTCGGCCATGACGGCTCTCACCACAACCTGTTGCGTCGACCTCCTGCAAATGGACGAGCAAAACGACAACACCGCGCGCTCCGTGCGCATCCGCCGCACGGTCCACGTTGTTGTAGCCGCCTGTTTCGCCCTCTGCATTGTTCTGTTCCGGCTGGCTGACAATAGCAACATACTCAACGCCATCTACGTGATGGCCTCGTACACCTACGGCCCGTTGCTCGGACTTTACGCCTTCGGCCTGTTCACCCACCACGGCGTGCGCGACCGCCTTGCGCCGTTCGTCTGCCTCGCCTCCCCCATCGTCTGCGCCTTGCTCGACTACTTCGCGCCGCGGCTTTGGGGCTACACATTCGGCTACGAACTGCTGCTGCTCAACGGCGCATTGACTTTCGCTGGGCTGTGGCTCATACGCAAACGCAGACCGCAGGCATAACCTTTTGGCACTTACACACAATAAAGCACCATGATAAAACACACCATCCTATGCGCCGCGCTGCTGGCCATGCCTTTCTCGCTTTGGGCGCAGCGCAGCGAACGCACCCTCGAAAAGGGGTGGAAATTCACCCGCGAGGACAATTCGTCGTTCTCCTCGCCGTCGTACGACGACAGCAAGTGGCAGAACGTCACCGTGCCGCACGACTGGGCCATCAGCGGTCCGTTTAGCATCAACAACGACAAACAGAACACCGCCATTGCGCAGGACGGCCAAACGCAGGCCATGGAACACGCCGGACGCACCGGCGGTCTGCCTTTCGTGGGCACGGGCTGGTACCGCCTGTCCTTCGATGCGCCCGAACTGAAAGAGGGCAAGAAATGCACCCTTGTGTTCGACGGCGCAATGAGCCATGCGCAGGTCTACATCAATGGCGAAAAGGCTATCTTCTGGCCCTACGGCTACAACACGTTCTACGTGGATGCCACGCCGTTCCTCAAGCGCGGAGCGAAAAACGAGCTTGCCGTACGCCTCGAGAACGAGAACGAATGCTCGCGCTGGTACCCGGGTGCCGGCATCTACCGCAACGTCCACCTCGTGTTCACCGACGAGGCGCACATCCCCGTGTGGGGCACGCAGGTCATCACGGAGGAGATCAGCGGCAAGTACGCCCGCATCTCGCAGCGCACGGAGTTTGAGCCGGCATCGGGCAAAAAACTCAGCGCGTACCGCCTCGTCACTGAAATAAAGGACGCAGAGGGCAACGTGGTGGCTCGCAAGGAGTGCCAGCCGTCGGACAGCGGCGAAAAGGCCTTTTCGCAGACGTTCGAGGTGAACGACGCCAAACTCTGGACACCCGACACGCCCAACCTCTACACGTCCGTTTCGCGCGTTTACGAGGGCAGCACCCTGCGCGATGAATACACCACGACCTTCGGCATTCGTCAAGTCAAGGTGGAGGGCGGCAAGGGCTTCTTCCTCAACGGCCAGCCGCTTAAGTTCAAGGGCGTTTGCCAGCACCACGACCTCGGTCCGCTTGGCGCGGCGGTCAACGAATCGGCCATACGCCGCCAGGTGCGCATCCTCAAAGACATGGGCTGCAACGCCATACGCACTTCGCACAATATGCCCGCCCCCGAACTCGTCAAGGTATGCGACGAAATGGGCATGATGCTCATGGCCGAGTCGTTCGACGAATGGGTAACGCCCAAGGTGCAGAACGGCTACCACTTGTTCTTCAACGAGTGGGCCGACAAGGACATTACCAACCTCGTGCGCCACTACCGCAACAACCCGTCGGTGGTGATGTGGTGCATCGGCAACGAGGTGCCCGACCAGGACGACGGCGACCGCGGCGTGAAGATTGCCTACCACTTGCAGGAACTCTGCCACCAGCTCGACCCCACGCGCCCCGTCACGCAGGGCATGGACCATCCCGACGCCGTAACCGCCAACGGCATGGGCGCAACGATGGACGTGCCGGGCTTCAACTATCGTCCGCACAAGTATCTCGAAAACTACAAGAAGCTGCCGCAGCAAATGCTGCTCGGGTCTGAAACGGCCTCGACCGTAAGTTCGCGCGGCGTGTACAAGTTCCCCGTCGAGCGCAAGGCTATGGCGAAGTACGACGACCACCAGGCTTCGTCGTACGACGTGGAACACTGCTCGTGGTCCAACCTGCCCGAGGACGACTTCATTCAGCACGACGACCTGTCGTGGGGTATGGGCGAGTTCGTGTGGACTGGCTTCGACTACCTCGGAGAGCCTTCGCCCTACTACACCGACTGGCCCAGCCACGCCTCGCTCTTCGGCATCATCGACATGGGCGGCATCCCCAAGGACCGATACTACCTCTACCGCAGCCATTGGAACACCTCCTCGCCCACTCTCCACGTGCTGCCCCACTGGACATGGCCGGGCCGCGAGGGCGAGACAACCCCCATCTTCGTCTACACGAGCTACCCCACCGCCGAGGTGTTCATCAACGGCAAGAGCCAAGGCCGCCGCACCAAGGACACGAGCGTGACGGTCTACAACAGTGCCGACGACGAGTCGATGCGCACGTTCAAGCGGCAGTCGCGCTACCGCCTCATGTGGATGGACACGAAGTATGAGCCGGGTACGGTCAAGGTCGTGGCTTACGACGAAAAGGGCAACGTGGCCGAAACCACCGAGATGCGCACCGCCGGCAAGCCGTACGCCATCCGTCTGAGCGCGGACCGCACGTCGCTCGCCGCCAACGGCAAGGATCTGAGCTACCTCACGGTGAGCGTGGTCGACAAGGACGGCATCCCCTGCCCCACCGCCGACAACGAAATCAGCTTCAAGGTGACGGGCAACGGCACCTACCGCGCCGGAACGGGCGGCAATCCCGCTTCGCTCGAACCCCTGCAACGCCCTAAGATGAAACTCTTCTCTGGTATGCTCACCGCCATCATCTCCTCCACCGAGAAGCCGGGCAGCATCACCGTCCAAGCAACCGCCAAAGGCCTGAAAGCCGCCACTATCCAGCTTTCAAGCAAATAAACATTCTTCCCAACGAGCCGGCAGAGAGCATCTGCCGGCTCGTTGCTTTCTTTGCAGTTTCCCGTTTCCAAAGAAATGTGGCACGAAAAACAGAAAAAAGAGGGCGCAACTTTTGGCGGTAAAGAAAATATGCATACCTTTGCACTCGCAAAACGGGGACAACGATGGTTGTCACGCCCAGCAAGGTGCGTTAGTTCAGCTGGTTAGAATACATGCCTGTCACGCATGGGGTCACGGGT
>CAVGTD010000007.1:0-4340 GCA_963632215.1 Clostridiales bacterium
TTCCCGAAGGCTTCACCTGCCCCGCCGACCGCACTAAGCCCTGGGGTACGAACCATGCCCTCATGATGGGCAAGGAAGTGATCAACGAACCGTTCGCCGTACTCAACTGCGACGACTTCTACGACCGCGACGCCTTTAAGGTGATGGGCAAATGGCTCTCTGAACTCCCCGAGGGTTCTACGGGCAAGTACGCCATGGTAGGCTTCCGCGTGGGCAACACGCTCAGCGACAGCGGTACGGTGAGCCGCGGCGTTTGCGAGAACGACGAGAACCACCACCTCACCTCCGTAGTGGAGCGTACGAAGATCCAGCGCTTCGACGGCGTGGTGAAGTACCTCGACGATAACGGCGAGTGGGTGGCAATCTCCGACAACACGCCCGTTTCGATGAACTTCTGGGGCTTCACTCCCGACTACTTCAAGCACAGCGACGAGTACTTCAAGACGTTCCTCTCCGACCCCAAGAACATGGAGAACCTCAAGAGCGAATTCTTCATCCCCCTCATGGTTGACCACCTCATCCACACGGGCAAGGCCACTTGCGAGGTACTCGACACCACCTCAAAGTGGTTCGGCGTAACCTACCCCGAGGACCGTCCGGGCGTAGTGGAGAAATTCCAGAAACTCGCCGACGACGGCGTTTACCCCGACAAGATGTTCTAAATCCCCCTGCGGAACTTAGCGACACTCATAACGCGCGGCACGCGAAGCCCCCTGAGGCTCGCCGTTGACACGTTCACCCACAGAGCACCGACGCCGCCCTTGCGGAGCGCCGGTGCTTTGCTTTTACCCTTCGTCCGCGGCAAGAGCGGACAACTCCACACCCGTAAAACACCACCTACATGAAAAAAACGACAATCAGCGAACTCGCCAAGGAAAACGCCTTTGAACTCATCGGAAAGGAATGGATGCTCATCACCGCCGGAACGCCCGAGAGCTACAACACCATGACCGCCTCGTGGGGCGGCATAGGCTGGCTCTGGAACAAGCCCGTGGCGTTCATCTTCGTCCGACCCGAACGCCATACGTACCAATTCGTTGAACAGAACGACCGCTTCACCCTCTCCTTCCTCGGACACAGCGAGGAAATGCGCAAAGCCCTCAACTTCTGCGGCACAAAGTCGGGACGCGACCACGACAAGGCAGCCGAAACGGGCCTCACCCCCGTAGCCACCCCCCAGGGCAGCGTCACGTTCGGCCAGAGCCGCCTCACCCTGGAATGCCGCAAAATGTTCCGCTCCGAGTTCCAGCCCGAGCAGTTCCTCGACAAGGAAGCCCTCGCCCGCTGGTACAACGACCAGCCCGGCGGTTCGCTCCACACCATGTACATAGCCGAAATCGAAAGCGTCTACACCGCCTAACCTGCGCCCCGTCCTATAAACTCAGACGGCGGGAAAGTCGTCCCGTCCCCCCAAGAAATTGCCGTACGCCGTACGGGCTACACGTGTAAGCCATACGTATCACGTATGTAGACCGTACGCCCCACGCACGTCACCCGTACGCCCGACGGCAATTCTCCCCAAATTAGCCGCGACTTTCCTCTGTTCTACTGCTTTAAGTTCCTTTTTTCCCAAGGAAAACGTCCCCTTTTTAACCCTTAAAACGACGGAATAAATCCTCACGGCATTGCTTATCGCATTGAATTTCAGTACATTTGTATTGAAAGAACAAAACATGAGACAAACCACACGACAACGATGATTGACAAAGCCACCATACAGCGAGTTACCGACGCGGCCGACATTGTGGAGGTTGTCAGCGAGTTCGTCACGCTCAAACGCTCGGGCGTGAACTACAAGGGCCTCTGCCCGTTCCACAACGAGAAGACGCCCTCGTTCACCGTGTCGCCCTCGCGCCAGATGTGCAAGTGCTTCTCGTGCGGCAAGGGAGGCAACGCCGTGTACTTCCTCATGGAACTCGAACACATGACCTACCCCGAGGCCATCAAGTGGCTCGGAAAAAAGTACGGCATCGAGGTACGGGAAAAGGAACTCACCGACGAGGAACGCTTGCAGCAGAACGAACGCGAGAGCATGTTCGCCCTCAACGAGTGGGCGTGCAAGTATTTTCAGGACATGCTCCACAACGATGTCGACGGCGTGGCGCAGGGCATGGCATACTTTCGCCAGCGCGGCTTCCGCGACGACATCATCCGCAAGTTCGCCCTCGGCTATTCGAGCGAGCGGCGCGACGCCATGAGCAAGGCGGCATTGGCTCACGGCTTCAACGAAAAGTACCTCGTCGACACGGGTCTGTGCTATCGCCGCGAGGGCGACGGCTCGATTGTCGACCGCTACCACGGTCGCGTGATATTCCCCGTCCATTCCGTGTCGGGACGCGTAGTGGCCTTCGGCGGCCGCGTGCTGAACACGGAAAAAAATCCGAACGTGGGCAAGTACGTAAACTCGACCGAAAGCGTAATTTACAGCAAGAGCAACGAGCTTTACGGCCTCTACCAAGCCAAAAACGCCATCGTGCGCCACGACTGCTGCTATCTCGTGGAGGGATACACCGACGTAATTTCGATGCACCAAAGCGGCGTGGAGAACGTCGTGGCATCGTCCGGCACATCGCTCACCGAAGGGCAGGTAAAGCTGCTCCACCGCTTCACCGACAACATTACCATCCTCTACGACGGCGACGCGGCCGGCATCAAGGCAAGCAAACGAGGCATCGACATGCTTCTGGCCGAGGGACTGAACATCAAGGTGCTGCTCCTGCCCGACGGCGACGACCCCGACAGTTTTGCCCGCAAGCACCGCGCCGACGACTTCAAGGCCTACATTGAGCAGCACCAGGTGGACTTCATCAAGTTCAAGACCGGGCTGCTTATAAAGGAGGCGCAGAACGACCCCATCAAGCGCGCGGAGATGATTACGGGCATAGTCAAGGACATCTCTGTCATTCCCAACAACATCGTGCGGCAGATGTACATCCACGAGTGCGCCTCGTACCTCTCCATTAGCGAGGAACTCATCGTCAACCAGATAAACAAGGAACAGCGTGCCAAACGGATGAAAGAGAGCAAGCACGGCGCAGACGACGGGGCTACCGAAGCGGCAGAGCAAGCCGAAACCGCCATGCTGTTGCCGGCCGACAAGGAACTGGCCAGCGAAAGGCTGCTCGCCACGCTCGTAATCCTTTACGGCGAACGGAAACTGCACGCCGCCGGCCAAGCAGCCGGCGGCGAGGAGCAGGGCAACGAGATGCGCGTGGCGGAGTACATTAGCCAAAGTCTTCAGGACGACGGCCTGACCCTGCGCAACGCCCTCTACGCCCGCATATTGCAGGAGGCGGTGGCAAACTGCCGCGAGGAGGGGTGGAAATCCCTGTCCTACTTCCTTTCGCAGCCCGATGCCGACGTGAGTCAAGCGGCCTCAGACCTTGGGCAGGAGCAATTCGTGCTAAGTACCAACCAGCGCGCGCAGTATACCGACGATGCCGAACGCCTGGACGACATCGTTCCGCATGTGCTGCACGACTACAAGCACGCCATCCTCAAAGAGCAACTCAAAAGCATCCTGCAAGAACTGAGAAACCCCGTTCTCAAGCACGACACCACCCGTCAGGAAGCCCTCATGCGCCAGTACATGGAACTGAGCGAAATGGAACGCCAATTTGCCAAAGTCCTCGGCGACCGCGTGGTGCTGAACTGACTTTTCGTAACTTAGCCCCCGAATAACGCCCCAAAGACCACTGATATGAAATACCCCATTGGAATACAAAGTTTTGAGAGTATCATTGAGGACGGCTACGTCTATATTGACAAGACAAGCCTAATTTACGACCTGACACACAACGGAAAGATTTACTTCCTTTGCCGCCCGCGCCGGTTCGGGAAGTCGCTGCTCGTATCCACGCTGAAATGCTATTACGAGGGGCGCAAGGAACTCTTCAAGGGACTTGCTATCGACAAACTCGAAAAGGACTGGACTAAGTACCCGGTGTTTCACCTTGACTTCAACGGTGAGAACTTTACAAAAGCTGGCACGTTGGATACCAGACTGCTAAATTTTGTTGAGAAACAAGAGAGCATATACGGGAAGGACGAGTTTGCTGAAGGGTTGGGAGCGAGATTTGCAGCCGTGCTGAAAGCGGCGCACAAGAAAACGGGGCAGCGCGCTGTGGTGCTGATTGACGAGTACGACAAGCCGCTGCTCGACGTACTCGACCAAGACCTTTCAATTAACATCGACAGTCAGCTGCGCAAGTTGGAGGATTGGAACCGCGAGGTGCTGAAAGGTTTCTACTCAGTGTTCAAGGCCGCCGACGAGGACTTGCAGTTCGTGCTTCTCACGGGCGTTACGAAGTTCTCGCAGGTGAGCGTTTTCAGCGGCTTCA
>CAVGTD010000007.1:5151-51837 GCA_963632215.1 Clostridiales bacterium
TGCGGAAGAAGCCCTCCGGCAGATAGAGGCGAAAGGCTACGCCCGCGAGTACGAAACCGACACGAGAACCCTTCACCAAATCGGTTGCAACTTCTCCTCCGAGACGGGAACAATCGACGGATGGCTGATGAAATAGCGACACTATCTACAACAATCACAAGAAACTATTGCCCAATCCCCCCCCTTGCGTGTACACTTTGGCTTGTCTCGGATGCTTACGTTACGATTACGAGTATATCTTTGGGGCGCTATGATTATCCAAAGAGTTCGCGCAAGGCTTGTTCTACCCTTGTTACGGGGGTTAGGTTTATGCTGCGCCGGGACTGTTCGAGACCTTTCAGGTTGGCTTCGGGGATGAGCATACGGGTGAAACCTAATTTCTCGGCCTCGGCCACGCGTTGGCCTATTCGGGTGACGGGGCGAATCTCGCCGCTCAGGCCCACCTCGCCCGCCATGCAGACGCTGCGCTCTATGGCCGTATCGACGTTGCTCGACAGGACGGAGGCTATGACAGAGAGGTCAATGGCCGGGTCGGTTACGCGGATGCCGCCGGCTATGTTGAGGAAGACGTCCTTTTGCGCCAGTTTAAACCCCACGCGCTTTTCAAGCACGGCCAGAAGCATATTGAGGCGGCGCAGGTCGAAGCCCGTGGCGGACCGCTGCGGAGTGCCGTAGGCGGCGGTGGACACCAGAGCCTGCGTCTCGATGAGGAACGGGCGAACGCCCTCAACGGCAGCCGCTATGGCAATGCCGCTCAACTCGTCGCCGCCCTGCGTAAGGAGCAGTTCGGAGGGATTGTCTACGGGGCGCAGGCCGTCGCCTCGCATCTCGTAGATGCCCAGTTCGGACGTAGAGCCGAAACGGTTTTTCGCACTTCGCAGAATGCGGTACATATAGTGGCGGTCGCCCTCAAACTGCAACACGGTGTCGACGATGTGTTCCAGCACTTTCGGTCCGGCGATAGCTCCGTCTTTCGTAATATGCCCCACGAGGATGACAGGGACACCGCTCTCCTTGGCGTATTTAAGGAGCGAGGCGGCACATTCGCGAATTTGCGTGATGCTGCCCGGTGACGAGTCCACCGTTTCTACGCTTATGGTCTGTATGGAGTCGATGACGACAAGGTCGGGCTGCTCATTCTTTATCTGGGCGAAAATCTGTTCGAGCCGCGTCTCGCAGAGCAAGAGAACGTCGCACGTGCGCCCCGAAATGCGGTCGGCGCGCAATTTTATCTGCCGCTCGCTCTCCTCGCCGCTCACGTAGAGGATTTTCCCCTTGTCCATGCGCACGGCTGTCTGCAAAAGGAGCGTGGACTTGCCGATGCCCGGCTCGCCGCCGATGAGCGTCATTGACCCCGGCACGATGCCGCCGCCAAGCACGCGGTTGAGTTCGCTGTCGGAGGTGAGGATGCGAGGCTCTTCGTCTGCCCTCACCTGCGACAGCGGCACGGCTTTTGCAACCTGCGCTCCCACGCCCGTGAGAGCCTGACGCGCACGCCTTTCGCCCACAGCGGACGAACTTTCGGGCTGCACGTGCATCTCGCTCATGGTGTTCCACTGTCCACACGAGGGGCAGCGGCCCACCCACTTGGGGGAGTCGGCACCGCATTCGCGGCAAACGTAGACGGTTTTGGTCTTAGCCATAAAAATTAGGAAGAAATCGGACAACGGCCAGGCAAAATGCGCCCAAGGCCCGTTGCCGTAAGACAAATTACATGCTTTCGAGCGCGCGCTTCATGGCCACGAGTTCCTCGCGCACCTTGCGAAGCCGCTGCACAGCCTCCATGGGCTGCGAAACGCCCTGCTTGTTCTGTTTGAGTACCTCGCGGGCGGCGGCGAGTTTCAGGCCGCGTACCTTCACGAGGTCGTAGACAACCTGAATTTTGGCGATGTGTTCCTTGGTATATCGGCGCACGCCCCGCGCCCCCTTCTTGGGAGTTATTTGCTGGGGGAACTCCTTTTCCCAATAGCGCAGGAGCGTTTCGCTCACGCCGAGCATCTGCGCCACTTCGCTGATGGTGTAATAATACTTGTCGTCTGTGGAGGTTATGTCTGCCATAATGTTTTCCGTGTGTTAGGTGTACAAGGCGGTCTACGGCGTATGCGACCGCAGCGCAAATGCCGTCAGTCGTTGACGGTCCACTCTTTCGAGAGGGTGCTTTCAAGTTCTTCGGCCGAGAGACGGAGTTTGAAGAAGCCCTTTTCGGCAATGGATATTCCGCCCGTCTCCTCCGACACCACGATGGCCAGACAGTCGCTCTTCTGCGATATGCCGAGGGCGGCGCGGTGGCGCAGTCCGAGCGACTTTGGTATGTCCGTGTCGTGGGATATGGGGAGGATGCAGCCAGCGGCCTTGATGCGCTGGTGCGTGATGATCATTGCGCCGTCGTGGAGGGGGCTGTTCTTGAAAAAGATGTTTTCGATGAGCCGCTGGGTGATGTTGGCGTTGATTACGTCGCCCGTAGCTATATACTCGCTCAAGCCCACGTAGCGTTCGATGATGATGAGCGCGCCAACCTTTTGCTTGGCCATACTCATGCAAGCCATTACGATGGGCATGATGTCCTCGCGGTGCACGTTGTTCTCCTTGCCATGCTTACCCTTAAAGATGCGCGTGAGGAAGTGCGTGCCGGGGCGCAGTCCGATGGTGCTGAAAAAGTGACGTATCTCCTCTTGGAAAAGCACGATGAGGGCGAGCGACCCCACGTTGACCAACTTGTCGAGGATGGTGCCGAGCAACCGCATCTCGAATATCTGCGACACGAAAATCCACACCACGACGAAGACGATGATGCCGCCGAAGATGTTGGCGGAACTCGACTCCTTCATGAGGCGGTAGATGTAGTAGAGCAAAATCGCCACCAAGAAGATGTCGATGATGTCTTTTATGCCAATGCTCAGCATAGGGTCAGAGGGTTGTGGTGGCTAAATAGATGCGTTTTGCCTCAACGGCCTCGCGCACGTCGTGGACGCGGAGTATGTGCGCCCCTTTCATCAGCGCAATGGTATTAAGTACCGTCGTGCCGTTGAGGGATGTTTGCGGCGTTCCGCCGAGAAGCTTGTAAATCATGGATTTGCGCGAAACGCCTACGAGCAGCGGCAGCCCGAACGTATGGAAGTCTTCGAGGTGGTTCATCAGTTCGTAGTTGTGTTCCACCGTTTTGCCGAAGCCGAAACCCGGGTCGACGATGATGTCCTTTGCGCCCATTTGGCAAAGGCGGTCGATGCGCTGCGCAAAATAAAGCATCACCTCCTCGCGCAGGTTGTCGTAGTGGGGGTGCTGCTGCATGGTGTCGGGCGTTCCCTGCATATGCATGAGGATATAGGGAACGCCAAGGCGCGCCACGGTGCGGAACATTTGCCTGTCGAGCATTCCGCCGGATATGTCGTTGATGATGTCCGCCCCTTCCTCTTCGACGCACATCCGCGCCACGTCGGCCCGGAACGTGTCGACCGACACGGGCATTGTGGGGGCGAGTTTGCGCACAGTGCGCAATCCCCTGCGCAGTCGGGCCATCTCCTCCTCGGGCGGCACGTCGTCGGCCCCGGGGCGCGAGGAATAGCCCCCGATGTCTATCATGTCGGCTCCGTCGGCTATGAGCTGGCTCACGCGCCGTTCAATGATTTCGTCGCTGCTAAAAGAGCGGCTCTCGGCGTAGAACGAGTCGGGCGTGACGTTGAGAATGCCCATCACCTGAGGCTGGCTCAGGTCAAATAGTATTCCGTGCAAATTGATGCTTTTCATTTCGCTGTGTTTCCTTTGCAAAGACAAAGGTAGTTCATGGCGTTTGAAGAGCAAAAGGATTAGTGAAAGTTTTTGCGCCTGACTTATTGAGCAACAAGCGTTTCAGTTACCCCAAGTTTTTGGCTTCCGCCTTTTGCGAACGACGGATTTTCAGGGCTTTCCAAGCCTCGAGAACCCGCTGGCGTGAGCGGAGAATGCTGGCTTTGTAGACGGCGCAGG
This sequence comes from Clostridiales bacterium, assembly GCA_963632215.1. Lineage (GTDB taxonomy): Bacteria > Bacteroidota > Bacteroidia > Bacteroidales > Bacteroidaceae > Alloprevotella. The sequence goes on from CAVGTD010000007.1 coordinate 9,115, forward strand.
TGGTGAACAGGTAAACGGCCGCCTGCACCCAGAGCATCTGCCACTGCGGCTGCACGTCGGCGAGCGAGGCCCCCATATTGTTCATAGCCACGAAGCCCGTCACGCCAAACGTCGAGGGAAACACGTAGGAGACGGCCTTCCAAAACGCCGGTACGGCACTGCCCGGCCAAGATATGCCCGAAATGAAAAGAAGCGGTACGGAGGTGAACACGATGAGCATGATGCACATTTCGCGGTGGCGCACAAACGCGCTGACCGTCATGCTGAAAAGTATGCTTGCGATGAGGAAAGGCACGATAAAGCAGGCAATTTGCCAAGGGTCGCCAATCTGGTTGAGGCTAAAGAGGTGAGGCACGACCGCCAGCACGTATACGCTCAACGGGATATAGACAAGGAAATAAGCAGCCCCCTTGCCGAAGACGATGCGAAGAAGTCCGCGGTGGTGCTTCTCAACCGAGACGAGATTGCGAAAGCGGTTGTGTTCGCGCGCCGTACCTGCGGCCATGCCCACGCCGAGCAAGAGCGTTTGCTGAATTATCAGCACAAGCACAGCCGGGATGAGGAACGTGGCGAAGCCGTTTTGCGGATTGTAGATAGACACCTCCTCGTACTTGATGGGGTGCTGGGCAAGTTCGTCCTGTTCGGCGGTGGTGCCGCCAGCCCGTTTCACCTTGATATCGGCGTTCATGGCGAGACTAACGTTGGTGTTAGCCGTCAGTACGCTCTTATAATAGAGCATACCGCTCATGTCGGCGTACGCGCTGACGTACACCTGCTCGCCCTGGTTGATACGCTGCGTAAAGTCGCACGGTATGTAGACCGCACCATAGGCGTCGCGGTGTTTGATGAGCCGCTTAGCTTCGTCCATGTTGGCGCAATACGACACGATGCGCACGTCGGGCGAAGCGTCGAGGTGGCGCAGATACTCGCGGCTTTGCGCCGAGCGGCAGTCGTCGACCACGGCCACGGGTACGTCGCGCACCACTTCGTTGTTATAAATGAACGTATAGAGCAGTGGATAACCTATGGGGACAAGGAAAAAGAAGATGATTACGCCCTTGTCGCGCACAATGGTTCGGAGTTCTTCGCGGAATATATGGTTCAGGTCGGAAAGTGCCTGACGGATGTTCAACATAGCCGAATGTCTTATTATTATCGTTTCAAAAGGCCTCGTTAGCGGCACGCAAGGGGTGCGTCAAGGCTCGTAGGCATAGCGCGTCATCACCTTCTTCAACCGCCCGAGGAAAGGCAAGGGCAGCACCGCAAAGGCGAGCAGTCCGAAGCCGAACGGCCAGGCGTTGGAGAGGGGATAGCCGTCGAGGGCGGAGTTGACGTAGAGCAGGTAGTAGTGGCGCAAGGGGAAGAGATAGGACAAGCCTTGCAGCACGGGGTGCATAGCCATGACGGGGAACGACATGCCCGATATGCTGAACGAGATGACACCCCAGAGCGAGGCGAAAGACAGTCCCATTCGCAAAGTGGGCAGCATGGTGAACATGAACACGCCCATGCCCTGACAGGCCAGCACAAAGAGAGCCATCACGCTCCACATGGCGGCAATGCCCCCGTTGCAGGGGAAATGCAGGTAGCCGTAGAGCAGGAAGATGTAGAGCGAACCCATGAGCAGGAACACGATGGTTTGCGGAATGAGCTTGCTCGAAAGGGCCACAATGATGGAATTGCCCGACGACTGCATCAGTTCGTCCGACGTGCCGAACTTCAACTCCGTGCCAAGGCTGTAAACCGTAGTCATAAAGATGAATATGCCGAGCATGCCGGGTATGATGATGTTCGATAGGTAGACGTTGTAGTTGAGCCACGGGTTGCCCACTGCGTGCATATCGATCACGACGGGCTGCAAGTAGGCCATGGCTTGCCGGGTGGTAGCCCCTTTTGCGTAGAGTACGGTACGAGCGGCCGCCCCCGAAGCCAGTTCGGACATGGTGCGCATATCGCGGTAAAGGAGCGAGCCGGCCACGAGGTAGGAGTAGTTGGTGTAGAACGACACCGTGGGCATACGTTGCAACTGGGCCTGGCGGGCAGTGCCTTGGGGTATGAGGTAGAAGCCGTATACTTCGCCGCGCTGCACAGCCTTGCGCGCCTCGGTGACGTTGGCATAGCTGTGGGTGATTTCACTCATCTGGAACGAACTGAGGTTGCGTTCCAGGTTGCGCGACGTGGCGGTGTGGTCCTCGTCGACAATGCCCATGGGCAGACCCTGCGGCAAGCCCTGCTTCATCAGCGACGTGAAGAACACGTAGCAAAAGAGCGGTGCCAGCACCATGCAGAATATGTAAATCGGCTGCGAGCAGATCCGTTTTGCCTCACGCAGCCACAGCGAGTTTCCCTTCATTCGGTATTGTTTGCTTGTGGGCGGCCGGGGCGGCTGACATAGCGTAGCCAACAGCCGGCGACCGGTTTATTGCACGTGGGGATCGGTTACTTCGTCCCGTTTTCGAGCAGCACGCTCATGCCGGGACGCAAGCCCTCGAGCTTTTGCACGGGCGAGGCCTTGACTTCGAACGTCTTCATGTCGAACTGTCCGGTGGTTTTCGTGGCCTTCCAAGTGGCGTACGAGCCGAGGTCCTTCATGTAGTACACCTTGAGCGTCACCTCCTTGTTGCCCAGAGCCGGCACGGTGGCCTTGAACGTCTGGTTCATCTTGAAGTTGGCCAAGTGGTCCTCTCGCACGTTGAACGTCACCCACATATCGTTCATCAACGCCACGTTCATGATAGGCGCGCCTGTGCCTACGAGTTCGCCGATTTGGGGGAATATCTCCGTCACCTCGCCGTCGGCCGATGCCACGAGTACGGTTTCCTTAATATAGGAGTTCACCTCGTTGACAGCCCCCTTAGCGCGGTTTACGAGTGCAGCGGCGGCGTCTTTGTCTTCGCGTTCGGCACCATTCTTAGCCATGTCGTACTGCGACTTTGCCGCCTTTTCCGTAGCGATGGCGGCATCGCGCTGGGCAGTCACCTCGTCGAGTTTTTGCGCTGTCATCACGCCCTGCTCGTAGAGACGCTTAACGCGGGCGTACGATTTCTCGGCGATGTCGACACCGGCTTTCGACTTCTGCCACATTTCGTAGGCAGCGGTAATCTGTTCCTCGCGCGCCCCCTTTTCGGCCTTGCGGTTCTGGGCGGCGGCGGCATCCTCGGCAGCCTGGGCCTGAGTAAGTTTGGCGGCCACCTCGGGAGCTTGCAGAATGGCGAGTGTATCGCCGGCGTGGACGTAGTCGCCCTCCTTGACCATGTATTTCAGCACACGTCCGGGCACTTTGCTCGACACACGGTATTCCGTTACGTCGGCCTGGCCCTGCACGGTGTCAGGCTCGTTGTCGAAAGCGTAGAGACTGCCGATGACTACAAGCACGGTGATGCCGAGGAGAATAAATATTGCGGGTAAAAAATTAGCTTTCTGTTTCATCGTATTATAGGGATTGTACTTGTTGCGGAATGGATGGTTTTAGCGGCCGAGAGCCTTGTTGTAGGCTGCCTGAGAGAGTTTGATGTCAATCTGAGAGTCTATCTTGTCGCTGTGCGCTTGCAGCCAGGCGGTTTGCGCCATGAGCAAGTCGGTAGTGTTGATTACACCCTCCTTGAAACCCACCTGGGCGGTGCGGAGGTTTTCCTCGGCTTTGTCAAGATTTTTAAGGCTGAGCGTTAGTTTGCGGTTGGCCTCGTTGACACGGAAGGCTTCCTGATTTACTTGGAGTTCAATTTTCTCCTTCGCCTCCTCGCTCTTGAGCGTTGCCATGCTCTGTTCGGCGCGGGCGGCGCGGACTTTGTACTTTGTCTCGCCCCAGTTCCACACAGGCACTTTGAGCATTACGCCCACGCCCCACGTGCCGCGAAACTTCTTCTCGAAGCCGTTGAACACGTTAGGGTTCGAAATCATGTAACCGCCAGTAAGCGCAAGTTGGGGCAATACGGCGGCGCGTTCCACCTTTGCTTTTTCGGCGTATATCTTCTGCGCCGTGGCGAGCTGCGAGAGTTCGGGACGGTTGGCGTAGGCCGTCTGCACGTCGGCGGTGATGTCCTCGGCAGCCGTGGGGAGGTCGGCGTTCTGCTCGTCAGCCAGCTGGGGTGCGCTCTCCAAGGGAAGACCGCAAAGCTGGCAAAGCAGCATACGCGACAGGGTAAGCCCGTCCTCGACCTTCATGAGCGTCATTTCGGCCTCGTTGAGCTTCACGCTCACGGAGAGTTCGTTGCTCTTGGTGGCCACGCCCTCGTCAATCATCTTCACCACGTCTGAGTCGAGGTGGGCGAGCATGTCGCGGTAGCTGATGGCGAGCGTACGCTTATTGGCGAGCGAAACTACCTGCCAATAGGCCTTGTCCACGTCGAGCAGAACGCTGAGCTCGTCGCTGCGGAGCTGGTCGCCGGCAAGCTGTTCCTGGTATTTCGTAATGTTTTCGTAGGCTTTGATCTTGCCGCCCATATAAAGGGGCTGCGTGAGCAATATCATGCCCGCGGTAATGTTGCGCGTGTCGGTGCGGAAAGCGTCGGTGATGCTCTTGCCCAAGGCATTGCCGCCTTGCGCCAGAACTGAGCCGTTCTGCTGAAATACCGTGGTCATGTCCTGAATGAGCGGCGCAAGGTCGGGATGGTTGGTCACTATCTGCTGCGCAATGGCGGGAAGCTGCTGCCCGAACTGGGTGGCAGCGGAGGTGCCGAGGCTGTTTATCGCGTTTTGCTGGTTCTTGCTGAGCAGGGATATTTCGTCGCCTGAGCGCAGGTAGCCGGCCGTGAGCGACACCTTGGGCAGGAAGTTCGTGTGGGCGGCTTTTCTGTCCCACTTCGCCTTGTCCATCTTCACCTTGCTTTGGGCAAGTTCCTTGTTGTTGCGGAGCGCCAATGCCCGGCAGCTGTCGAGCGTAAGTACGCTCTGTGCCTGCAAGGACACGCCGCCGAGGAGGAACGCCGCCAGCATGATTGCCTTCTTCATCATGGGGATGTATTTTTCTTAAAACTTTGTTTCTGAATGACTTTCGGCGCAAAATTACTTATTAACTCACTTGCACGACATACGCCAACTGTCCCAAACGGAAAAATAGAACAATTTACACGAACTTTCGGGGGCATCGCAGCGAGTCGCCGAAAGCCGTTGACAATCAAGGCAGACCTTGCCTCTCGGCAGATTTTTGTAATTTTGCGTTATGATTGTCGACCCTTTTGCACAAAGCACATTCCGCCAAAGCCGAGGCGGCGAAGGCGCACCGCCCAATGGGCGAGAAACTACGGGCAACGAACCGCGGGCGGCGATGTCGCTCTTCGAGCTGAACTCCCGGGTGCGTGCCATGCTCCACCACACGATGGCCGACTGCTACTGGATTGCCGCCGAAATAAGCGAACTGCGCATGGCCTCGAACGGGCATTGCTACTTGGAGTTCGTGCAGAAAGACGCTGACAGCGGCAGCCTCGTGGCCAAGGCGCGCGCCACCATCTGGCGCAGCACGTACACGATGGCCAGCACCTACTTTGAGCGGCAAACGGGCATGGCTCTCGCCGCCGGGATGAAAGTGATGGTGAACGTCAGCATCGCTTTCCACGAACTTTTCGGCTACTCGCTCAACGTGGTTGACATTGACCCGACGTATACCCTCGGCGACATGGCGAGGCGCAGGCAGGAAATCATCCGCCGCCTCGAGGACGACGGCGTAATCAACCTGAACAAGGAACTGACGCTGCCGCGCGTCATAAGCCGAGTGGCGGTGATTTCGAGCAAGACGGCGGCCGGCTACGGCGACTTCTGCAAACAGCTCGAACAGAGCGGATACCGCTTCAACGTACAGCTGTTCCCGGCCACCATGCAGGGCGAAAACGTGGAGAGCAGTATCATTGAGGCTCTCAGCAACGTATACAACGACATCGACAACTGGGACGTGGCGGTGATTATCCGCGGAGGCGGAGCCACGGCTGACCTCAGCGGCTTCGACGCTTACTACTTAGCCTGTTTCGTGGCGGAGTTTCCCATTCCCGTCCTGACCGGCATCGGACACGAACGGGACGACACCATCCTCGACCTCGTGGCGCACAAACGGCTGAAAACGCCGACGGCGGTGGCCGCCTTCCTCATCGACACGCGCAAGAACGAGAACGGTCGTCTCGACAACCTGGCCAGCCGACTCGCCGCCGCAGCCTCACAAACCATACAGGAGAAACAGACGCAACTGGCACTGAAAGAACAACAACTGACGCACTACGCTGAACTCTACATACGGGAGAGACGATACACGTTTGACACACTAGCACAACAATTCCAACGACTTTCCTCACAGCATATCAGCAAGCAGCACTCCGAGGTGCATCGGCTGACCACAAGGCTGCAAATGCTGGCGCAACGGCAACTCTTGGCCAACCGGCAGGAACTGCAACTCTACCCCCAGCGCATCCGCCTGGCCACAGAAGCCTTTTTCAGCAAGGCGCACCACAAGCACGACATGCTTGAGCGCAGCGTAAAGCTCGCCCAGCCCTCGCGCATACTCGCCCTCGGGTTCAGCATCACGATGAAGGACGGCAAGCCCGTGCGCAACGCCGACGAGCTCTGCCCGGGCGACGAGATTACAACCCTGCTGCAAAACGGCGAGGCGCGAAGCACTGTGAAATAACACAAGCCACCGAACACACATATATTATATATGCCTACAAAGAAACCTACCTACGAGCAGGCAATCGAGCGGCTCGAAGAGATTGTAAACGGACTTGAAGAGAACACGCTCGAACTCGACAAACTGACCTCCCAGCTTGCCGAGGCGCAGCAGCTCATTAAGTTCTGCAAGGAGAAACTGCAAAAAGCCGAAACCGACGTAAACAAGATTTTAAGCGATGAGCAAGAATAAACTGGCGAAGTTCGCCGACATGGAAACGTATCCGCACGTGTTTCAAGCGGGCGACGTGGCCACCAACGCCGAGCCTTTCGCTATGAAGGGCAAATGGAACGAACTTTTCTTCAAGAACAACAACCCCATCGTGCTTGAGCTGGGCTGCGGACGCGGCGAATACACCGTAGGCCTGGCAAGGCTTTTCCCCGAAAAGAACTTTATCGGCGTGGACATCAAAGGTTCGCGAATGTGGACGGGGGCCACGGAGTCGCTCCACGAGGGACTGACGAACGTGGCGTTCCTGCGCACGCACATTGAATTTATTGACCGCTTTTTCGCCGAGGGCGAAGTGGCCGAGATTTGGCTCACCTTCTCCGACCCGCAGATGAAAAAGGCCACCAAGCGACTCTCGTCCACCTACTTTATGCAGCGTTACCGCCACTTCCTTACCGACGGCGGCCTCATCCACCTCAAAACCGACAGCAACTTCCTTTTCACCTATACACGCTACATGGTGGAGCGGAACTCCCTGCCTGTTGATTTCAGCACCGACGACCTCTACCACACGCTCGAAGCTGAGACGAACGAGGAGGTGAAGCGCATCCTCGGCATTCAGACCTACTATGAGCAGCAATGGATTGCGCGCGGACTGAACATCAAGTACCTTAAATTCCACCTGCCCCAAACGGGCGAACTCGCCGAACCGGAGGTAGAGATTGAGCTGGACAGCTACCGAAGCTACAACCGTGAGAAACGGTCGGGACTGACCACAAGCAAATAAGTGCGGTTCTGTAAGTTACCGCCGTAAAATCAAATTTGCAATCGGCTCACGGGGAAACTATCCCCTACCCCTGCAAGAACGAATTTCCTAACAAGCATCACGCCATGCAACTATATCCCAAACTCATCACCGACGCGCTTGCCCAGGTGCGCTACCCTGGCAACGGCAAGAACCTCGTGGAGGCCAACATGATTGAAGACGACCTCCGCATCGACGGCATGAAAGTGTCGTTCTCCATTATTTTCGAAAAGTCGACCGACCCTTTCATGAAGTCGGTGCTTAAAGCCGCCGAGGCCGCCATCCACACCTACGTTGACAGTGCCGTGGAGGTTGAAATACACACTAAAAGCGCACAAGCCGCACGCCCCGAACCGGGCAAGATGCTTCCGCAGGTGAAAAACGTGATTGCCGTAAGTTCGGGCAAAGGCGGCGTGGGCAAAAGCACGGTGGCAGCCAACTTGGCCGTGTCGCTCGCCAAACTGGGCTACAAGGTGGGACTTCTCGATGCCGACATATTCGGCCCTTCGGTGCCTAAGATGTTCCACATGGAGGCGGAAAACATTTTCGCCGAAATGAAGGACGGTCGCCAAGTGCTGATACCGGCCATGAAGTACGGCGTAAAAATACTTTCCATCGGTTTCTTCGTCAACCCCGAAACGGCTACGCTCTGGCGCGGCGGAATGGCTTCGAACGCTCTCAAACAGCTCATCGCCGACACCGACTGGGGCGAACTCGACTACTTTGTGTTGGACACGCCTCCCGGCACGTCGGACATTCACCTCACGCTCTTGCAAAACCTTGCCATTACCGGCGCGGTCATCGTGTCGACTCCGCAGCAAGTGGCCCTGGCCGACGCGAAAAAGGGCATCGACATGTACCGCAACGACAAGGTGAACGTGCCCATCCTCGGCATGGTGGAGAACATGGCATGGTTCACTCCCGCCGAACTCCCCGAAAACAAATACTACCTTTTCGGCAAGGAGGGCGTGAAACGCCTTGCGGAGGAGATGAGCGTGCCGCTTCTCGGGCAAATCCCCCTCGTGCAGAGCATTTGCGAAAGCGGCGACGAGGGTGAGCCGGTAGCCGTGAAGGAGAACACCGTCGTTTCGCTCGCTTTCGAGAGCCTCGCCAAGGCGGTGGTGAACGAAACGGCACGGCGCAACGCCGAGCTGCCGGCTACGCAGATTGTGGAAATGCACAAATAACAACTCTTAAAACTGACTAACATGGACATAAAGATAGGCGACAAGGTGCGCTTTCTCAACGACGTGGGCGGCGGCACCATCACGGGCTTCCAAGGCAAGGACCTCGTACTCGTCACCGACAACGACGGCTTTGAGATTCCCACGCTCCGCACGGAGGTGATTGTGGTGGAGACCGACGATTACAACATTGCCAAAGTGGCAAAGGCCTCGCTCAAAAAAGCGGCGGCAAACGGCGAGGCGGACAATGCGCCGACCTCTGTAAAGAGCATACTGAACGCCGACGACGAAGAAGACGACGAACCCGAAACAGACATTGCCGACAAGGAAATAACCTACAAGCCCTTGGCGCACGAACGCCGCGGAGCGGACGAGCTGAACCTTCTGCTGGCCTTTGTCCCCGTAGGCGGAACGGCGGCAAGCGGCTCTAAGTTCAGCATGTACCTCATTAACGACTGCAACTACACCGTGCGCTACTCGCTCCTGACGTACAGCGGCGAAATGTGCCACCTGTGCCACGAGGGCGAAATTGCGCCTAATACGAAGACGCTCCTCGAAGAAATCACTCGCAACGATCTTGAACAGTTGCAGCACCTGACGGTGCAGACCATCGCATTCAAAACCGAGAAAGCCTTTGCGCCGAAACCTGCCCTTAGCGTGAACCTGCGCATCGACGCGGCGCGTTTCTTCAAGCAGAACGCCTTTAAGCCGAACGACTTTTTCAACGAGAACGCTCTCGTGATGGACGTGGTAAAAGACGACCGCGCCGCCCGTTCTATGTTTGTCGATGCCGACCAACTGCGCGAGGCTATGCAGTCAGCTCCCTCCCCTGCCCGCCTCGACGCTCCTGCCACGAGCGGAGCCGAACGCCTTGCCAACCAGAAGCAGCAGCGGCAGACGGCTATTGAGGTTGACCTCCACGCCGACAGCCTTTTCGACACCATGGCCGGACTGTCGCCCAAGGACATCCTCGAATACCAAATCAAGGTGGTTCGCGACACGCTCAATGCCCACGCCAAGCACCGCGGCCAGCGCATTGTGTTTATCCACGGCAAGGGCGAAGGCGTACTTCGCAACGCCCTGCTCAAAGAACTCCGCACGCACTACAAGCAATGCCGCGTGCAGGATGCCTCATTCCAGGAATACGGCTACGGGGCTACGATGGTTACAATGTAACGCTCCCGGCCGCAAACGAAAAGTGCCTCACTCTTGCTCAAAAGTCAAGAGTGAGGCACTTTTCGTTGTGAGGGGACTGACGTTACTCAGCGGCCTTTGTACGGCGAGTGCGGCGCTTGGGCTTTTCCTCCTCGGGCTTTTCAATCTTCACACCGGCCAGTTCGGGGTCGATCATGATGCGGCCGCAGTATTCGCATACGATAATTTTCTTACGCATACGGATGTCGAGCTGACGCTGGGGCGGGATTTTGTTGAAGCAGCCGCCGCAGGCGTCGCGTTCCACGTAGACGATGCCGAGACCGTTGCGCGAGTTCTTGCGGATGCGCTTGAAAGCGGCGAGCAGACGCGGCTCGATGGTCTGTTCAAGGTTCTTGGCCTTTTCGCGGAGTTTCTCCTCCTCAGCCTTTGTTTCGGCGGTGATGTCGTCGAGCTCGGCTTTCTTCATGTCGAGGTCGGCACGGCGTTCTTCGAGCTGGTTCTTTGCAGCCTCCACTTCCTCTTTGCGAGATTCGATAGTGCGCTGAGCCTCGCCGATCTTCTTGTTCTGAAGTTCGATTTCGAGGCTCTGGAACTCAATCTCCTTCGAGAGCATGTCGTACTCGCGGTTGCTCTTCACGTCGTTGAGCTGTTCCTTGTAGCGGTCGATGGCCGTCTGCGCCTCGTTGATTTTCGCGCGCTTGGCGGCTATGTCGGCGTTGAGGCTTTCAATGTCCTCGTTGTACTTGCCCACGCGGTGCGTCAAGCCTTCGATTTCATCTTCGAGGTCTTGCACTTCGAGGGGGAGTTCGCCGCGCAGCGTTTTGATGCGGTCGATTTCCGACAGGTTGGTCTGAAGCTGGTAGAGGTTCTTCAACTTCTGTTCTACGGACATGTCCGCAACGTCTTTCTTTGCCATATCGTACTATTATATATGTATTAATTAAATGCTATTGGGTTGGTGTTGACGCTTGTCCTGACAAGCCTCAGCCCGGGACAGGCCTGCGCCAGAATGTCGTGCAGAAGGTCGACGGTGTACTGCTCGCTCTGGTAATGTCCCAGCACGCCGATAAGAATTTCTTCCTCGTGGCCGAAGTAGCGATGGTAGCCCATTTCGCCGGTGAGGAACGCCTGCGCGCCCTTGCGGATGGCCTCGTCGAGCAGGAAGTCGCCCGCACCGCCGCACAAGGCCACACGCGAAACGGTATGTCCCTCGCCACAGCAGTTGTGCATCAAGCCGTCTACGCAGAACTTTTTGGCCACGCTCTGCAGGAAGTCGCCGTCGGTCATGGGTGCGGGCAGGTCGCCTATCACGCCGCTACCGCCGTCCACGCCCTTCATCGGGGCGAGGAACTCCACGTTCGTCAGCCCGAGCCGCCGGGCAATGGCGAAGTTCACTCCGCCGGGGGCGTTGTCGAGGTTGGTGTGCGCGGCATAAACGGCGATGCCGCTCTTTATGGCTTTCACCACGCACCGTTCCACTTGGGTGGCGAGTGTCACGTGGCGCAAAGGGCGGAACAGCAGGGGATGGTGCGCCACAATCAGGTTGCAGCCGCGTTCCCGCGCCTCGTCTATCACCCGTTCGGTCACGTCAAGACACAACAAGACCCCTGACGCTTCTTCGCCTTCTGTCAATCCTACTTGCAAGCCAGCGTTGTCGTAGCTTTCCTGCAAGGGCAGAGGGGCGAACCGTTCAAGGGTCTCACAGACTTCCTTTATCTTCATCAAGATACGTTTCTCTTATTTCATTGCAAAGATACGGCTTTGCCCGTGAATAGGCGCACCCGTATAAAACAAAAATTGATTGTCTCACGACAACCAATCTTTACTAACCTTAAATCTAATACCATGAAAAACATTGCAAATGTATAGGGATATGCGCTCGCTCGCAAACATTCTGCCATGTTTCCACGGGGTTTTAATATTATTTTAATTCGAAATGCCGCATTTGCCACATCTCCTTGACAAAACGAATTTCCATTCGTGCCGTACTTTGGCGAAAGAACATGGCGTATGGTCTACTTGATTTCGACCACCGTGATGCCCGCGCCGCCGAACTGCACGTGTTCGTCGTGGTACGAGGCCACGCCCGGCACGGTGCGCAGATAGTTGCGCACGAGTTCGCGGAGCGCGCCCGTTCCCGTGCCGTGCAGGATGCGCACCCGCGACTGTTCGAGCTGTATGGAGTCGTCGATGAAATAGGCTATGGCGTTGAGAGCCTCGTCGACGTGCATGCCGCGGATGTCTATTTCGGGACGAAAGTGGAGTTTCTTCTCGTGCATGGCGTCGCGCGTCTCCTTGCTCACAAAGGTGGCTGCCACGCCGGCGGCCGGCGTTTCCTTCACGGGGGCTTCGCAGGGTTCAAGGCGGCTGAGCTGCACTTGGGTGTACATCATGCCGAACAACACGCGGGCTGACTTGCCGTCCACCGCTTCTACTCGCCCGGCGGTGTTCTGCCCCTTGATGCGGACGTACGAGCCTACGCCGATTGCCCCCTCCGCCCTTTGGGCCGCGGCGGCCGTGCCCTTTCCGCCCGCAAGGCTGCGCAACTTCTGAGCGGCCGCCTCTTCGCTGGCGGCGTTGCGGCTGCGGGCGTTGCCCTCACCCTCGGAGCGTCGTTGCTGGCGGCGTTGTATCTTGGCTATTTTGCGGGCTATGCGGTCCTGTTCGGCGGTGTCTTCCTCAATCTGTTGTTTGAAGTCGGCCAGTTCGTTGCGCACAAGGCGGGTCTTCTCTTTCTCGGCCTGCGCCTCGCGTATTTCGCGGATGGTGTTTTCCACGCGGGCGTTGGCTTTTTCAATGAGCTGCTTGGCCTCGTTCTTCGCCTGGGCAAGGATGAGTTTGCGCTCTTGCTGAAAGTCGGTCATTTCGCGCTCGTACTTGGCAATGGCCTTTTCGAGCTGCTCTTCGCGTTCCTGCACGTGGCGGCGTTTGGTGTTCCAGTATTCCTTGTCGCGCACAATGTCCTGCACGTACTTGTCGCTCATCACGTAGTCACGGCCTACAATGTCGGTGGCGTACTTGATTACCTCGGCCGGTATGCCCATCTTGCGGGCTATCTCGATGGCGAACGAGCTGCCGGGGTTGCCCACTTGGAGTTTGAAGAGCGGACGCATTCCGGCGTTGTCGTAGAGCATGGCTCCGTTCACCACGGAGCGGTTTTGCTCGGCAAAGTGCTTGAGGTTCTGGTAGTGGGTGGTGATGATGCCGAAGTTGGCGCGTTCCACGAAGTGCTTCAGAAAGGCCTGGGCCAACGCGCCGCCGATTTGCGGTTCTGTGCCGCCGCCAAACTCGTCGATGAGCAAGAGGCTCTGCCCTCCGGCGCGCTGCATCATCTGTTTCATGTTGAGCAGGTGCGAGGAATAGGTGGACAGGTCGTTTTCGATGCTCTGTTCGTCGCCGATGTCAATCATGATGTCGCGGAAGATGCCCACCCGCGAGCGTTCGTCGGCCGACACGGGCATTCCGCACTGAACCATGTACTGCAACAGACCCACCGTTTTGAGGCAAACGGACTTTCCGCCGGCGTTAGGTCCCGATATGAGCAGGATGCGCTGGCCGGGGCGCAGGGTCACGTCGAGCGGCACTATCTCGCCACCGTGGCGCTGTAGCGACTGTTGCAACAGGGGATGTTTGGCTCGCACCCAGTCGATGCAGGGCTGTTTCACGAGCTGCGGCACAGTCATCTGGAACGACGAGGCAAAAATGGTCAAGGCACGCAGGTAGTCCACGTGCGCCAGGAAGTGTAGCGAGCTGAGCAGGGCGGGAATGTGCGGACGAATCTCGGCGGTGAGTTCCTGCAAAATGCGGATTATCTCACGGCGTTCGGCCGCTTTAAGCGTACGTATCTTGTTGTTTGCGTCGACTACGGCGGTCGGCTCTATGAATACGGTTTTTCCCGTTGCGCTCTCGTCGTGGACAATGCCTTTTATCTTGCGTTTGAGCGCAGGGGCTACGGGAATGACGAGGCGGCCGTCGCGCAGGGTGGGCGTCACGTCGCGGTCGATGTAGCCCGACGTTTGCGCCTCGCTGATGATGGTGCGCAGACTGTGGGATATGCTCCGCGAGGTGATTTCTATCTGGTGGCGCAGGCTCAGGAGTTCGGGCGAGGCGGTGTCTTTCACCTTTCCGTACTTGTTGAGCACGGCGTCGATGCGCTGCACGATGAGGGGGAACACGTCGATGTCCTCCGCCATGCGGCCCAACGCCGGGTAAACGTAGCGTGGCTTTGCCTCGGCTGCCTCTTCGCCGCCGGCCTCCCCTGCCCCGCCGTCCTCGTCGTCAAGGCGTTGGGTGAAGAGCTTTACATATATAATAATGGTGCTGACGGAGCGTTTCAGGTTGAACAGGTCGAGTTCCTCAAGGTAGGTGCGCTCGGGGCGGATGCGCATCAGGGGTTCGCGCACGTCGAAAAACTCGCAGTCGGCGCTTTCGTCGTCGGTGTCGGCAAAGCGGGCGAACTCGCGGGCACGGTCGAGTTCTTCAGCCACTTCGTCGTAGTGCGTCATGAAGTGCAGCCGCTTGTCCACCCACTCCGTGCCGAGCGTTGACACGCAGCGGCCTTTCAGCAGCGTCCTTATTTCAGTAAAACCAATCTTCCGCTCAAAATTTTCGGGATAAATCATTTATCGTGCTTCTATTTATCTGCAAAAATACGAAAAAAACAGTACTTTTGCGGTCAACAACAAAGGGCTGCCAAGCCGCCGCGCCGGGCAAAGCGTTGCCAAGGCAGCAGGCCGCCTGTCCCCGGGAGGGACTTTCTTCACGCCCTTTGCACGAACGGAAACACATAAAGCACAATCATACAGTCATGGAGAACGTCACGGTCCGCGACCGTAAATTCACGGTATCGATTACTGAAGAAACCATCAAGCGGCGCGTTGCCGAGGTAGCCGCGCAAATCAGCAAGGACCTCGAGGGCACGAAGCCGCTCTTCCTTGCCGTGCTCAACGGCTCGTTTATCTTTGCCGCCGACCTTATGCGAGGCATCACCATTCCCTGCGAAATCACTTTCATGCGCGTATCCTCCTACGAGGGTACAAGTTCCACGGGCAGCGTGCAGCAGCTCATCGGCCTGAAAGAGGACATCAAGGGCCGTACGGTGGTTATCATCGAGGACATCATCGACTCCGGCCTGACTATGAAGCACCTGCTCGAAACGCTCAGCGAGAAAGAGCCGGCCGACGTGCGCATCGCCTCACTGCTTGTCAAACCGGGCAACCTCAAAGTGAAGCTCGACGTGCCTTACTGCTGCTTCGAAATCCCCAACGACTTCATTGTGGGCTATGGCCTCGACTACGACGGCGAGGGGCGCAACCTGCCGCACATCTACACCGTGACGGACTGACCCGCTCGCCGCAAGGCGAACACGGCAACAGACGACTTTTCTAAACTATCAATCACATAGACACGCAAATGAAAAACATTGTAATCTTCGGTGCGCCGGGTTCCGGCAAAGGCACACAGAGCGACCTGCTCGTGAAGAAGTACGGCTTCAAGCACATCTCTACCGGCGACGTGCTGCGCGCCGAAATCAAGAACGGCACTGAACTGGGCACCACGGCCAAGGGCTACATCGACAACGGCCAGCTCATCCCCGACTCGCTCATGATCGACATCCTCGCCGCCACCTACGACGCGCTCTGCCCCTGCGAAGGCGTCATCTTCGACGGCTTCCCCCGCACCATTCCCCAAGCCGAGGCCTTGAAGAAAATGCTTGCCGACCGCAACACCGAGGTTTCGGGCATGCTCGAACTCGACGTGCCTGAGGATATGCTCATGGAACGCCTCATCAACCGCGGCAAGACTTCCGGCCGTGCCGACGACAACGCCGAAACCATCAAGAAGCGTCTCGACGTATACAACGCGCAGACCTCGCCCCTCATCGCATGGTACGAGAAGGAGGGCAAGCGCCACGCAGTGAAGGGCTACGGCGAACTCGAAGAGATCAACGCCGCCCTCTGCGCCGTTATCGACCAATTCTAACGCACTCCGCGCCGCGCACGGATACGTCTGCCACGAAGCGGGCGTATCCGCGCGTTTTTGTTTTCTGGCCGGTGCGCCACAATAAGCCTTTGCCTCAAAGGCTCTACCATCAACCAATAAAAGATTGCAGCGAGGAGTATCAGAGTAATGCGAAACGGTTATGCAAAAAGCATCAGCGGAAAACTATAACCGACCATTTCCGCTTTATAGTGCCAGTCCTTTTGTTTTCTCCCTAAAAAGTTTGTTGGTTCAGACATTATATGCATCTTTGCAGCGTTAGTTCCAGCCGAGCCTCTTTACAATGCTTAAATAGGCTGGGCTTTTTTTGTATGCGACCTATGGTTAAGAGACATTTTGACAAGATGTACGAATCACCAGAAAAGCTGGTGAAACTTATGACGCAGCGTGGACTGCAGATAAACGACGAAGCCAAAGCACAACGGTGCGTTGAATGCATTGGTTACTATCGTTTGTCAGCCTATATGCATCCTTTTTTGCTAGCTCCAAAGTCGCAACATCAATTTAAAGAGGGGGCTTCATTCGACAAGGTCATGAACCTGTATCGCTTCGACAAGAAATTGCGTATTCTCATCTTCAATGAGGTTGAAAAAGAACCGAACCGCTTTGGCAATAGACTTACATATAATATATCCTGCACTTATCGCAACTTTCTGCAAAAGACGCAGGACGCACTTGTCTTTAACCAAAGCACCCGAAATCCACGCATCGCCACTTAATCGGAACCCTAATGCGTTAAATCAACGTCTTTACAACTCAACCTCACAAGACCTTTGCTACCTGCCGCATCACTTAAAAAATATCGGCAATCAATCATTAATAAATACCCAGAATAAAGACAATCAACCCCAATCCCGTATGGCTGAATCGAACTTTGTAGACTACGTGAAAATATTCTGCCGCTCCGGCAAGGGCGGCCGCGGCTCCATGCACATGCACCGGGCCAAATACCAGCCCAACGGCGGGCCCGACGGCGGCGACGGCGGGCGCGGCGGCAACGTGTACCTGCGAGGCAACCACAACTACTGGACGCTGCTCCACCTGCGCTACGAACGCCACGTGTTCGCCGGCAACGGCGGCAACGGCTCGAAGTGCTGCTCGCACGGCTCCGACGGCGAAGACCGCTACATCGACGTGCCGCCCGGCACAGTGGCCTACGACGCCGAGACGGGCAAGTACCTCTGCGACGTGACAGAGGACGGGCAAGTGGTGATGCTCCTCAAGGGCGGACGCGGCGGACTGGGCAACTGGCAGTTCCGCACGGCCACCAACCAGGCGCCGCGCTACGCGCAGCCGGGCGAGCCTATGCAGGAGCTGATGGTCATCCTCGAGCTCAAGCTCTTGGCCGACGTGGGCCTTGTAGGTTTCCCCAACGCCGGCAAGTCGACGCTGCTCTCCGCCCTGTCGTCGGCCCGGCCCAAGATAGCCAACTACCCCTTTACCACCATGGAGCCGAGCCTCGGCGTAGTGGCCTACCGCGACAACAAATCGTTTGTCATGGCCGACATACCGGGAATTATCGAGGGGGCGAGCGAGGGCCGCGGACTGGGCCTGCGCTTCCTGCGCCACATTGAGCGCAACTCCCTGCTGCTATTCATGGTGCCCGGCGACACGGAACACATTGCCCGCGAATACAACATACTGCTCGACGAGCTGGCGAAGTTCAACCCCGGCATGCTCGACAAGCACCGCGTCTTGGCCGTGACAAAATGCGACCTGCTCGACGAAGAACTCATGGAAATGCTCCGCGCCGAACTGCCCGACGACCTGCCCGTCATCTACATCTCCGCCGTCACCGGGCTGGGCATCGACCAGCTCAAAGACACCCTTTGGGAGGAGCTTAACAGCGAGAGCAACAAGCTGCAGTCCGTCAGCGAGGGCGGCTCCATCGTCCACCGCGACCGCGAGGCCACGGGCTTCGCCGCCGACTTCGCCGACTGGCAAGCCGACTACGACCTGCCCGAAACCGACGACGCTGACGACCTCGACACCGACGAAATCTACGACATCGAGGAACTCGAAGACTGACGCCGCCCAACGGTGCCTTGCCCCACGTTTTCCGTCCGGCAAGGCAGCCCGCCGTTCCCGTCCCCGGGGTAGTCAATAAATACTTGCCAAGCGACACATTGAATACTTGCCAAGAAGCAGATTGAATACTTGCCAAGCAACACATTGAATACTTGCAAGTATTCGCTGACAAGCCCGGGGATAATTTTCACCACCCCCGATGTAGGAACGGGAAGCCCCGGGGTACGCATTCTGTTGTAAAAATGCGTAACTTAGCCGTGGCTTAGCCTAAGCCCTGCGAGGGCTGCACGAACCGACATTAGCGACAATCACATGGGAAACATTCAAGACGACCAAACCTACCGCCAAGTGCACTTTGCGGTCATGGCGATAGAGAGCGGAGCGAAAAACCTGGGCATCACGGGGAAAGACATGCACGACCGCTTGCAGAAGCAGGGACTTATACACAACCGGCTCTTCAAGCGTTACGAAGAACTGCACACGCAAAGCCTGCAGTGGGTGGCCGAAGACATCAGCGAAACATTATTGAACTGGGAGGCTGAGCAATGATTACACTATATCACGGTTCATACACTGAAGTATCGTCTCCGCTGGTCAAATTGGGCCGAGCCAGGGTCGACTTTGGGCAAGGTTTCTACCTTACTCTGCTTCGGTCACAAGCCGAATCATGGGCAAAGACTATATCCGAAAGACGCAAGACGGGGACACAGGCTGTCGTTTCAACCTTCCATCTCGATCTGGAAGGAATAAAGCGTAACAGCTATCGCATAAAAACATTTAACAGCTACGATATTGAATGGCTGGAGTATGTGATAGACTGCCGCAATGGCGGGTCTATGCAAGACCAATACGACTTGGTAGAAGGCGGTGTAGCCAACGACAACGTCATCGACACGGTAGAGGATTATGAGAACGGAATAATTACCGCCGAACAGGCACTTGGACAGTTGAAATACAAAGCCGTAAACCATCAACTTTGCATTCTCAACCAAGCCATCGTGGACAAGTTCCTGACATTCGTTTCATCAACCATCGTTAAGGAGGCTGAGCAACTATGAGAGACAACGTACTGTGGCGGAAGCAGAGCCGCCTCATCATGATGTTGGCCAAGACGCTGCACATCAGCGCCGAGCGTGCGCTCGACCTGTTTTATTCCACTCAGGTTTACCAGCAGCTGACGAACCCCAAGACGGGCTTGCAGCTAATGAGCGACCAGTACATCATGGAAGACATCCTCAACGAACTGAGGAGATGAAACTTTCCCCGGACAATACGCCAATGCTGCCGGAAGCGTAATGTTGGAGCGTTCATCGCTGCCAAATATGCCCCAAAGCCGCAAGAACTGCATAAAAATGAGTATCTTTGCCACTGCATGCGGCGAATAGCCCCACACCTATACAGAGAAAAGTACTAATCCAAACTTTCTATAATAATATTCTCTCTTATGGAAAAAAGCGCATTACAGATTGCACGCGCGTCGTACCAGCCCAAGCTGCCCGCCGGCTTGCGCGGCAACGTAAGTATCAAAGAAGGTGAGCCCACCCAAAGCGTTGGCGACCAGGAAGAAATCAAAAAGCTCTTCCCCAACACCTACGGCATGCCCCTCGTGGAGTTCGTACCCACCGACGAGAAGAAGGAGTACGCCCCGATGAACATCGGCATCATCCTCTCGGGCGGCCAGGCTCCCGGCGGACACAACGTGATCTGCGGTCTGTACGACGAACTCAAAAAGCAGAATGCAAGCAACAAGCTCTACGGCTTCCTCATGGGCCCCGGCGGCTTGGTTGACCACAAATACATCGAACTCACCGACGAAATCATCAACGACTACCGCAACACGGGCGGTTTCGACATGATCGGCTCGGGCCGCACAAAGCTCGAAGAGGAAGACCAGTTCGAGAGCGGCTTGAAAATCATCCGCGAGCTGGGCATCAAAGCCGTTGTAATCATCGGCGGCGACGACTCGAACACGAACGCTTGCGTATTGGCTGAATACTACGCTGCCCACAACTGCGGCGTGCAGGTAATCGGCTGCCCCAAGACCATCGACGGCGACTTGAAGAACGACCAGATTGAGACTTCGTTCGGCTTCGACACGGCTTGCAAGACCTACGCAGAGGTAATCGGCAACATCCAGCGCGACGCCAACTCCGCCCGCAAGTACTGGCACTTCATCAAGCTCATGGGCCGCTCGGCCAGCCACATCGCCCTGGAATGCGCCCTGCAGTGCCAGCCCAACGTGTGCATCGTGAGCGAAGAGGTGGAAGAGAAGAACCAAACGCTCGACGACATCGTGACCTACATCGCCGAAATCGTGGCCAAGCGCGCCGCTAACGGCAACAACTTCGGTACGGTGCTCATCCCCGAAGGCCTCATTGAGTTCATCCCCGCCATGAAGAAGCTCATCGCCGAACTCAACGACTTGCTCGCTACTCCCGAAGCCGCCAACGTGGCTGCCGCCGAACAGCGCGCATGGATTCTCGGCAAGCTGTCGAAGGAGAACGCCGCCATCTACGAAAGCCTGCCCGAAGGCGTGGCTAAGCAGCTCACCATGGAACGCGACCCCCACGGCAACGTACAGGTGTCGCTCATCGAGACGGAGAAGCTCCTCTCGGAAATGGTTGGCACAAAGCTCGCCGCTTGGAAGAAGGAAGGCAAGTTCAACGGCAAGTTCTCCGCACAGCACCACTTCTTCGGCTACGAAGGCCGCTGCGCAGCTCCCTCGAACTACGATGCCGACTACTGCTACGCTCTCGGCACAAGCGCCGCTCAGCTCGTGGCAAACGGCAAGACCGGCTACATGGCTATCGTGAAGAACACCACTGCCCCCGCAGCTGAATGGATTGCCGGCGGTGTGCCCATCACGATGATGATGAACATGGAGCGCCGCAACGGCAAGATGAAGCCCGTAATCAAGAAGGCTCTCGTGAAACTCGACGGCGCACCCTTCAAGAAGTTCGCTGAACACCGCGCAGAGTGGGCCGAGAACACTTGCTTCGTATACCCCGGCCCCATCCAGTACTGGGGACCCACGGAGGTTTGCGACCAGTGCACCGCAACGCTGAAGCTCGAACAGGGCAAGTAATACGCAACCGTTCCCCTGAGGCATCAGCCGTAGGGGGAGCGACGTAACACAAAAGGATTAAGCGACCGCATCCGCAAAGCCCCAACGGGCCGGGACAGTCGCTTAATCCTTTCTTTAAAACCACACTATGCCAACCAACAACACAGGCTCACGCCCCCGAAGAACAGGCCCGCCACGAAGAACGGCGCGCCCTGCCCGGCCGAACGCCCGCCGAAGCGCAACGAAGCGCAAGCGGACGGCACGAGGCCACGGGTTCAGGATGCGTATGCGCGTGCTTGCCATCCGCCTCGGCCTGATTTGCGCGGCTGCGTTGGCTTGTTATTTTGTCTACATCTACGTCATCGGCCCTTACACCTCGAAGTGGCAAGCTCTCTACGGCAACGAAAACTACCCCGAGGGATACTCCATCCACGGCATCGACGTGAGCCACCACCAAGGCGCAATCGACTGGGAAAAACTCTCGAAGGCGCAAATCAAGGACGCTCCCGTGAGTTTCGTGTTCATCAAGGCCACGGAGGGAGAAAGCCACATCGACGAGAACTTCAACGACAACTTTTACCAATCGCGCGAAAACGGACTGATACGCGGGGCGTACCACTACTTCAAACCGCAGATTTCGGCACAAAAACAAGCCGACTTTTTCCTGAAACAGGTACACCTCGAAGAGGGCGATATGCCCCCGGTACTCGACATCGAGGAAAGAGGGAACCTCAGCGTGGAACAACTGCGCAAAGCAAGCCTCGTATGGCTCAGGACGGTAGAGAGACGGTACGGCGTGCCGCCCATCATCTACACCAACTACAAGTTCAAGCGCGACTACCTCAACACCGAAGAGTTCGACCGCTACCCCTACTGGATAGCCCACTACTACGTGCGCTCGCTTGCCTACAAGGGCAAATGGCGCTTTTGGCAGCACACCGACTGCGGGCGCATCGACGGCATCAAGGGCAAGGTTGACTTGAACATCTACAACGGGTCGATGTACGACCTGCGGCATTTATGCATTGAGGAACAGTAGGCAAGATACCGGATGCCTGCTGTTCCTCAATTCGTTTCTGCTTGTACAGAATATGTCTGCGCCGTTTGTCAACGGCCGCCGTGCGCCCGTCCGCCGCGCGTTCCCGAGGGGGCTGACGGTGCGGAAGAGTTGACTTGGCTGCGGCTCTGAACGGTGCCGCCAGCAGGGATGAACGAGCCTGTGCCGCGTCCGGTAAGCGTGCCGCCGCCTCGCTGCGAGGGCTGACCGAAGCCGCGGCTGCTTTGCGAGCCGCTTTGCCCCGTCTGGCGGTAGTTGGTGTACGGGTCGGCAAACGGCTTCGTGTTGTTGCCGGGCTGAGTGCGGTTCGTATTGGGCTGCGTACGGTTGCCGCCAGGCTGCGTGGCAGGGCCTGACCCCCTTGCGCCGCCGCGTTGGCCGTAGCCGTTGCCGCCTTGCGGACCGAACGGGCTGAAACCGCCCTGCCCGCGTCCGCCGGGCTGCATGGAGTTGCCGCGTGGCGGTTCGTTGCGTCCGCCCGTCCAGTTGCGGTTGCGGTACTGGTCGCGCATTCCGAAGCCGCGGGCCGGCACCATTGCCACGTAGGGACTGGGATCGTTGTGTCCGCGGCGGCGCCACATTCCCCCGCGGTAGCTCACGTAGACCGAGGGGTGGTCAAAATAGTAGTAGCCGTAGCGGTAGTGGTCGAACACGGGGTAGTACCAACGGCTCTGCACCCAGCGCACGGGACGGAAAAAGTAGTCGAGCGTGCGGTAGAGATTGTACTGCCAGTCGAACAAGACGCAGCGGAAGTCGGTGTCGCGGTATTGCCAGTAGTAACCGCCGCAGTCGGAGGGCGTGTCCACGCTCATCAGGTAGTCGAGGTTGATTTGGTAAGCCCGGTCGTACTGCTCGGAAGTGAGGTTGAGTTCGTACGCCATCTTGTCGGTGAGGAACCACGCCTGTTGGCGCGCCTCTTCATAGCTCATTGCCTTGGCCGAAAAGGCGGCCACGAGCAGCAGGAGTGAGAGTGCTATGCGTTTCATCGTTGTGAAGTGTTTCTAAGTTAATGTCTGCCGGCTGAGCGTTGCGCCCGCGCCTTTATTGGGTTGCGTTTCAGGGGCAAATATGGGGAGAACTGCCGAAATGCAAGCCGTTTCGCCGCCAAATGTGGCTTTTGTGTATAAAATTAGCCTTTTGCGCCGCCCATAATTGCCGTTTTGCAAATCATGAATAACAGGCGCAATGCTCGCTTAACACATCGAAAGTCTTGTAGAACGCCCGTTCCCCGAAAAGGCTACGGGCAATTGCCGTTGAGGAAGAATTTTGTATTTTTGCACATACAAATCATTGAAAGAGAAAACAATGCCCACCTATAATACCAAGGAGGAGTTTGAGAAAGTCCTGGCCGTCTGCCGCGACCTCTACGTGAAGAAGTTGCACGACTACGGCACGGCGTGGCGCGTGATGCGCCCCGTCACCATGACCGACCAGCTCTTCATCAAAGCCGCCCGCATCCGCTCGCTGCAAATACAGGGAAACGCAGCCGTCGACGAGGGCATTGTACCCGAGTTCATCGGCATCGTGAATTACAGCATCATTGCGCTCATTCAGCTCGACAAAGGCGTGGCCGACAGCGAGGACATTACAGCAGACGAAGCCATCGAACTGTATGACAATCACGCAAAAGCGTCGCTCGAATTGATGTTGAAGAAGAACCACGACTACAACGAAGCCTGGCGCAGTATGCGCGTTTCGTCGTACGCCGACCTCATCTTCATGAAGCTCTTCCGCACCAAGCAGATCGAAGCCTTGCAAGGCAAGACGCTCGTGAGCGAAGGCATTGCCGCAAACTACATGGACATGATGAACTACGCCGTGTTTGCCCTGATTAAGCTTACTCTTGAAAACAACGATTAAGACATATTCGTTCCGCGCCCTTACGCTCGTGTGCCGGCTGGTGCTTTGCGCCACGTTTGTTTTTTCCGGTTTCGTAAAGCTGGCCGACCCTATGGGCATGGTGCACAAACTGCACGCCTACGCCGTTGCGCTCAACCTGCCTTATAGCAGTTCTGCGCTCCTGCTCGAATTTTTCGCCGTGGCGTTCGGGCTTGTGGAGTTCGTGCTGGGCATTTACCTGTTCCTTGGAGTAAGGCGCAAGCTCACAAACGCTGCGGTGCTGATACTCACCGCATTTTTTACGGCTCTAACCGTTTGGATTTACCTCGAGAACCCCGTAGCCGACTGCGGCTGTTTTGGCGATGCCCTGACGCTCACCAACGGGCAGACGCTCGGCAAAAACGTCGTGCTGCTCGTAGCGGCCGTGGTACTGAGTTTGTTTTCCCGCTACACGTTCAACGTCATCTCCTCGCGCAACGCCTGGATTGTCTCCATCTATTCTTGGGTATACGGACTTGTGCTTGCCATCTACACGCTGCACTACCTGCCCGTGCTGGAATTTACGCCCTACGTAAGGGGGGCGAACCTGCGCGCCGCCGTTACGGGCGAAGGCGACCAAGCCGCCGCTGAAAAGCTGGCCAACTTCTACCTGGCCGACCCGAAGACGGGCGATGACCGCACGCTTGACGTGCTGACCGACACGGGTTACACGTTTCTGCTCGTTGTCCCCTATACGCAAACGGCCGACGACGGCTGCTGCGACCGCATAAACGACCTCTACGACTATTGCCGCGACCGCGGCTACAAGATGTACATGGCCACATCGTCCACGGGCGACGACGTAGCGTCGTGGATTGACCGCACAGGAGCGGCCTACCCCATCCTGCTGGCTGAGGACACGGAACTCAACGCCATGGTGCGGTCGAACCCGGGCCTGCTGCTTCTGCACAACGGCACGCTCGTGCAGAAATGGAGCAACAACAGTCTGCCCGAAATTGACGGAAACGCCACGACGGCCGACCGCCTCGCCGCCGACACCACCCCCCACCCCCTCGCCGCGCTGCTGCTGTGGTTTATCGTCCCCGTGGCGGTAATCATACTGCTCGACGCGCTGTGGGTTGGACACAAATTCTACAAACATCACATATACGTTAAACGTTTTAAACTCAAAAAAATCATGAGAAAGAAAATCGTTGCAGGTAACTGGAAGATGAACAAGAATCTGCAGGAAGGCGTAGCTCTCGCAAAGGAGCTTAACGAAGTACTCACCGCCGACAAGCCCAATTGCGGCGTGATTATCTGCACTCCGTTCATCCACCTCGCTTCTGTGGCCGGCATCATCGACCAGAACATCATCGGCCTTGGCGCTGAGAACTGCGCCGACAAGGTGAGCGGTGCTTACACGGGCGAAGTTTCCGCCGAAATGGTGAAGAGCACGGGTGCCAACTACGTGATCCTCGGTCACAGCGAACGCCGCGCTTACTACCACGAGACTCCCGAAATCTTGAAGGAGAAGGTGAACTTGGCACTTGCCAACAACCTCGACGTAATCTTCTGCATCGGCGAAGTTCTCGAAGAACGCGAAGCCGGCAAGCAGAACGAAGTGGTAAAGGCACAGCTCGAAGGCTCACTCTTCGACCTCACCGCCGAGCAGTTCTCTCACGTTATCCTCGCCTACGAACCCGTTTGGGCTATCGGTACCGGCAAGACCGCTACCGCCGACCAGGCAGAAGAGATGCACGCATTCATCCGCTCGACTATCGCCGACAAGTTTGGTGCCGAGGCTGCCGAGAACGTGTCTATCCTCTACGGCGGCAGCTGCAAGCCCTCTAACGCAAAGGAAATCTTCTCGAAGGTTGACGTAGACGGTGGCCTTATCGGCGGCGCAGCTTTGAAGGCAGCCGACTTCAAGGGCATCATCGACGCTTGGAAGGCTTAACCGGCATCACAGCCCGTTCTGTGCAAATGTAAGTGCCGCGGCAACCGTCCCCACGGGGGCGCAAAGCCGCCAGGCACTTGCATTTGCACATTCCTGTTTTTTATTTACCACACAACCGCACACCCTATGAAAAAGCTTTTCACCCCGGTAAACGCCCCCTCACGGCATGGCAACGCCAAGCGGCACGGACACCAAAGCCGCCCCGTTTTGGCTACGCTTCTGACGCTCATTTTCGCCCTCGCCTTCACCGCAAACGCCAGTGCGCAAAACACCTACACGGAGAAGCTCCGCAAGGCCGAAGCGGGCAAGGGGACTGTCGTAGTCAGCCAATCGCAGGAAATTGAGAACGCAGTGAACGGCACGCCGGCACCCGGCAAAAAGCAGGAGGCGGCAGACAAGGCGAAGACCAACCCCACAGGGAACGCCGGCGCAAAGGGCAACGCGCAAAAAACGCCCAACGAACACAAGGCAGCCACCCACTCCACCGCCCACGACAAAGAGAACACGGCAAGCCACAAAGCCGCAGGAACTTCGGCAAGCAACAGAGAGACGAAAACACACAACTACGTGTCGCGCACAAGGCACAAGGCAAAGGGCTACCGCATCTGCATATTCACCGGGGGCAACACGCGAGCCGACAAGCAAAAGGCAATCGCCGCCGGACAGAAATGCCGCGCGAAATTCAGCGAGCTGGCAACCTACCCAAGTTTTGAGGCTCCGCGCTGGGTGACGCACGTGGGCGACTTCAAGACACGCGAAGAGGCGCAGAAATACGTGACGAAGATACGCCGCGCGCGCATCTCGTACGAAGTGAGAATCGTGTCGTGCGAAGTAAACGTGCCTTATTGACCTCCCTTTAACCCGAACCACACAAAGCAAACATAGCGTATGGAAACCGACAAACTGGAAAAGCTGCAATACCACTACCACGAAATACTCAACCTGCTTGGCGAAGACGCAGAGCGCGAAGGACTTGTGAAGACCCCCCTGCGAGTGGCCAAGGCCATGCAGACGCTTACGCGAGGCTACGACATGGACGCCAAGGCCGTACTTAACTCGGCAAAGTTCAGCGAGCCTTACAACCAGATGGTCATCGTGAAGGACATCAACTTCTACTCCCTCTGCGAGCACCACATGCTTCCGTTCTACGGCAAGGTACACGTGGCCTACATCCCCAACGGATACATCACGGGCCTGTCGAAGATTGCCCGCGTGGTGGACATCTTCTCGCACCGTCTGCAAGTGCAGGAGCGCATGACCATGCAGATAAAGGACTGCATCAACGAGGCTCTCGCTCCCCTCGGCGTAATGGTAGTGGTAGAAGCGCGCCATATGTGCATGCAGATGCGCGGCGTTGAAAAGGACAACTCCGTAACGGTAACGTCCGACTTCTGCGGCGCATTCACCCAAGCAAAAACGCGCGAAGAGTTCCTGCAGCTTATCGGCAAGAACTGACATGCAGCAAAAGGTTTTTCGTAAGGCATGAGCCAGACAAATACAATAATCGGCATCAAGCCACGTTGTTTATAAGATATGATAGAATACATCCGCGGGACGGTCGGCGAACTTGCCCCGACCACAGCAATTATTGAGACGGGCGGCGTGGGCTACGCGCTCAACATCTCGCTGAACACATATACGGCCATTCAGAACAAGAAGGAGGCTCGCCTCTTCGTCTACGAGGCAATCCGCGAGGACGCTTATACGCTCTTCGGTTTCGCCACCCGCGTGGAGCGCGACCTTTTTGCACTGCTTCTGAGCGTGTCGGGCGTAGGAGGGCAAACGGCGCGCATGATACTCTCCGCCTTTACGCCCGCCGACCTTGCCAACATTGTGCAGACCGAGGACGTTCGCTCGCTCAAAAGCGTGAAGGGCATCGGGCCGAAGGCCGCCCAGCGCATCATCGTGGACTTGAAGGACAAGATGAACACGTTTATCGGCGCAACGGGTTCGGCCGACGACGGCAGCGCAGTGTCGATGAAGGAGAAGTCGCCGCTTATCGACGAAGCCATCCAAGCCCTGACCATTCTCGGCTTCTCGCCCGCACCGTGCCAAAAGGTGGTGATGCAAATCGTCAAGGAGGACGCGTCGCTCCCCGTGGAGGGCATTATCAAGAAAGCCCTCAAAATGCTCTAAGCCAAAGAGCGGAGCATCCCCGTTTGCGCATACATTCCACACTCACCCACATCGTTTTTTATTGAAAAATCCGTCGCACATACTGCCCTTTGTTTTCGTCTCCCTTAGTATCGGAGGCGTACAGGCTGCGTTCTTTCCCAACACGTTCCGTCCGCAAGGCGAACGGGCAGCAAGCGGAGAGAACGCAGTGAGCGTTCCCGTCTCCGAGACGGCCGCAGACACGCTGCCCAAGGTGAAGCGCACCACGCCCACCACCCTTGCCGACACGGCTAAGGCGGCAATTGACCTGCGCGACCCGGAGAACCTGAAAACGCAGGGCGAGTATGACGACAACACGGGCGGCTACCTTTTTGGCACAAAGCTCGGCGACGAGTATCTCGACACGCCGTTCTCGCTGTCGTGGGAGGAATACCAGAAGCTCATGATGAGCCGTTCGGTGGCCGACTACTACCGCCGCAAGAACGCGCAGGACTATAAGGAGAAAGGAAAAGAGAAGTTCGACTTCACCGATATGCACTTCGACCTCGGGCCGCTCAACAAGATATTCGGTCCCGGCGGCGTGCGCATCAAGACACAAGGTTCGGCGGAACTGAAAATAGGCGCAAACACGCGTTTCACCGACAACCCGAGCCTCTCCGAACGCAACCGCAAAGTGTTCGGCTTCGACTTCGACGAGAAGATAAACCTCAGCCTCAACGGAAAGGTGGGCGACAAGGTCAACATGGACTTCAACTACAACTCCGAAGCCACGTTCGACTTTGACACGCAGAACCTCAAACTCCGCTACGAGGGCAAGGAGGACGAAATCATCAAGCTCGTAGAGGCCGGCAACGTGAGCATGCCCACCAATTCCTCGCTGGTACGCGGCGCGTCGTCGCTCTTCGGCGTGCGCACCGATATGCAGTTTGGCAAGTTCAAGCTCTCCACCGTCGTGGCGCAAAAGAAATCGTCGTCCTCGTCGGTAAGTTCGAAGGGCGGCGTGCAACTCACCACCTACGAGTTTTCAGCCGACGCCTACGACGAGAACCGCCACTTCTTCCTCTCTCACTACTTCCGCGACCACTACGACGAGTCCATGCGCCAGCTGCCCAACATCAGTTCGGGCGTAACCATCAAGCGCATCGAGGTGTGGGTGACAAACAAGACCGGGGCTACGAGCGACACCCGCAACATAGTGGGCTTCACCGACCTTGCCGAAGCCTCGCACATATCCAACCATATGTGGGTGGGAGGTTCTGCAGCTCAGCCGGCCAACAATTCAAACACCCTCTACTCCACCCTTAACTCCTCGCTGACCGCCGCCCGCGACGTGTCGGCAGCCACCAACACGCTCGACGGGGCGGGCCTCGTGGGCGGCGTTGACTATGAGAAACTCGAGTCGGCCCGCAAACTGAGCAGTTCAGAGTACACCGTCAACACCTCGCTCGGCTACATTTCGCTCAAGCAGACGCTGCAAACCGACCAAGTGCTTGCCGTAGCCTACGAATACACCTACAAGGGGCAGACCTACCAGGTGGGCGAGTTTTCCTCGGACCGCAAGGACAACAAGGAGGTACTTTACGTAAAAGCCTTGAAAAACACGGCTTGCACGCCGACCATGGGCAACTGGGACTTGATGATGAAAAACGTCTACGCCCTCGGAGCAACGTCGATACAAAAGGAGAAGTTCAAGCTCGACATCAAATACCTCTCCGACACCGCCGGCGTTTACCTCAGCTACCTGCCCGAGCCCGCCATCAAGGACAAAAAGATACTCGCCCTCGTCGGCCTTGACCGTTTGAACAACAATAACAAGCTCGGCTCGAACGGCACATTCGACTACGTGGAGGGATACACCATCGACGCTACGAACGGCCGCGTGTACTTCCCCGTGGTAGAACCGTTCGGCACGTCGCTCGCCAACGCCATCGGCAACGACGACATTTCGAGCAAGTACGTATTCCAAGAACTCTACGACACCACCCGCACCGCCGCCAAGCAGACGGCAGAGCGCAACAAGTTTCTCATAACCGGACAATACAAGGCCTCGCGCAACGACGAGATACAGCTCGGGGCAATGAACATTCCCCGCGGCTCGGTGGTGGTAACCGCCGGGGGACAGACGCTCTCCGAAGGGTCGGACTACACCGTGGACTACAACTCGGGCATCGTGCGCATACTCAACAAGAGCATACTCGACGCCGGCACAAGCGTGAACGTGAGTCTCGAAAGCAACACGGACTACGGTATGCAGCGCAAGACGGTGTTCGGCATGAACTTCGGCTACGACTTTTCAAAGGACTTCCAGATTGGCGGTACGTTCATGCACCTCGGCGAAAAGCCCCTCACCACAAAGGTGTCGATGGGTTCGGAACCGCTCAACAACACGCTTTGGGGCTTGAACCTGTCGTGGAAGAAGCAGAGCCAACGCCTTACGGACTGGCTCAACAAACTGCCTTTCGTCAACTGCACCACGCCGTCGAGCATCAACTTCACGGCGGAGTTTGCCCAGCTCATTGCCGGCAAAAGCCGCGGCGCGCAGGGCAACGCCTCGTACATCGACGACTTTGAAAACTCGAAGAGCGAAATCGACATATCCAACCCCAAGGAGTGGACGCTCTCAAGCGTGCCGTCGCTCTTCACCGAGTCGAAATACAGCAACGACGTGCGCTACGGCTACAACCGCGCCCTGCTGGCCTGGTACTACATCGACCCGCTCTTCACGCAGCGTTCGTCGAGCCTCACGCCCAACCACATCAAGAACGACCTTGCGCAACTGTCCGACCCCGACGTGCGCGAGGTGTACAAGAGTGAACTCTTCCCGAACAAGAGCGTTAATATGCAAGAGTCGAACACGCTCAACGTGCTGAACCTTGCCTACTACCCCAACGAGCGCGGCCCGTACAACCTCGACCCGTCGCTCGATGCCAACGGTCACCTGCTCACGCCCTCGAAGCGTTGGGGCGGCATGATGCGACGGCTCGAAACGTCGGACTTCGAGACGGCCAACATCGAGTACATCGAGTTCTGGATGCTCGACCCGTTCATCAAGGCACGCGAGGCTGGGCGCACCGTAAGCGGCGAACTCTACTTCAACCTCGGCGAAATAAGCGAAGACGTGCTCAAGGACGGCAAAAAGTTCTACGAGAGCGGTCTGCCCATCGACGACGACCCGTCGCAATACACCGAAACGGTATGGGGACGCGTGCCTACGCAATCGGCCGTGACCTACGCCTTCAACACGTCGAGCGGCTCGCGCGCCAAGCAAGACGTGGGCTTGAACGGCCTTACCTCGGAGCAGGAGAAGAACTACCCGGCTTATGCGCAGTTCTTGGCAAACATCCAGTCGGTGGTAACGCCCGCCGTCTACGACTCCATTAGCCAGAACCCCTCGGCCGACAAGTACCACTACTTCCGCGGCTCCGACTACGACCGCGAAAACCGCTCCATCCTCGACCGCTACAAGTACATCAACAACCCCAACGGCAACTCCGTCGACGCGGACAACTCGCCCGAAAGTTACAGCACCGCCTACAAGACGCAACCCGACGTGGAGGACATCAACCAGGACTTCACGCTCAACGAATACGAGAAGTACTACCAGTACCGCGTTCACATTGCCGAGGACGCCATGCAGGTGGGACAGAACTACATCGTGGACAAGCGCGTGACCAGCACAAAGACACGCGACGGACAGACCAAGGACTACACGTGGTACCAGTTCCGCATCCCCGTAGACCAGTACGAGAAGCGCGAGGGCAGCATCTCCGACTTTTCCTCAATACGTTTCATGCGTATGTTCCTCACGGGCTTCGAGTCGCCCGTGGTTCTGCGCTTCGCCACGCTCAACCTCGTTCACGGTGAATGGCGCGCTTACGAACAGGCTCTCTATCAGGGCAAAGCCCCCGAAACAAGCGGCACGCTCGAAGTGAGCGCGGTGAACTTTGAGGAGAACAACGCCAAAGAACCGGTGAACTACATCATGCCGCCGGGCATCAGCCGCGTGGTAGACCCCGGGCAGACGCAGATTTTGCAAAACAACGAGCAGGCCCTTTCGCTCACCGTGAAGCAGCTGGCGAGCGGCGACGCGCGTGCCGTCTACAAAAACACGAGCCTCGACCTGCGCCGCTACAAGCACTTGCAGATGTTCACCCACGCCAACTCGCTCATTGGCGAAACGGCCGTGGAGGACGGGCAGACATCCATCTTCGTACGCCTCGGCTCCGACTACAAGAGCAATTTCTACGAGTACGAAATTCCCCTCAAAATAACCCCCGCCGACAAGTACGCCGACAACACGAGCAGCGCGCGCA
Source organism: Clostridiales bacterium (assembly GCA_963632215.1). Classification (GTDB taxonomy): domain Bacteria; phylum Bacteroidota; class Bacteroidia; order Bacteroidales; family Bacteroidaceae; genus Alloprevotella. The sequence continues at coordinate 41,434 of CAVGTD010000007.1, forward strand.
TCGTCTGGCCCGACGACAACATGCTCGACATCGACCTCTCGCTGCTGACCACCGCCAAGAACAACCGCAACAAACAAAAGGCGTTGGGACTTAGCTCGTACACGCAGCTCTACTCCGAATACGACCCCGACAAACCGGCCAACAAGATAAGCGTGATGGGCAACCCGTCGCTGGGCGAAGTGCGCACCATCATGATTGGCGTGCGCAACAACTCGCGCAACGTGCAGAACGTCGAGGTTTGGGCCAACGAACTCCGTTTGCAGCAGTTCACCAACAACGGCGGCTGGGCGGCGCAGTCACAGCTCAACATCCAGCTCTCCGACCTCGCAAGCGTCAATCTCACGGGCCACATCGAGACCGAGGGCTTCGGCGGACTGGAAGAGAGCGTGAGCCAACGGCGCGACGACAACCTCTACGAATACTCCATCACCACAAACATCAACGCCGGCAAGTTTCTTCCCGAAAAGGTGAAGCTCAACGCACCTATATATTATTCGTACTCGAAGCAGCGCACCTCGCCGCGCTACAATCCGCTCGACACCGACATGGAACTGAAAGACGCGCTCAACGCGCTTTCTACCAAGGAGGAGAAAGACTCGCTGAAAAACATTGCCGAAAACGTCATCGTCAACAAAAACTTCAGCATCTCGGGCGCACGCTTCAACATCGCCACCAAGAGCCACCCCATGCCCTACGACCCAGCCAACTTCACGTTTGGCTACGCTTACTCCTCGCGCAACACCACGGGCGAGACCACGGCGTGGGAAAAGGACCAAAACTGGAAATACTCCTTCAACTACAACTGGGCCACAAACTTCAAGAGCTTCGACCCGTTCAAGAAGTCGAAGAACAAGTCGAAGTGGTTCCGCATCCTCAAAGACTTCTCGCTCAATTACCTGCCGCAAAACATCGGGTTCAACTCCGACATCACGCGTTCGTACTACGAATTGCAGGAACGCGACATTGAGGATCTCAACAGCACCTCGCTGCCGCTCACGTGGTCGAGCGACTTCCTGTGGAACCGCACCTTCCAGCTTCGTTGGGACTTAACGAAGAACATGCACGCCAACTTCTCGTCGGGTACGAACGCCGAGATTGAACAGCCCTACACCGCCGTCAACAAGGACCTCTACCCCGACCATTACACGGCGTGGAAGGACTCCGTTTGGCACAGCATCAAACAAATGGGCCGCCCCCTGACCTATCAGCAAAACTTCGACTATTCGTGGAAGTTGCCCCTCAACAAACTGCCGCTCTTCGACTGGCTCACGGCCGACGCCACCTACAACGCTACCTACAACTGGGCGCGCGGCTCTGAACTCGAGAACGGCTCTACGCAGGGCAACACCATCAGCAACTCGCGCAACATCACGGGCAACGCACGCCTCAACATGGAGACGCTCTACAACCACGTGCCGTTCCTCAAAAAGGTGAACCGCAAATACTCGCAAACGCCCAAGGAGAAGTCGAAGGACGAGGAAAAGAAGAAGAACTTCCAGAAGGAAGTGACGCTGAAAGCCGACACCACGCAGGTGTTGCAGCACAACCAAAAGTCGAAGAACCTCCGCGTCACCGCCCTGCTGCCCGACGGCAGCCGCTACCCCATTCGCTATAAGGTGGTGGACAACAATAAGATTCTCATCCTGTCGAAGGACACCGCACGCCTCAAAGTCACCGTCACGCCCAAAAAGCGCGCGGAAGACCAAAAGTGGTACAAGGCCTTGCAACTCGGCACGCGTTTCCTGATGATGGTGCGCAACGTGAGCGTGAACTACACCAACCGCTACAACCTGAACGTGCCGGGCTTCCTGCCCAACATCGGCGACGTGTTCGGCCAGACAAAGAGCGGCGGCCTCTTCTCTCCCGGCCTCGACTTTGCCTTTGGCGCAACGGGCGAGAGCTACGTGACCCGTGCCGCCGAAAGGGGCTGGCTCCTGATGTCGGACAGCGTGACCACGCCGGCCACGTCGAACTTCACCGAGTCGTTGCAGCTCCGCGCCACGCTCGAACCGTTCCGCGACGTGAAGATTGACCTCACCGCCTCGCGCAACAGCACAAACAACCGCAGCATTCAGTACATGTTCGACGGTATGCCCACCACGCAGACGGGGTCGTTCTCAATGACCACCATCTCCATCGGCTCGGCCTTTGAAAAGGTGGGGTCGCCCGACAAGGGCTACAAGAGCAAGACGTTCGCCAAGTTCGTCAACTCGCTCGAAAGCTACCGCCAGCAGATTGAAAGCAAATACACTGGTGCGCCCTACCCCGCCACGTCCTCGCTTGCCGGCGAGACGTTCAACCCCGAAAACGGCACCGTCAGTGCCTACTCGCCCGAGGTGATGATTCCGGCGTTCCTCAACACCTACACCGCCGGCGGTTCGGGACTCGACATCTTCCCCTCGCTCTTCCGTATGCTCCCCAACTGGTCGGTGTCGTACGGCGGTTTGGCTAAACTCCCCAAGATGAAGAAGGTGTTCAAGAGTTTCAACCTCAACCACGCCTACAAGAGCGTTTACTCCGTTGGTTCGTACAACACGTACACGAGTTATATGGAGTACATGGGCGGCTTCGGCTTCATCAACGACGTGACCTCGGGCAACCCCGTGCCAAGCGGAATGTACGACGTGTCGACGGTGAGCATCAACGAGAGTTTCTCGCCCCTGCTCGGCATCGACATGACGTTCCAGAACAACGTCACCGCCAAAGTGGAGATGCGCAAGACGCGCGTGCTTACGCTGAGCATGACTTCGCAGCAGCTCACCGAAACGCGTTCGAACGACTTCGTCGTCGGTCTGGGCTACAAGATTGCCGACCTCAAACTCTTTGCGCCGAAGAAGACCGTTCGCAGCAAGTCGAAGGGCACGGGCAAGGACAAGACCACAAGCACCAACAGCAAGGGCTTTGCCAACGACCTCAACCTGCGCCTCGACTTCACCCTGCGCAACCAGAGCGCGCTCAACCGCGACATCCTCACGCAGCTCTCGCAGGCCACGAGCGGCAACAAGGCCGTGCAGGTGTCGTTCTCTGCCGACTATGCGCTGAGCAAGTACCTCACGCTCACCGCCTACTACGACCGGCAGATGAACAAGCCGCTGCTCACTTCCAGTTCCTACCCCGTCACTACGCAGGACTTCGGCGTGAGCATCAAGTTCATCCTCAACAGATAATGCTACAATGAAGATATTCCGCTCTTTCCCGCTCCCGGGACAATCTTGCGCTTTCGACGCGAACAGCCCTGTCGCCTCCATCCCCGACACAGCCCTGCTCGTGCAGAAACGCCCGTTCTTCATCCCCGACTTCACCCGTCAGTGTATGCTCACCCTCTGCAGCTGCATACGCGTCAACCGCCTCGGGCGAAGTATTCACCGCCAGTTTGCCCACCGCTATTACGACGGCTCGGAGTGCCTTTTGGCGGTTCACTTCACGGCGGCCGACTTGCTCGAAAAACTTCGCAATGCGTCCGCCCCATGGGACTTGGCCATCGGCTTCGACAATGCGGTATGCGTGTCAAGGCCTTTCGCGCCCGCCGCGGACGAACTGGCCGTCCAGCTGCAAGTGGGCGAGCGAACCGTTCAAGGCGCGGTCAACCTGCCGCAGCTGCGAGCCGCTGCCGACGCAATGATTGAAACGCTGAGCGAATACTACACCATGCGCCAAGGCGACCTACTGTTGCTCCCCTTGGGGCTGGACGACGTGCAGGTGCAAATCGACGACCGCCTAACCCTCATTGCCAACGGCAACGACGTGCTTACCTTTAATATAAAGTAGACTAACCAAATCAAGGAACCTCCACACATGAGATTACCTTTCACCATACTCACTCTCTGCGCCGCGCTTTCAGCCCATGCGCAGGACATAAGGCAAACGGCGCAGTTCAACATGGGCAGCCTTTTGCCCACCGACTCTGTCGGCGTTAAGCTTGAATACCCTCGCTACGAGTTTCTGTCCGAAAAGGAGAAGAAGCAGCTCATTGCCGAAGGCTTCACCCCCGAGGACCACGTTGTGTTCCACACGCTACGCTCGCTGAGCCGCGGCGAAACGGTTCTCGACGTGTCGTTCGTCCCCGTCGTCATCCGCAACGGGAAGTGGACAAAACTGACGGACTACGACTTGCGGCCCTTCGTCTATGACAAGTACAATTTCTCGCCCGTTGTGCGCAGCATCCAATCGTTCACTCAGGCGGTGTCGAAGGCATCGCGCTATGCCGCCCACTCCGTACTGTCTACGGGCAAGTGGGTGAAGATTTCCGTAAGCAGCGAGGGCATCTACCAGCTCACGGACGAGTTCCTGCGCCAAGCGGGCTTTTCCGACCCCTCGAAAGTAAAGCTCTACGGCTACGGCGGCTGTCTCATCAACGAGGCTTTCACTTTCACGGGGGCCAGTGCGCTGATAGACGACCTCAACGAGGTGCCGCTCTATCGCCGCAGCGGCAGCGCGCTCTTCTATGCTGACGGCGTGGTGAGTTTTTCGTCGTCCTCGTTCACGCGCAACACGTTCTCCAACACGGGCTGCTATTTCCTCACCGAGGCGACCGACGGCAGCGAACCGCTCGCTTTCAGCACCCTGCCTCAACCGTCGAATACCACCTACGCCATCACCACGGTGAAGGCGCACTCGCTTGTCGACAACGACAAACTCGCATGGTACGGCGGCGGACGCGCTTTCTTCGACAACATCGACCTCAGCACGGCTCACACCTACACGCTCGCCCTGCCCGGCAATACGGGAAGCCAGTGCAAACTGTTCTACGACGTTTCGGCTCTGCCAAAGGGCAGCAGCACGACGTTTTCCATCATCGATGCCAGCGATTCGAAGAGCTACGTCAACCGCAGCATCGGCACGCTCGGTTCCGACGAGTCGGCGCGCGGATACCGCGGCACTATCTCGACCACGTTCGGCACGGAAGCCAGCATAAAGGTGCAAACGTCCAACACGGGCTACCTCAACTACCTTCACGCCATCTATGAGCAGACGCTCTCGGCCAGCAACCCGAAAGTGGCGTTCACCACCGACAAGACGAGTGCCCAGCAGCTCGTGGTGAGCAATGCCAACGCCAACACTCGCGTGTGGGAGTTGGGCAATGCGCAGAGCGTCACAGCCGAACTCTACGGCACGCTCAACGGCTCTACCTATACGGCCGAGACGAGCGACGCCTCGAAGCGTTTCGTCATCGTCGACGTGGCAGCCTCGTACAACGCCCCTACCCTTGTGGGCAACGTAGACAACCAGGACCTCCACGCCGATTCGGCCTACGACTACGTCATCATCATCCCCGCCAGCGGCAAGTATCGCCAACAGGCTGAACGGCTCGCTGCGGCGCACACACAGAAGGAAGGTATGCGCGTAAAGGTGGTGCGCGCCGACCAGCTCTACAACGAGTTCTCCTCCGGCACGCCCGACGCCTCGGCCTACCGCCGCTACATCAAGATGCTCTACGACAAGGCTACCACCGATGCCGACCGTCCGCGCTTCCTGCTGCTCTTTGGCGAGTGCTGCTACGACAACCGTATGGTTACGTCGGGCAAAACGGGCACGAACACCAACGACTACCTCCTCGCCTACGAGCGCAGCGATCAGGAAACTCTCACCAGTGGATATGGCATCGGCTCGCTCCACGACTACGTAACTGACGACTACTACGGTTTCCTCGACGACGGCGAAGGCTCGCGCATCACTACCGACAAGGTGGACCTCGGCATCGGCCGCTTCATCTGCACCAACGAGAGCGACGCGGAGTGGCTCGTCACTCAGGCCATCAACTACATGGACAACAACAGCGTGGGCGTATGGAAGAACCGCATGTGGGCCATCGGCGACGTGGGCGACAACAACCTCCACATGAACGACGCGCAAAACGTCTGCAGCCAGGTGAAGCTCGCTGCCAATAGCGGCTTTATGCTTCGCCGCATCTTCCCCGACGCTTACGAGGCCACGAACGAGGCAAAGGGCACTACCTACCCTGCCGCCACGAGCAAACTCAAACAGGCTATGAAGTCGGGCGCACTCATCTTCAACTATAACGGGCACGGCAGCCCCGACCGTCTGTCGCACTACTTCCTGCTCAACAAACAGGAGATGGGCGAAAACGTCAGCTCGTCGCTCCCCCTCTGGATTTTCGCCTCGTGCGAAATCACGCCCTACGACCAAGGCGGCGAAAACCTCGGCACGAGCGCGCTCTTCAACCGCAACGGGGGAGCCATTGGCGTGCTTTGCGCCTCGCGCTCGGTCTACGCCAACTACAACGCTTCGCTCAACAAGGGCTACATTAAGTATCTCTTCGCCCACAACACCAACAACAAACGCTACTCCATCGGCGAGGCGCTGCGCCTGACGAAGAACGAACTCATCAGCACAACGAACAACACCATCGGCCTCGACCAGAGCATCAACAAACTGAAGTACGCGCTCTTTGCCGACCCTGCCCTCACGCTCGCCTATGCCGACGACGGACTGAGCATCGACAGCATCAACGGCGAACTGCTTGCATCGAACTCTTTCAACAACCTCTCTGTGGGCGACAAGATACGCTTCTCGGGCTACGTGCAGGATACGGCCGACGCAAGCCGGCGCGACGCGTCGTTCAACGGCACTGTCTACGCCACGCTCTATGGGCCGCAACAGAAAATCACGTGCAAGGGACACGGCAACACCACGGCGAACAACCTCACCTACTCCGACTACTCGCAGCCCCTCTACGAGGGTACGGTGGATGTGAAGGACGGACGTTTCACCATCGAGACCATCATTCCCCGCGGCGTGCAGCTCTCCACGTCGTCCGCCCTGCTCTCGCTCTACGGCGTAAGCGCCGACAAGCAGCGCGAGTTCAACGGCAGTTTCACCCGCTTCTGCATTAGCAGTTCGTCCACCTCGGCTGACACCGACAGCATCGGCCCTAATATATATATGTATCTCAACACGCCCGATTTTCCCAACGGGGCTACCGTAGGCACGTCCGCCACGCTCTACGCAGCTGTGAGCGACTCCACGAGCATATCGGTGATGAGCGGCAACATGGGGCACAACATGAGCCTGTGGTTCGACAACGACCGCGAAAACCAGACGACCGTCAACGAGTACTTCACGTTCAACAGCGGCTCTTACAACGAGGGCTTGCTCGAATATCCCCTCTCGGGTCTGACGCTGGGCCGACACACCGCCCACCTGCAAGTGTGGGACGCTTTCGGCAATTCCTCGTTGCAGCAACTGGCGTTCGTAGTCACCGAAAACGCGCAGAAGGGTTTCGACGTGGACGCGACGGACAAACTGGCAAGCAGTTCCACACGCTTTATCACCACCATCGAGAGCGCAGAAGTGCCCACCGAGGTCGACACTGAGGTGTACAGCCTCTCCGGCCGAAGGGTTTGGCACCATTCCGCCACCGTCGACGCGCACAGCACGTACACGGCCGTCGACTGGAACCTCACCGACTACGCCGGCGCAAAACTCGACAAGGGCGTGTACTTCTACCGCAGCAAGGTGGGCAGCAAGAAGACGTCTACCAAAAAGATGGTCATCAAGTAGCCTCCCCTTCACCCTACCTTACAAAGCGTCCCGCAACCGCCAAAGTGCTATCGGCACGGCTGTTGCGGGACGCTTTTTGCCTTCTTCCTGACACCGGATACCACAAAAGGGAGCAAAAGTTGCCTATTCACACAAAAAACTTGCTATAAAAAGCATTTTGTTAGAATATTTGTTGTTACATTTGCAGTGTGACAACCGAAATAACCCATTATACTAACAAAAAGTCAAAGGCTAACGCCTAAAACTCAACAAGTAACACATTCTAAGCCATGTGCGGTATCGTATCGATATTCAATATTAAAGAACAGACCCCGGAACTTCGCAAGAAAGCGCTTGAGATGAGCAAGAAAATACGCCATCGGGGCCCCGACTGGAACGGCATCTACTGCGGCAAGTCGGCTATCCTTTGCCACGAGCGTCTCTCCATCGTCGACCCCCAGAGCGGCAAGCAGCCCCTCTTCGCCCCCGACCACAAGCAGGTTCTTGCAGTGAACGGCGAAATATACAACCACCAGGAAATCCGTGAACGCTACGCCGGCAAATACGAGTTCCAGACCGGCTCCGACTGCGAGGTGATCCTCGCCCTCTATCGCGACAAGGGCATCAATTTCCTCGAAGACCTCAACGGCATCTTCGCCTTCGCCCTCTACGACGAGGAGAAGGACGACTTCCTCATTGCCCGCGACCCCATAGGCGTCATCCCCCTCTACATCGGCCACGACAAGGACGGCAAGGTTTACTGCGCCTCCGAGCTCAAAGCTCTCGAAGGCTTCTGCGACTCTTACGAGCCGTTCCTCCCCGGCCACTACTACCAGGGTTCTACGGGCAAGATGGTCAAGTGGTACAACCGCGACTGGGAGACTTATGACAACGTAAAGAACAACACCGCTTCGGTGAAGGACGTGCACGACGCACTCGAAGACGCCGTGAAGCGCCAACTCATGAGTGACGTTCCTTACGGCGTATTGCTCTCGGGCGGACTTGACAGTTCGGTCATCTCAGCCGTAGCCAAGAAGTACGCCGCGCGCCGCGTGGAGAGCAACAGCACGCAGGCTGCCTGGTGGCCGCAGCTCCACTCGTTCGCAGTGGGTCTGAAAGGCGCGCCCGACCTTGCCAAAGCCAAGGAAGTGGCCGACTTCATCGGAACCGTACACCACGAAATAAACTATACCATTCAGGAAGGTCTCGACGCTGTGCGCGACGTAATCTACTTCATCGAGACTTACGACGTGACCACCGTGCGCGCCTCAACCCCCATGTACCTCCTTGCCCGCGTCATCAAGTCAATGGGCATCAAAATGGTGCTTTCGGGCGAAGGAGCCGACGAGGTGTTCGGCGGATACCTCTATTTCCACAAAGCCCCCACGGCAAAGGCTTTCCACGAAGAGACGGTGCGCAAACTCTCCAAGCTCTACCTCTACGACTGTCTGCGCGCCAACAAGAGCCTCTCTGCATGGGGCGTTGAAGGCCGCGTGCCGTTCCTCGACAAGGACTTCCTCGACGTGGCCATGCGCCTCAACCCCGAGGCCAAGATGTGCCCGGGCAAGACAATCGAAAAGAAGATTGTCCGCGAAGCCTTTGCCGACATGCTTCCCGAGAGCGTGGCATGGCGACAGAAGGAACAGTTCTCCGACGGCGTAGGCTACTCCTGGATCGACACGCTCAAGGAAGTCACCGCCGCCGCAGTCAGCGACGAGGAGATGGCGCACGCCGCAGAGCGTTTCCCCATCAACACGCCGATGAACAAGGAGGAATACTACTACCGCAGCATATTCGAGGAATACTTCCCCAGCGAGAGCGCAGCCCGCAGCGTGCCCAGCGTACCCAGCGTGGCCTGCTCCACCGCCGAAGCCCTGGCATGGGACGAAACGTTCAAAAACCTCAACGACCCCAGCGGCCGCGCCGTAGCCGGCGTACACGAGGACGCTTACAAACAGTAAGCCGCCACCTCCTCAGCCGCAGATAAATTCCGCCCCACATTCCAAAAGAAACAACAACCAACGAAGACTTACTAAACTATATAATGTTATTTTGGTTGATCTGTCCGCTACGCACGTCCCGCACGTCGCGTAGCGGATTTTTCTTAAAAATGCGGCTCATGCACAACGGGACAGGCAGCAAAGCCCCCGATCAATGGGCATTAATGTTCAAAGGCAAGTGCGCCAGCACTTGCCATCCGTCTAATTCGTGAAATCCGTGTTCAAAAAGCATTGACGAAAGATTAACGTCCCCAGTTTTTTGGCGGAAGACCAAATAACGCCGCAGCAAGGCAGCCAGGACTAACGGGAAAAACGGTGCGGAAAGTGCGTCCGCCGACATACTATAGTCCGCCCGTGGACGCACTCCAGTACGCCCACGGGAAAACTCGAGTACGCCCGCCAACGCACCCGAGTCCGTCCACGGGCGCACTCGAGTGCGCCGCCGATGTACTCGCGCTCGCCCCGAAAGCACCCGAGCAGCCCGGCGGAGAACCGCCACTGCGGAACAATTTGCGCAGTTTTTTAAACCGACCCTGAACGCCCTGCCTTTTCGGGCAGCTCTTCAAGATGAGGGTGGTATGTGTTTGTTCGGGAATGCCCAAAAGATATAGCTCCTGCTACGGCAAACAAGACTGACATAGATTTCTTTCCCAATCCATTTGCAACATTCTCTTCGAGCATTTTCCGAATATTTTATACCCCTTAATTAAAAGGGAATGTATTATATGGTGTGCTATATATCGTTTCTTTCCAACCTACTGACTTGTCACCTATGTTCAGAATATCACATTTCCATTTCCTATTGTTGTTCATCGTCTTGCTCCTTTCCGTGTTGTTCCAAGAAGAAACGTTTTTGTTGTTCTATTTCGTGGCGCAGTTCCTCCTCGGTGGGCATATACGCCAT